>JAFAAW010000108.1 GCA_023426365.1 Pseudomonadota bacterium
CGTTGTGAAGTGTCGCGCGCGACACCACCACGCCGCCCACATTGACCGGCGTCAGATGCGCCACCGGGGTCAGCGCGCCGGTGCGGCCCACCTGGATCTCGATGCGCTCCAGCACCGTGGTGGCCTGCTCGGCGGGGAATTTGTGGGCGACCGCCCAGCGCGGGCTGCGGCTGACGAAGCCCAGGCGCTGCTGCCAATCGAAACGGTCCACCTTGTAGACGATGCCGTCGATGTCATAGGGCAGCGCGGCGCGCTTGGCGCCGATCTCGGCGTAGAAGGCCAGCGCCGCCTCGGCCCCCGTGCAGCGGGTGGCCAGCGGATTGGTGGGGAAGCCCCAGGCGGTCAGCTTTTCCAGGAAATGCCAGTGGCTGTCGGCGATGCCGTCCGACGAATCACCCAGCGCATAGGTGAACAGGCTGAGCGGGCGCGTCGCCGTCACCTTGGGGTCGAGCTGGCGCAGCGAACCGGCCGCGGCGTTGCGCGGATTGGCGAAGACCTTGTCGCCGGCCGCTTCCTGGCGCTGGTTGAGGGCCAGGAAATCGGCCTTGGTCATATAGACCTCGCCCCGCACCTCCAGCACCGCCGGCGCCCCCGCGATGACGCGGGGCAGGGTGGACAGGGTCAGCAGGTTGGCGGTGACATCCTCGCCCTCGGTGCCGTCGCCGCGGGTGGCGCCCTGGACGAAACGGCCGTTTTCATAGCGCAGGCTGATGGACAGGCCGTCGATCTTGGGTTCAGCCACGAAGTCGATGGGCTGGTCGGGGGCCAGCGCCAGGAACCGGCGGATGCGTCCCTCGAACTCGCGCACGTCGTCGTCGCTGAAGGCATTGTCCAAGGACAGCATGGGCACCGCATGGCGCACCTTGCCGAACCCCTCGGCCACGGCAGCGCCGACCCGCGCGGTGGGGCTGGCAGCCGCCAGTTCGGGATAGGCGGCCTCGATCTCCAGCAGCCGGCGCTTGGCCGCGTCGTAGGTGGCGTCGTCCACCTCGGGCGCGTCCTCGGTGTGGTACAGACGGTCCCAACGGGCGACCTGCTCGGCCAGACGGCCGTGTTCGATGCGGGCTTCCAGCGGCGAAGGGGCGGGGGTGTTCGTGCTCATGGCCCCTGTTATAATCGTGGCGATCCGCTTTGCCTAGGCGGCGGCCCGGGTTCCTTCGGGGCTGGGGCGATGCTCCACCAGCGGCACCGTGACCGTGAACACCGACCCCCGGCCCGGCCTGGACGACACCTCGACCGGGTGGCCCAGCAGGCGGGCGGCGCGGTTCACCACCGACAGGCCCAGGCCGAAGCCCTTGGTGCGGTCGCGCTCGGGATTGCCCACCTGATAGAAATCCTCGAACACCGCGTCCAGTTGTTCGGGGGCGATGCCGATGCCGGTGTCCCACACCTCGATGCGCAGGAAGCCGCCCCGGCGGCGACAGCCCAGCAGCACGCGCCCCGAGGCGGTGTAGCGCACGGCATTGGACAGCAGGTTGCGCAACAGCCGCCCAAGCAATGCGGCATCGCTGCGGATCACCGCGCCGCAGGGAACCACCCGCAGGTCCAGCCCCTTGGCCTCGGCCATGATTCCGCATTCGGCGGCCAGATCGGCCAGCAATCCGCCCACCGCGACGTCGGCCATCGCGGGCCGCACGATGCCCGCTTCCAGCACCGACACGTCCAGATAATTGCGCAGCAATTCCTCGCCCGCGCTCAGCGCCGAAAGCGCACCGCCCAGGATGCGGCGGTCCAGGCGGTCGTCGATGCGGCGCTCCAGGGTGTCCAGATATAGCCGCAGGGCCTGCAGGGGCTGGCGCAAATCGTGGCTGGCGGCGGCCAGAAAGCGGCTTTTGGCGGCGTTGGCGTTGTCCGCCTCCTCGACCGCCAGCCGCAGCTTTTCCTCGGACAGGCGCAGGGCGCCAAGGGCGCTGTCGCGCTCGATTACGCTTTGGCGGAAACAGGCGACCGCGCGGGCCAGGGCGCCGATGGCCGAGGTGGCGTCCTGATAGGGAATGGGGGCGCCGGTGTCGCCGTCGGCCAGCGCCAGCAGGCTGGCGCGCAGGCGGCGCAGCGGCCGGTAGGTTCCCAACAGGCTGAACAGCCCCAGCGCGGTGGCGGTCAGCGCGCCGCCCGCCAGCACCGCCAGCGCCACCATCACCTGCTGAACCGCATCGCGGGACCTTTCCGCCTCCTGGCGCAGGCGGAGGGCGTTGGCGCGCTCGGCGGTCATGGCGGAGTCCAGCGCCTGACGCAGGGCGCGGTAGCGGTCTTCCCCCTCGCTATTGAGCAGGAAGCTGGCATCCTGCCAGCGGCCGTCCAGCAGCAATTCGGCGACCCGTTCGCGGGTCTCGCGCCACAGGCTCAGGGTGCGGATCAACTCCGTCAGCACCTTTTCGTCGCTGCGGTGGCGGGCGACCACCAGATCCAGCGCCTCGGCCAGGGCGGCATCCTCGGCGGTGGTGCGCATCTGCACGGACAGGACGCCGTCCATGTCCTGCACCAGGATCATGTCGCGCAGGCGGATTTGCAGATCGTGGATGTGCCGGTGCGCCCGCAGCAGGGCGTCGGCCAGCAGGAAGGGCTGGTCGCGCAGTTCGTCCGAGGCCTCGGCCATGCGTTCGGTGCGGCCCAGGGCCACCAGCCCGATGCTGGCCGAAAGGGCAAGGAACAGGCCCAGGGCCAGCCATTTGATGGGACGTATTTCCACGGCGAACGTTGTGTTGTGACCTGCGGACAGGCCTGGCCCAGGGAATGCGGCTGCCAGGGCAGGGGACGCACGAATTAGTGTGTGGATATTAAGTGGTGCGGCAGCCAGCCTGGAATAGACCCGAAGGCAAGGAATCGGGTTTAAACCCTAGCCCAAAGGTTTAAGTCCCTGTGTGCAATTCAACTACCGACAACTGAAAGTCCAGGTTCCGCCGTTCCCGCAATCTTGACGTGTTCGGTGAAATACTTAATGCGTTTGGCGGCATCTACCGTGGGTTGGGAAAAGTAGTAGCCTTGAGCGTAGTCGATATTGACCTCGCGCAGGATTTTCAGCATGCCGGTGTCTTCCACGCATTCCCCTACGGTGATGATGCCCAGGTCGTGACAGAGCGCGGTGATGGCCTTGAGCACCGAGCGGCCGCGCGGCTCATGGGCATCCTGGACGATGGACGAGTCGATCTTGACGAAATCCACCGGCAGGAAGCGCAGCAGGTCGAAGGCCGCCCCGCCGGAGCCGAAATCGTCGAGCGAGATGCGCGCGCCCAGCCGCCGGATGCGGCTGAGCAGGCGCCGCGCCTCGTCCAGATTGTAGATTTCGGCGGCATCGGTCACTTCGATCACCAGGCGGCCCAGCACCTGGCGGTTCTGCTCCAGCACCTTGAACAGCGACTGGTAAAAGGCCGGGTTGCCCAGCGAATGGCCCGACACGTTGACGGCGATGGTGGCCAGGGTGGACACCTCGCCGGGGCTGCGCAGCAGGTTGAGCGCCTTCGTCACCGCGATCACGTCGAACTCGCCGATCAGTCCCACCTCGGTGGCGAAGGGGATGATCTGCGACGGCTGGAAGAAGTTGCCGTTATGGGTGATGCGGCTGAACGCCTCGTATTTCAGCACCGCCCCGGTCCGCAGGTTGACCACCGGCTGGTACAGGAACGCCAGCTTTTCGCCGCCGCGCACCATGGCGCGGAAGTTCTTGACCCGCACCAGGGTGTCCTGCACCGCAAGGCGGGCCCCTTCGGCCAGCGATTTCATGGCAAAGCGGGCGCTGTCGCGCACGAACCCGTTGACGATGTAGGTCATCGCCTTCTCGATGTCGTCGTCGGACAGCGCGCTGTCGTCCATGTCCAGCGTGGCGGAATGGACCTTCATGCTGGTGCCGGCGCCGACCTTGCCGGTGAAGCGCTCGGCCAGGGCATTCAGGCGCTGATGCACCACGCTGGCGGGCACCTTGTCGTCGTGCACCAGGCCGAAGGCGTGCTGCGACAGCGGCCCGGCCGAGGCGCCGCGCACCGAATATTCCTCGAGCGTGTCCATCACCGTGGCCAGGAAGCTCTGGCTGGTGGCCTGCTCCATGCGGCTGAAGTCGTTCTTGGAAAAGTCCACCAGCGTCAGGGTGTAATCCTTGCCCTGGCGGTTTCCTTCGTTCAGCCGCTGCTGCACCATCTCGATGAAGCGGGCCTTGTGGTCCACATCGCCGATCATGCGGTCGGGGATGGTGGCCGCGACCTGGGGAATGTGCGACAGGACCAGGTGATAGGTTTCGGGGAATTGCGGCAGCCGGATGCCGGCCATGCGCAGCTTGGACACCGCGCCCGACGCGCCCACCATGGTGATGGCGGTATGGTCCAGGCGGCCGGTGTTCTTGAGCTTGAGGATGGCATCCTCGAACCGCTTGCGGTCCTTGGCGTGGATGAAATCCGCTAGCTTTCTGGCGGTCAGGTCGCTGTCGGACATGCCGTACAGCGCCTCGCCGGCGCCCGCCGAATAGGCGATGACGTCGTCGTTGCCCACTTCCAGCAACAAATCGGCCCCGGCGAACGCGAACGCGATGAAGCGGTCCCGTTGCGCCTTCAGCTTTTCAACGACCGAAGAATCTTCGCCGCCCATATCCCCTCCCCGAGATTCGGCGCCCGATCGGCCAGCGTAACCAAAATGCAACCTGTGCGCAATCTTTCTTGGTGGAAACTGCGGATTAGCGGTTTCGAATTCGGCGGCGCGAGTTGGTTTTACCCACATGTTTGTTGCGGAATTCTTGCCCTTGTCCCGCCCTGGTCATACAGTGCCCGGGCGAGTGGCGCAGGAGATGCTGCCGCGAAAAGGGAGGGATGATATCCATGCGTGGCCTCGTGAAGATGGGGGTGGCTGCCGCTGCCGTCGTGGTGTCCGCGGTTGGTGGCGGGGGCGCCTTGGCGGCCGAGGGCGTCGTCAAGATGGGTGCTTTCCTGTCGGTCACCGGACCGGCGTCGTTCCTGGGGGAGCCGGAAAAGAAGACGCTCGAGATGTATGTCGATCGCCTGAACAGGGATGGCGGCATCGGCGGGCGCAAGGTCGAACTGGTGGTCTATGACGATGCCGGCGCGCCAGACAAGGCGGCGACCTTCGCCAAGCGGCTGATCCAGAACGACGGGGTCGATCTGCTGATCGGCGGCACCACCACCGGCACCTCCATGGCCGCCATCAAGGTGATCGAGCCGGCCGGGATTCCCTTTCTGTCGCTGGCCGGCGGCATCGACATCATCGAGCCGGTGAAGAAGTGGGTGTTCAAGACCCCCCACACCGATCGCATGGCGGCGGAAAAGGTGTTCGCCGACATGAAGAAGCGCGGCATCAGCAAGGTCGCCCTGGTGTCCGAGGATGCCGGCTTCGGCAAGTCGGGCCGTGACCAGGCGCTGAAGGTGGCCGCCAATTACGGGATCGACATTGTCGCCGACGAGGTCTATTCGCCCAAGGACCCCGACGTCACCGCGCAATTGACCAAGGCCAAGAACGTCCCCGGCGTCCAGGCGATCTTCAATTTCGGTTTCGGCCAGGGTCCGGCCATCGTCACCAAGAACTACAAGCAGTTGGGCATCGCCGTGCCGCTGTGGCAGTCGCACGGCGTGGCCTCCAAGGAATTCATCCGTCTGGCCGGCGATGCGGCCGAGGGCGTGCGCCTGCCGGCCGCCGGCCTGGTGGTGGTCGACCAGTTGCCGGCGACCGACCCGCAGAAGCCGGTGGTCAGCGCCTTCAAGCGCGAGTACGAGGCGGCGTTCAAGGCCGAGGTTTCCACCTTCGCCGGCCATGCCTATGACGCCTTGCAGATGGCGGCCGCCGCCATCGGCCGCGCCGGCGGCACGGACAAGGCCAAGGTGCGCGACGAGCTGGAGAAAACCGCGGGCTATGTGGGCACCGGCGGCGTGGTCACCATGTCGCCCACCGACCACATGGGGCTGAGCCCGGCGGCCTTCCACATGGTGGAAATTCGCAAGGGCGATTGGGTGCTGGCGGACTGACGCCACGGATTGCGGTGCGTCATGGCCGGGGCGGACCCGGCCATCCGCACGGGCGTCGCCTTGGGGGGGCGCGCCCGGCGGATGCGCGGATCACCGCCGCGCACGACGAGCGAGTAGGGACGGACGCCCCCGTGCGGGGCGGAGCGCTGAGGGGAAAATGTTCGCGGAATTCCTGCAATACCTGTTTTCCGGCCTGACCTCGGGGGCGATCTATGCGCTGGCCGGACTGGGCTTCGCCATCATCTACAACGCCAGCCACGTGATCAATTTCGCCCAGGGCGAATTCATCATGATCGGCGGCATGTCCACCGCCACGCTGGTGGCCGCCGGCATGCCGCTGCCGCTGGCTGCCGCCCTGGCGGTGGTGGCGACCATGGCGGTGGGCGTGGCGCTGGAGAAATTCGCGGTCGAGCCGGCCCGCAACGCCGACGTCACCGCCATCATCATCATCACCATCGGCGCCTCGATCTTCCTGCGCGGCGCCGCCCAGGTGGTGTGGGACAAGGAATTCCATGCCCTGCCGGCCTTTTCCGGCGACACCCCGCTGAAACTGGCGGGCGCCACCCTGATGCCGCAAAGCCTGTGGGTGGTGGGCGTCGCCATGGCGGTCATCGCGGCGCTGTGGTGGTTCTTCAACCGCACCCTGTTCGGCAAGGCCATGCTGGCCACCTCGTACAACCGCCTTGCCGCGCAGTTGATGGGCATTCCGGTCAAGATGGTGCTGATGGTCGCCTTCGCGCTGTCGGCGCTTCTGGGCGCGGTGGGCGGCATCGTCATGACGCCCATCACCTTCACCAATTACGAAGCCGGCATCATGCTGGGCCTCAAGGGCTTCTCGGCGGCCGTGCTGGGGGGCTTGGGCTCGGGCGGCGGCGCCATCGTCGGCGGCCTTCTGGTGGGCGTGGCCGAGGCGCTGGCCTCGGGCTATCTGTCCTCGGCCTACAAGGACGCCATCGCCTTCGTGATCATTCTTTTCGTGCTGTTCTTCATGCCGAGCGGTCTGTTCGGCAAGAAGGGCACCGACCGGGTCTGACAGCCATCATGTGGAAATCCCCCCGCACCGGCGGCCTGGGCGCGTTGGTCCTGCTGGTGACGCTGGCGCCGCTCAGCTTTCCCAACGCCTATTTCTACGACGTGGCGGTCAACGCCCTGTTCAATGCCGTCGTCTGTGTCGGCCTCAACCTGTTGATCGGCTATGGCGGCCAGATCAGCCTGGGCCATGCCGGTTTCTTCGCGTTGGGGGCCTACGGCTCGGCCATCCTCACCTCGCGCTACGGCCTTGCGCCGCTGGCGGCCATGCTGGCCTCGGCCGCCGGGGTGGGCGGGCTGGCCTTCGTGGTGGGCCGACCCATCCTCAAGCTCAAGGGCCATTACCTGGCCATGGCGACGCTGGGCATCGGCATCATCATCCATATCGTGCTGAAGACCGAATCGGCGCTGACCGGCGGTCCCGACGGCATGGGCGTCGATCCCTTCTCGGTGGCCGGCTTCGCCATCATGGGCGACAAGGCGTGGTATTGGCTGGCCGCCGGCCTGCTGGTGGTGGCGGTGTGGCTGTCGCTCAATCTGGTGGACTCGCCGGTGGGGCGGGCGCTGCGCGCCGTTCACGGCTCCGAGGTGGGGGCCGAGGTGGTGGGCGTGGACACCACCCGCTACAAGGTGCTGGTGTTCGTGGTCTCGGCGGTGTTCGCCAGCCTGGTGGGATCGCTGTTCGCCCACAAGAACGGCTTCATCACCCCCGATATCGGCAGCTTCTTCCGCTCCATCGAGCTGGTCACCATGGTGGTTCTGGGCGGCATGGCCTCCACCTTCGGGGCGGTGCTGGGGGCGGTCATCCTGACGCTGCTGCCGCAATTCCTGGCAACGTTCGAGGATTACGAGGCCATGGTGCTGGGCGGCATCATGATGGGTACCATGATCTTCATGCCCAAGGGGCTGCTGCCTTCGGCGCGGCTGCTGTGGAGCCGGCGGAGGACGGCGCCATGACCCTGCTTTCGGTCGCGGACCTGTCCAAGGAATTCGGCGGCGTGCACGCCGTCGAGGAGCTGAGCTTTTCCATCAACCCCGGCACCATCCATTCCATCATCGGTCCCAACGGCGCGGGCAAGACCACGCTGTTCAACCTGATCACCGGCATCTACACCCCCAGCCGGGGCCGCATCACCCTTGAGGGGCGCGACATTGCCGGCCGCCGCCCCAGCGAACTGGCCCGGCTGGGCATGAGCCGCACGTTCCAGAACCTGCAAGTGTTCTTCAACATGAGTGCGGTGGAAAACGTGATGGTGGGCCATCACCTGCATCTGCGGCGCGGTTTCATACCCTCGCTGCTGCGCCTGCCGTCGGTGGTGCGGGGCGACCGCGCCTGCCGCGCCCATGCGGTCGAGCTGCTCGAATTCGTCGGGCTGGCGCGCTACGTCCACGCCGACGCCGCGTCGATGCCCTATGGTGCCCTCAAGCGTCTGGAAATCGCCCGCGCACTGGCCGCGCGGCCCCGCCTGCTGCTGCTGGACGAACCCGCCGCCGGCCTCAACGATTCCGAAAGCCGCGAGATCGACGAGGTGATCAAGAAGGTGGCGGCCAGCGGCGTCACCGTGGTGCTGGTCGAGCATGACATGCGCATGGTGATGGGCATTTCCGATCACATCCTGGTGCTGAATTACGGCCGCAAGCTGGCCGAGGGGACGCCGGCCGAGGTGCGCGCCAACCCCGACGTGATCGCCGCCTATTTGGGAGCGCAGGCCTGATGCTTCTGGAAATCCGCGACGTCTCCAGCCATTACGGCCGCATCCTGGCGCTCAAGGGCATCGACCTTGCGGTGGCCGAGGGCGAACTGGTGGCGCTGGTCGGCGCCAATGGCGCGGGCAAGACCACCTTGTTGCGCTGCCTTTCGGGCGTGCAGCCACTGACCGGCGGCACCATCCGCTTCGACGGCTCCGACATCACCCGGCTGTCGGCCCAACGCCGCGTCGCCACCGGCATCGCCCAGGTGCCCGAGGGGCGGCAGGTGTTCGGCCCGCTGTCGGTCGAGGACAACCTGCTGTTGGGGTCCTATCGCCGCCGGGGTGGCGACGTGGCCGCCGATCTGGACCGCATGTACGCCCTGTTTCCCATCCTGCGGGACAAGCGCGGCCAGGCGGCCGGCACCCTTTCGGGCGGGCAGCAGCAGATGCTGGCCATCGCCCGCGCCCTGATGAGCCATCCGCGCCTGCTGTTGCTGGACGAACCCTCCATGGGGCTGGCGCCCCTGCTGGTGGCCGAAATCTTCCGGGCGGTGCAGGACCTCAAGGCCCAGGGCACCACCATCTTCCTGGTGGAGCAGAACGCCACCGCCGCCCTGGCGATCGCCGACCGCGGCTATGTGCTGGAAACCGGCGCGGTGGTGATCCACGGAACCGGCGCCGAGCTGCTGGCCGACGACCGGGTGAAGGCGGCCTATCTGGGGCTGTGACCCCATTCCCCCAATCGCGTGCCCACCCGCGTTTTCCCCTTGGCCTGATGGGCAAGGTGGCTTGATCCGCCCAGTGCCCGCAACCACGTGTCGTGCCGCAATCACCGGTTCGTTCCGCTGGGGCGGGCCGGCTGATCCTCTCACTGGACGTGCAGGAGATTGGCATGGCGGTCGGTATCGTAAAATGGTTCAATGCGACCAAGGGTTATGGCTTCATCCAGCCCGAGGGCGGCGGCAACGACGTGTTCGTGCATGTGACCGCGGTGCAGCGTGCCGGGCTGGAAAAGCTGGATGAAGGGCAAAAGGTCCGCTACGAACTGGTCCGCGACCGCGGACGGGTGGCGGCGGGCAACCTGGCGTCGGCGGACTGATCCTCCGGCGATGGCGGCCCCTGAACCCAGGGGCCGCTTTCATATGGGGGGCAGGATGAAGACCTGTGTGGCCATTCGGCACGTGGCGTTCGAGGATCTGGACCTGCTGGAAGGCGTCCTGGGCGAACGCGGTTTCCAGTGCCGCTATGTGGATGCCCCCACCGACGACATCGCCGCGGTGGACGCGCTGGCCCCCGATCTGCTTGTGGTGCTGGGCGGGCCGATCGGCGCCTATGACGAGGCGTTGTTTCCCTTCCTGATCCCCGAACTGAAACTGGTGGAACGGCGGCTCGAGGCCGACCGCCCCATCCTGGGTCTGTGCCTGGGCGCCCAGATCATGGCCCGCGCCCTTGGCGCCCGGGTTTATCGCAATCCCAACGGCAAGGAACTGGGCTGGTCGGCGCTGTCGCTGACCGAGGCCGGGGAGAACTCGGCGCTGGGCGGGCTTGGCGACGCGGCCGTGCTGCACTGGCACGGTGACACTTTCGATCTGCCGCATGGGGCCGAGCGGCTGGCCTCGACCCCGCAGACCGCCAATCAGGCCTTTGCCTGGGGCCAGCGGGCGCTGGGCCTGCAATTCCATGCCGAGGTGACGGCGCGCGGCCTGGAACGCTGGTTCGTCGGCAACGTGGACGAAATCGCAAGCATTCCCGGCCTCGACCTGCCGCAATTGCGCGCCGAGACCGCCCGCCACGCCCCGCTGGTGGGGACGCGCGGCCGCGCGGTCCTGGGGCAATGGGTGGATCAGGTCTGCGCATAGCTGTTCACGCCCGAGGAACGGCTGTATAGTCAAAGCGGCCGCCAAGGGGCAACCCGCAAACCGCAAGCCGAAAGAAAGCGGAAGTGGACCAAAAGCTGAGAGAGGAAGACGTCGCCCGCCTGCTCGCCAATCCATCGGCGGACACCCGGGCGGAAATCGCCGGCAAGATCGCAGGGCAGCATCCGGCCCTGAGTTCGGCCCAGCGCAAGCTGGCCGAGGACATTTTCCGCCTGATGGTCAAGGACGCCGAAGTGCGCGTGCGCGAGGCGCTGTCCCGTCAGTTGAAGGAAAACCCGCTGGTCCCCCATGACGTGGCGCTGTCCTTGGCGCGCGACGTGGACGCCGTGGCGCTGCCCATGCTGCAATTCTCGGAGGTGCTGACCGACGAGGACCTGATCGAGATCGTCAAGGCGCAGTCGCCGGAAAAGCAGGTGGCGGTCGCCAGCCGCGCCCACGTGTCGTCCGGCGTGGCCGAGGCGCTGGTGGACAGCCACAACGAAACCGTGGTCGCCACCCTGGTCTCGAACGAAGGGGCCGAACTGACCGAAGCCACGCTGCAGCGCGTGGTGGACGAGTTCGGCGCGTCCGAGGCGGTGGGCAAGCCACTGGTGGAGCGCGCCTCGCTGCCGGTGACGGTGGCCGAGCGCCTGATGGCCAAGGTGTCGGAGAACCTGCGCGTCGCCCTGGCCGCCCGCCAGGACCTGTCGCCCGAAACCGTCGCCAACCTGCTGCTGCAGGCGCGCGAGCTGGCCGTGCTGGGGCTGGCTGACAGCGACACCGACGTCGCCAAGCTGGTCGATCACCTGTACCGCAACAACCGCCTGACGCCGTCCATCATCCTGCGCGCCGTGTGCATGGGCGACACCACCTTCTTCGAGACGGCGCTGGCCAAGCTGGCCCGCATCAAGCTGGAGAACGCCCGTACCCTGATCCACGACGCCGGCAAGCGCGGCTTCGAGGCGCTGTTCGACAAGGCGGGGCTGCCCAAGGCGTTCTTTGCCGCCATGCGCGCCGCCATCGACGTTTCCTACGAAATGGAATATGACGGCGGCCCGAACGACCGCGAGCGGTTCTCGCGCCGCATGATCGAGCGCATCTTGACCCAGTACGGGGACCTGGGCGTCGAGTTCGAGACCGACGACCTGGAATACCTGCTGGCCAAGATGAATCAGTTGCCGGCCACCATGTTGAACGAATAGTCCGGAACGCCGGACGCAGGGGATGGGATCAGGGATGTCCGACAAGGGCAAGCCCGCCGTCAAGGCGGGCGACAAGGACGCGCAGAATCGCAAGGAAATCATCCGTACCATCAAGGGACCCGTCACCGAACGGGTGCTGGAGCTGATTCCGGCGCTCAAATCCTATGACGATCCCTATGGCACGGTGCTGGCGACGCCCGACCTGCTGTACGCCTGCCTGCAACTGGTCACCACCAGGCGCGAGAAGTTCCTGGACCTGTTGGTCGATGCGGCCGGCAATCCGGTCGAGGGCGACGACACGCCCCTGCGCTGCGACCGCACGCTGAACCAGATCATCGGCATGGTGGTGCGCTCGGGCACCAAGGCCTATGCCGACCAGCGCTGGGGCACCGCCGCCAAGCCGCCGTCCAAGGTGATGCACAGCCCGCAGACCAAGTCGCTGCTGGACAAGCTGAGCGATCTGGTGCGCGGCAAGTGGAGCGAGGCGGAACAGCCCAAGCCGACGCCCACCCAGGGCGACCGCTTCTATGCCGCCATCAAGGATCACCTGGATTTCGACTGGCAGGTGCCGCTGATCCCGTATTTCGCGGAAATCCCCATCAAGCTGATCAACGAGCTGGGCAAGGGCGTCACCACGCTCCGCACGCCCGAGGGCATCGCCGCGCTGGCCGATATCGGCCGCCATTCCATGGAACAGGCGCGCAAGATCCTGACCGACGAGATGATGCGCGAGATGCTGGATACCCAGCCGCTGGCGGCCAAGGGCGTGGCCTTCCTGGGCAAGGAGCGCTACGAGTTCCTGCACGGCGCCGTCTACGAGAAGATGGGCGACAAGTTCTGGGAAATGTGCGTGGACTGTGACCGCCTGGAGGCCATGGAGGTCCAGAACGCCAAGGACCTGGAGAACATGGCCGGCTGGCTGCACATGATCTCGGGCGAGACCATCAATCAGCTCGTGCACTATCTGCAGTTCCACCAGATTCCCATCTTCCTGGGCGTCGCGGTGGACAAGCTGGGCGAGGACAAGTTCGCCCAGATCTTCGGCCCGCCCGGCAACAAGAAGCTGATCAAGATGTTCTGCGAGAAGACCCAGCGCACGCCGCTGGACCCGTCCGATCCGCACGAGGACCTCAAGCGGCGCCTGCCCGACGTGTTCGGCGCCTATCTGCGCTCGCCGGTGGATTTCGAAAAGGGATTGTAGCGCCCGCCGGCCCCCACCGGGGCCGGCGCGTCCCCGCCGGCGCGCCTATTTCTTCTGTTCCATGTGACGGCGGAATGCCTCGCACTGGTCCTCGCGCTCGGCGCGCGGGGTGAACCATACCGCGTCGAACGGCAGGGACGGGCTGTCGAACAGGCGGCCATAGGCGGCCGGATCGGTTTCGTCCTGCTTGGCCTCCAGGAAGGCCAGGGCGAAGATTTTGGCCTGGGGGCGGTCGGCGGCCAGCACCGCCGGAACGCCGTGATCGGTGCGCACATGGCCGGCCCCGGCGATCAGCACCGCGCCGTCGGTGCCGTCCAATCCGCGCGACAGGGCCTGGGCCATGACGGCGTCGCGGCTGCGCTGCACCCGCACCATGCCGGCCACCGCCTTGTCGGGCAGCATGCCGCAATGGCCGGTCTTGATCTCGTTTTCCATCAGGGCGATCTGGTCGGCCGGCAGGGCGGGCAGGGGGGAGCTGTCCTCGCCCCTGGCGATGGCGCGAACCTGGGCGCGGGTCAGGTTGGCCGGCGACAGCGGCGCGCCGGCCCGCAAGGCCGCCTCGGCCACCGGCCGGTACATGGTCCAGGCGGGCCAGCCGCTCTTGTCCCAGTCCAGCGCGGCACCCAGCCCGGCGGCGTCGTTGGGGTTGGCGTCCAGATGGCGGCGCAACGCCGCCTCCTGGCCGCCGTCGATCATTTCCAGCGCCACCAGCGGACGGCGCCCCGGCGCGGTCAGGCGGCCCAGCATCCAGGCCTGCAAGGCGTGGTGGTCGGCATTGTCATGGGTTTCGCCCAGCAGCACGGCATCGGCGGCGCGGGCCAGCGCCACCACTTCGTCCGGGCTGGCGAACCGCCCCGGACCCGGCAGCCAGACCTTGCCCACCAGCGGGTGGTCGCGCAGCAGCGGGGTGGTGAAGGCGGGCAGGGGTTCGGCCCGGGCGGGCAGGGCGGCGGTGGCGCAAAGGCCCAGCAGCAGGACAGAAAGGACGGCAAGGCGCATATCGGTCCCCGAACGGCGGTGGTCCCGCCAATGTAGGAGCCGCGCGCGCAAAGAGAAAGGGCCGGTCCTGACGGACCGGCCCTTCGCCCCTTACATGATGCCCAGGAACTTGGGCAGCCAGATGGACAGCGGCGGCCAGTAGGTCACCACCACCAGGAAGCCCAGCATGGTCATCAGCCAGGGCATGACCGCGACGGTCAGCTCGGTGATGCCCATTTTGGTGATGCCCGAGGCGACATAGAGGTTTAGACCCACGGGCGGGTGGCACATGCCGACCTCCATGTTCACCACGATCAGGATGCCGAAATGCACCGGGTCGATGCCCAGCTTCATGGCCACCGGGAACAGGATGGGCGCCATGATCAGCACGATCGAGGACGGTTCCATGAAGTTGCCGGCCGCCAGCAGCAGCAGGTTGGTCACCAGCAGGAAGGCGAGCACGCCGAACTGGTTGGCGACGATCCAGTCCGCGATGGCCTGCGGGATGTTCTCGTTGGCCAGCACGAAGCTGAACAGCACCGCGTTGGTGATGATGTACAGCAGCATGGCCGACATCGAGGCCGACGACAGCAGGATGTTGACCACGCCCCGGAGCGGCATGTCCTTGTAGACGAACACCGCGATGACGAAGGCGTAGACGGCGCTCATGGCCGCGGCTTCGGTCGGGGTGAACACGCCCGAATAGATGCCGCCGATCACGATGACGATCAGCATCAGGCCCCAGATGGCCTCGCGGAAGGTGCTCAGGCGGACCCTCAGGCTGGCCTTGGGCAGGCGCGGATAGTTGTTCTTCTTGGCGATTACCCAGGTGGTCAGGCCCAGCAGGAAGGCCAGCACCAGACCGGGGATGACGCCCGCCATGAACAGCGCGCCGACCGAGGTGTTGGTGGCGACCGCGTACATCACCATCACCAGCGACGGCGGGATCAGGATGCCCAGCGCGCCCGACACGGTGATCACACCGGCGCCGAACTTGCGCGGGAAGCCCTGCTTGACCATGGCCGGCAGGATGATCGAGCCGATGGCGACCACGGTGGCCGGGCTGGAACCCGACACGGCGGCGAACAGGGCGCAGGCCACCACGCCGGCCAGCGCAAGGCCGCCATGCCAGTGGCCCACCATGGCGGTGGCGAAGTTGATCATGCGGCGCGCGACGCCGCCATGGGTCAGGAAGTTACCGGCCAGGATGAAGAACGGGATCGCCATGATCTCGAACTTCTCGATGCCGGTGAACAGCTTGAGCGCCACCGACTGGATCGGCACGTCGGTCATGGTGAAGAGGAAGGTGAGAACGGTCAGGCCCAGCGAGATGGAGATGGGCATGCCGGTCAGCATCAGGACCAGCAACAGGCCGAAGATGACGAAGGCGCTCATTTACGGGACTCCCCTTCGTTCTTGGCCGAGGCGTCGCCGCCTTCCCAGTCGTCGGGTTTGGGTTCCTTGGGGGTGGTGACGTTGCCGTCCAGCGACGGGTCGCCGGCCTCGCCCTTGTGGTGGGCAAGATCCTTGGGATGCAGGCCGTCGTCCATTTCGAACCAGTTGATGTCCTGGGCGGCGCGCTGCGGATCGGTGGTGTCTTCTTCCAGGCCCTCGACATGGCCGTGGTCATGGTGCGGCAACTCGCCGGTCTTGATGAAGCTGACGCAAACCTGGAGGAAGCGGAAGCACATCAGGGCCGAACCCAGCGGGATGGCGGAATAGACGATCCAGGTCGGCCATTCCAGGTCGGCGGTGATGGGGCCCTCGTACAGGTCCTCACCGGCGATGCCCAGCATGTTGTAGATCGAGTAATGGGCGCCGTTCTCCCACACGAAGTCGCCGCCCAGGACGGCGATGACGGAGGTGAACAGCGCGCCGGCCAGCAGGCCGAACACGATGAACTTGCCGCGCATGCGATCTTCCATGCGGTTGATCAGCACGTCCACGCCGACGTGGATGCCGGTGCGCACGCCATAGGCGGCACCGAACTTGGCCATCCACACGAACATGATGATGCACAATTCCTGCGCCCAGGCGAAGTCGATGTGCGCCACGTAATCGTAGAGGAAGGGCACGCCAGCGGCGTAACGATGCATGACTGCCACGAAGATGATCGTCGTCGCGGCGGCCATGAGGAAGGCGATCAGCGCTTCCTCAAGATGGTTGAGAAGTTTAGACATGTTTGCTCCGCATGCGCAGAAAAAAAAGGGGTGCCCGGCCAAGGTTCAACTGGCGCAGGGCACCCCCCGTCTCTAGGTGCTAGATCAGTTCTTGAAGCCGAACTTCTCGGCTTCCTTGTAAATGGCCTGGATCAGCGGGGCGCCGACACGGCCTTCCATGTCCTTGTGCACCGGCAGCAGGGCCTTGCGCCACACTTCCAGCTCTTCCGCGGTCGGCTGATGGAATTCGGTCTTGCCCGAAGCCTTCATGGCGGCCAGCGAGTCGTCGTTCTCGGTCTGGGCGATGGCGTTGGCGAAGCGGGTGGACTCGTTCATGGCGCCTTCCAGGGTGGCGCGGATGTCGGCCGGCAGGCCTTCCCAGAACTTCTTGTTCACGATCACCGCATAGCCCAGGTAGCCATGGTTGGTGATGGTGCCGTACTTCTGCACTTCGTGCATCTTCTGGGTGTACATGTTGGACGGCGGGTTCTCGGTGCCGTCAACGACGCCGGTCTGCAGCGCCTGATAAACTTCCGAGAAGGCCATGACCTGCGGCAGGGCGCCCAGCGCGCGCATCTCGGCGTCCAGAACCTTGGACGACTGGATACGCATCTTCAGGCCCTTCATGTCGGCGGGCGACTTCAGCGGCTTGTTGGCCGACAGAACCTTGAAGCCGTTGTCCCAATAGGCCAGGCCGATGATGCCCTTGCTTTCCAGCTTCTTCAGCAGGCCGATGCCGATCGGGCCTTCGGTGACCGCGCGCAGCACTTCCTTGGACGGGAAGATGTAGGGCAGGTCGAAGACCTCGAATTCCTTGACGCCCAGCGGGCCGAACTTGGCGAGCGACGGGGCCAGCATCTGCACGGCGCCGAGCTGCAGCGCTTCAAGCTCTTCCTTGTCCTTGTAGAGCTGCGAGTTGGGATACACCTCGACCTTGACGCGGCCCTTGGTGCGCTCTTCCGCCAGCTTCTTGAACATTTCGGCGGCCTTGCCCTTGGGGGTGTCGGCGGCGACCACGTGGCTGAACTTGATCACGATGGGCTGCGCCTGCTGCGCCATGGCCGAACCGGCGGCCAGGACACCGGCGAACACGCAGCCGACGAGGGTACGGAATTTCATCTGATTTTTCCTCCCGAAAAGATTACGCAAGCCTTCATTCGGCCAATTGTTCGAAAGTTTCTCGAAAACGGCTATTGTGGATTTCCGAACAAGCGGGTAACAGGCTGTGGACATTGGGAAATCCTTTGGTCATCAGCCTCACGCGCAACGCGGAACCACAGCGGGAATGCCGGGAACAACGGGACTGCCTCCTCGCTCGCCATTGCATTTCATGCCCATCGCCGCCATGGCCTTGGTGGTCATGCTGCTGGGTGTCCTGCTGTGGCTGTTGCACCGCAACGAAATGGAGGATGCCCGCCTTGGCCTGATCAAGGACATCCTGTGGGTCGAGCAGAACATCCACTTCCACCTGACCTCGGGCGAGGAAAAGCTGAACCTGCTGGCCGGCGAGCTGGTCCAGGGCGAGCTACCCACCGAATCCTTCGACGTCCAGGCCCGCGCCCTGATCGCCACCAGCGCCGAGTTCGACCGCATCTTGCTGCGTGACGCCGATGGCGGGCTGGCCGCGGCGGTGCCGCCGCTGGAAAGTACCGCCGCCTACCCCGGCCCGGGCGAGGGCGCGCCGTGGTGGCCGACCTTCGTGCTGGCGAAATCCATCGGCCGCGCCGCCTGGTCGCCGCCGTTCGCGGTGCCCGGCCACGGGCAGGTGTTCGAGGTCCATGTGCCGGTTTACGACCGCAACCGCTTTGCCGGCATGCTGGTGGGGGTGGTCAGCGTGGAAACCATGCTGGCAAGTCAGGTGCCGTGGTGGGTGGCGGAGAAGTACAAGGTCGAGATCGCCGACGGCAATGGCACCGTCCTGGCCTCCAAGACCAACGTGCAACTGGCCGAGCCGGGGCTGAGCCATCAGGTGCGGCTGGAGCCGCCGGGGCAGGGCATGGCGGTGATCGCCACCATCTATGCGGCCGAGACCAATCTGGTCCGCAACCTGCTGGCCACCGCCATCTTCGCCCTGGCGATCCTGGCGGTGTCGTCGCTTTGGGCGGTGCGCCGCAACATGCGCCGCCGTCTGGCCGCCGAACAGGCGCTGCGCGCCGAGCACGCCTTCCGCAAGGCCATGGAGGATTCGCTGACCGTGGGCATGCGTGCCCGCGACCTCAAGGGCCGCATCACCTACGCCAACCAGGCATTCTGCCGCATGGTGGGCTGGGGAGCCGAGGAACTGGTGGGATGCGTTCCGCCCATGCCCTATTGGTCGCCCGACGCCATGGAGCAGACGCTGAAATGGCATCGCCGCGTGATGGCGGGCGACGCCCCCGCCGACGGTTTCGAGATCCAGTTCCGCCGCCGCAACGGCGAGATGTTCTGGGCGCTGGTGTACGAGGCGCCGTTGATCGATGCCGATGGCCGCCAGTCGGGCTGGATGGCGTCCATCCTGGACATCACCGAACGCAAGCACGCCGAGGAGATGGAGCGCCGCCAGCAGGAGAAGCTGCAGCGCACCGGCCGCCTGATCACCATGGGCGAGATGGCCTCGACCCTGGCGCACGAACTCAATCAGCCGCTTTCCGCCATCGCCAGCTACAACACCGGCTGCCTGAACCGGCTGGCCTCGGGACAGTTCGAGCCGGAGGACCTGCGCGTGGCCATGACCAAGCTGGGGGTCCAGGCCCAGCGCGCCGGCCAGATCATCCGCCGCGTCCACGATTTTGTGCGCAAGTCCGAACCCCAGGTGCAGGCCTGCGCCATCAACGCGGTGGTGGAAGAGACCGTCGGCTTCATCGAATTCGACGCCAAAAGCCGCGGCGTGAGCCTTAAGGTCACCCCCGCGCCCGAGAACCCGGTGGTCACCGCCGACCGCATCTTGCTGGAACAGGTGGTGCTGAACCTGGCCCGCAACGGTATCGAGGCCATGGCCCAGACGCCGACCCGCCATCGGGTCCTGTCCATCGCCGTGACCGCCGGCGACGACCAGGTGGTGGTTTCGGTGGCCGACCACGGCGCCGGCATCGCCGACGACGTGGCGGGCAGCCTGTTCCAGCCGTTCTACACCACCAAGCCCGAGGGCATGGGCATGGGCCTCAATATCTGCCGCTCGATCATCGAGGTGCATCAGGGGCGGCTGTGGTTCGAACCCAATGACGGCGGTGGCGCCGTCTTCCGTTTTTCCCTGCCGACGAGGTCATCATGAATTATGGCACGGTGTTCATCGTCGACGACGACGAGGCGATCCGCGATGCGCTGACCTGGCTGCTGCAATCGCGCGGCGTGCCGGCCTGCGCCTTCGAGACCGCCGAGGCGTTCCTGGCCCAGTGGACCCCCGATCTGGCCGGTTGCCTGCTGCTGGATATCCGCATGAGCGGCATGAGCGGGCTGGACCTGTTCGACCGCCTGCGCGACGTGCAGTCGCGCATGCCGGTGATCTTCCTGACCGGCCATGGCGACGTGCCGATGGCGGTGGGGGCGCTCAAGCGCGGCGCGCGCGATTTCGTGGAAAAGCCGTTCAATGACAACGAGCTGGTGGACCGGGTGATCGAGGCGCTGGAATGGGACGCCCAGCGCCGCGAGGACGAGGCCGATACCGCCAACCTGACCGCCCGGCTGGACCAACTGACCGCGCGCGAGCGGCAGGTGATGGAACTGGTGCTGGCCGGCAAGCTGAACAAGGTGATCGCCGATGAATTGGGCATCACCATGCGCACGGTCGAGGTGCACCGCGCCCACGTGTTCGAGAAGATGGGGGTGAAAACGGCGGTGGAACTGGCGCAGTTGCTGTCCAACTACAAGGGCGAGCGCTGAGCATGCGCCGCGTCCTGCTGGCCGCCGCTTTTCTGGCGGCCTATGTGGTGCTGGACCGGGTCAGCTTCATCCACTCCCTCAACGCGCTCAATATCACGCCGTGGAACCCGGCGCCCGGCCTGGGGCTGGCCTTTCTGCTGCTGGCCGGTCCCCACATCACGCCGCTGTTCTTCGTCGCCGCGCTGGTTGCCGACGTGGCCGTGCGCGGCACGCCGTCGCCGTGGTGGGCGGCGGCCAGCGCCAACGCCTCCATCGTGCTCGCTTATGCCGGCACGGCCTGGATGTTGCGCCAGCACATCCGCTTCAACCTCGCCCTGGCCGGCCTGCGCGACGTGTTCATGCTGTTGGCGGCGACCGTGCTGGGGGCGGCGGCTGCGGCGGTGGGCTATGTGGGCTGCTATGCCATGGGTGGCCTGGTCACGCCCGACCTGTTCGCCGCCGCGCTCAGCCGCTATTGGATCGGCGACATGATCGGCATCGTCGTCGTGGTGCCGGCCGTGCTGCTGTTCCATCGTCCGGCCATGCCGCCATTGCGCGTGTTGCTTGAAATGGCCGGCCAGGCGCTGGCGCTGGCGGCCGCGTTGTGGCTGGTGTTCGGCCTGGGGGGGTCCACCAATTTCCAGTTTTTCTATCTGCTGTTCCCGCCGCTGATCTGGGCGGCGACGCGGTTCGGCATGGGCGGCGCGGTGGCCGGCAATCTGGCGGCGCAGATCGGCCTGATCGTTCTGGTGCGGGCCGAGGACGGCGATACCGTCACCACCTTCCAGTACCTGATGCTGGCCCTGGCCATGGTCACGCTGGTGCTGGGCGCGGCGATCAGCGAACGCCGCCGCATCCAGGCCGAGCTGCATGCGCGGCAGGAGGAACTGGCGCAGATGGGGCGCCTGTCCACCGCCGGCGAAATGGCGGCGGCGCTGGCACACGAGCTGAACCAGCCGCTGCTGGCGGCCATCGCCTTCACCCGGGGCGCCCAGCGCCTGCTGGCCGTCGAGCCGGCCGATTTGGACAAGGTGCGCGGCGCCATGGACCGCGCGGTGGCGGAAAGCCAGCGTGCCGGCGACATCGTGCGCAGCCTTCGCGAATTCATCGGCAGCGGCCGGCACCAGCGGGCGCCGGTGACCCTGCCGGCGCTGGTGGGCGACGCCCTGGCGGTGGCCGGGCCGGAATGCGCCCGGCGCGGCATTCGCCTGGCCTCGGTGGTGGACAAGTCGCTGCCTACCGTCCATGTTGACAAGGTGCAGATGAGCCAAGTGGTGCTGAACCTTGTGCGCAACGCCATGGATGCCATGTCCGGCGGCGGCGACATTCTGGTGACGGCCGAACGCGTGCCCGAGGGCGTCGCAGTGCAGGTGACCGATACCGGCCCCGGCCTGTCGGAGGAAGTGGCGAGCCACCTGTTCGAGCCGTTCAACACGTCGAAGGCGGCCGGCATGGGCTTGGGCCTGTCCATCTGCCGCAGCTTCGTGGAGGCCCATGGCGGCCGCCTGTGGCTGGAACGCAACAGCCCCGGAGGCGCCGCCTTCCGGTTCGTGCTGCCGCTGTATGACGAGGACGAGGAAGAGGGAACAGGATGAACGTTCAGCCCATGGTTCATGTGGTCGATGACGATGGCGCCATTCGCGATGCGCTGGTGCTGCTGCTGGAAGCGGCGGGGCATTCCGCCCGCGCCCACACCGATGCCGCCGCGTTCCTGGGCAGCATCGACCCGGTGCAGCCGGGATGCGTGATCGCCGACGTCCGCATGCCGGGCATGAGCGGCCTGGACCTTCAGCGCCACCTGCGCGAACAGCGCATCGACCTGCCGGTGATCATCATCACCGGCCATGCCGACGTGTCCATGGCCGTGCAGGCGCTCAAGGCGGGCGCCGCCGATTTCATCGAAAAGCCGTTTGACGAGGACGTGCTGCTGTCCAGCGTCGCCCGCGCCCTGGATCGCGGCGCGCGGGTGTACCGCGAGCGCCGCCAGTTGGACGAGATCGGCGCCCGCGCCGCCACCCTGACCCCGCGCGAGCGCGAGGTGATGGACCTGGTGGTGCAGGGGATGCCCAACAAGGCGGTGGCGGTGGAATTGTCGATCTCCGCCCGCACGGTGGAAATCCATCGTGCCCGCGTCATGGAAAAGATGGGCGCGGCCAGCCTGTCCGACCTTGTCCGCATGGCGCTGCGCCTCGAAGAAGTGCTGTCAGTATAAGTACATAGTGGTTACCCGATATTGTGTCGGGGCGGCGGCTCCCTAATTTTGAGGGCCTCTTTTTCCAAAGGATGACGGGCGAGGGCGATGGAGCACAGGAACGACAGCGCCAACAGGCCGGTGAAGGGTCTTGCACAGGCCATGCGCGCGTTCCTGGCGATGGAATCCGCCGGCGGCATTCTTCTGGTCGCCATGATGGTGGTGGCGCTGGCGCTGGTGAACTCGCCGCTGGGCGGCTGGTACGACCGCGTGCTGGAAACCCATTTCGCCCTGCCGCTGGGCATTGTCACCCTGGACAAGTCGGTGCTGCACTGGATCAACGACGGCCTTATGGCCGTGTTCTTCCTGTTGGTCGCCCTCGAGATCAAGCGCGAGATGCTGGAGGGCGAGCTGTCCCAGTTGGGGCAGGTGCTGCTGCCGGCGTTGGGTGCGGTGGGCGGCATGGCCGTTCCCGCCCTGATCTTCGCCGCCTTCAACGCCGATCTGCCCACCTTGCGCGGCTGGGCCATTCCGTCGGCCACCGACATCGCCTTCTCGCTGGGCGTGCTGTCGGTGCTGGGGCGCCGGGTGCCGGTGTCGTTGCGGGTGTTCCTGGCGGCGCTGGCGATCATCGACGATCTGGGCGCCATCCTGATCATCGCCTTCTTCTATAGCGGCGATCTGTCGTTGGGCTATCTGGGCGGCGCCGCCGGCGCAGTGCTGGCGCTGGCGCTGCTGAACCGGCTGAACATCCGCCTGCTGTCGCCCTACTTGGTGGTCGGGCTGGTGCTGTGGGTCTGCATGCTGAAATCGGGCGTGCACGCCACCGTGGCCGGTGTCGTGCTGGGCCTGTTCGTTCCCCTGCGCGGCGGCGTCGAGACGGGCGAGAACGCCCCCCTGCGCCGGCTCGAGCATCGCCTGCATCCGTGGGTGGCGTTCATGATCCTGCCGCTGTTCGCGCTGGCCAATTCGGGCCTGTCCTTTGCCGGCATGGGCCTGGGCGCGCTGGGCGACCCGGTGTTCCTGGGCGTGGCGCTGGGCCTGTTCGTCGGCAAGCAGGTGGGCGTGTTCGCCTGCGCGGCGGCGGTGATCAAGGCGGGCTGGGCGCGCCTGCCGGAAGGCGCCGGCTGGGGCCAGCTCTACGGAACCTGCGTGCTGACCGGCATCGGCTTCACCATGAGCCTGTTCATCGCCGGTCTGGCCTTTCCCGACGGTCACGCCATCCCGGCCACCCGGCTGGCGGTGTTGTTGGGGTCGCTGGGATCGGCAGTGGTGGGCTATGTGCTGATCGTCGCCCTGCATCGGCGCAAGGCGGCCTGAGTTCGGAAGTCCGTATCTTGCCTTAAGGGGTAATACGTAGGAAAAATCGCATCCCTCTTCCAAGGGATGACTGATCCGCCATGATGTTCCCCTTCCGCCCGCGCCGGCCCGGCGCCTTGACCGGCTTGTGTGTTTCCTCGGCCCCCATGGCGGAGGGCCGCTAGATGCAGGCCGCTTCCGTCCTGTTGGGGGTCGGCCCCATGGCGGTCGCCACCGCCGTCCTGGCCGCCACCTATGCGGTGATCATCAGCGAAAGGATCAATCGCGCCGTCGTCGCCCTGCTGGGCGCGGGCGCCATGATCCTGGTCGGCGTGCTGAACCAGAAAGCCGCGCTTGAGGGCGTGGATTTCAACACCATCGCCCTGCTGGTGGGCATGATGATTCTGGTCGCCATCACCCGGCGCTCGGGGGTGTTCCAGTTCGTCGCGGTGTGGTCGGCCAAGCTGGTCAAGGCCAATCCCGCCGGCATCCTGGTCATGCTGCAGGTGGTGACGGCGGTGTTCTCGGCCTTCCTCGACAACGTCACCACCGTGCTGCTGGTGGTGCCGGTGGCGCTGGTCATCACCGAGCAACTGAAGGTCAAGCCCTGGCCCTATCTGATCGCGCTGATCTTCGCCTCCAACATCGGCGGCACCTCGACCCTGATCGGCGATCCGCCCAACATCCTGATCGGCTCGGCCACCGGGCTGACCTTCAACGACTTCGCCTACAACCTGGCCCCCGTGGTGGCGGTCATCCAACTGGCGGCCATTGCCTTCTTTCATCTGTTGTACGGCCGAAAGCTGCACGCCACGCCCGAAGCCCGCGCCCGCATCATGGGGTTTTCCGAGCGCGAGGCGATCACCGACGCGCGCCTGCTCAAGCAATCCATGGCGGTGCTGGCGCTGGTGATCGCAGGCTTCGTCTTCGCCCATCCGCTGGGGTTGGAGCCGGGCACCATCGCCCTGATGGGGGCGGCGCTGCTGATGCTGCTGTACTGCCTGGGCCGCGATGCCGAAAGCCAGAGCCACGAGGTCCACCACATCTTCGGCGAGGTGGAGTGGGTCACCATCTTCTTCTTCATCGGCCTGTTCGTGGTGGTGCATGGCGTCGAGGTGGCCGGCGTGCTGCATTGGCTGGCCGAGCATCTGGTGGCGCTGACCGGGGGCGATCGCACGGTGACCGTGCTGCTGATCCTGTGGGCGTCGGCCATCCTGTCGGCGGTGGTGGACAACATCCCGTTTGTCGCCACCATGATCCCCCTGGTCAAGAGCATGGCGCCGGCCATGGGCGGACCCGAAGGGCTGAAGCCCCTGTGGTGGGCGCTGAGCCTGGGCGCCTGCCTGGGCGGCAACGGCACCCTGGTGGGCGCCTCGGCCAACCTGACGGTGGCCGGGCTGGCTGAGCGCGCCGGCCATCCGGTCCGCTTCGTTCCCTTCCTTACGGTGGCGTTCGGGCTGATGCTGGTGTCCGTCGCCATCGCCCACCTCTATCTGTGGCTGCGATTCCTGTGACAGGGGGCGCCGGCCCGCGGGCGGGCGCCACGCTTTTGCCACGGTTCCACCCGCAATGGCGCCACGATTGGGGGGCAGTCTTCCCATCGAACCGGGAAGCGCCGTCCCGGATCGCAAACCAACATCGGCGCGTCAGGAACCATCATGGCGACCAAAGTCACCCAGCAGACCGAATGCCCCACCGCGGACACGGATGCGCCCAAGTCGCAAGGTGATGAAGCAACGGTCAAGGTCGAAAATAACGAAGAATTGCGTCGGCGCCGCGCCGCCATCGCCTGTTTTTTGTAAGATTTCCGCCACTATCTAAAAAGGGGAGCCCAGCATGGGCGCCCCTTTTTACTTGATGGGGCGGCACCGGTATATCGGCGCGAAAATACGACCCCGAAAGACAGAAACGCCGCACCTGGAGGTACGGCGTTTCCCTGCAGGGGGGTGGGGATGGGCGGGAAGGCCCCCCGGCAGATTGGGTGGCGGTTCCGGCTGTTGTTCAACCGTTCCGACATGCGCAACATAGCCAATCCGGGATGCCTTGGAAATAGGGAAAATGGCCTGGCAGTACTTTTGTTTGATTAGGTTCTCTTGTCTTCATATTTAAAACTCTTACAGATAAAATTTTAGGGAATTGTCGTTGCACGGCGCCCCAATATCCGCATTGCGGGCGGTGCCGTCCCAGGGCACCATGGCGGCCGGTTTTCGTCTGGCGGGGGGGATGGTGCGCATGGGCTGGAGCAGACGGCGCCTGCTGGCGGCGGCGGGTGCGGCGGCGGTGGTCACCGCCATGGCCGCTAACGCGCAGACCCTGGTCACCTTTCCCCAATCGCAGGCGGAGATCCTGACCCGCGCCGGTCTGCGTCATCACTTCAGGGTGGAATTGGCCGCCACGCCCGAACAATTGACTCAGGGGCTGATGTATCGCCGCACCCTGGCGGCCGATGCCGGCATGCTGTTCGATTTCGGCATCGACAGGCCGGTGTCCATGTGGATGCGCAACACGCTGATCCCGCTGGACATGCTGTTCATCACCCGCGACGGCATTGTCGTCGGCATCAGGGAGCGGGCGGTGCCCGGCTCGCTCGAGGTGATCAGCTCGCCCCAACCGGTGCGCGGAGTGCTGGAACTGAACGGCGGCACGGTCCAACGTCTGGGCCTGGGCGTGGGCGACCGGGTTATCCACCCCGTCTTCGCCGGACGTTAACTCGCGTACTGGGACGTCCTACATCGGGTCTCCGGTTGTGGCCATCTGCGCGGGAATGCTGTCCCACGCCTCGCCGGCGGCGATGACGCAGGCGGTGCCGTCGGGCCGGGTCATCAGCATGGTCCAGGTCTTGCCGTCACGGGTGGTCAGTAATTCAACCACGCTGCCGTTATTGGCCAGTCCCAGTTCCTTGGGCGCTTCCTTGTATTCGCGGTTCAGCGAGGTCAGCAGCGCCTCGCGCTCGGCGCAGACCATTTCCACAGGCTGGATGGACGCCGATGCCAGCAAGCCGGCCGCAAGTCCCACATGCACCATGGCAAGCCTCCGCGATTGGGGCGGCGGCGCCCGTCCGCCGCACATCTGCCTGAGATGGCGATGCGGCCGGCGGCTGTCATCCACGCAATTGGGCGTTCAGCCGCACTTGCCGCAGGTGCCGCATCCGTCCGCCCCCTTGCCGGGGCGCCGGCGGCGGATGGCCCGCCAGCCCTTGGCCGTCAGCATGGCCGCGGCCAGCGCGACCACCAGGGCGACGGCGGCTTCCTGCATGGCTCAGCCCCCCGCCAGCCAGCCGGCCACGCGATAGGTGGCAAAGGCGGCGCCATAGGCCAGCGAGGTGAGGAACACGAACATCACCCCCGGCCACAGGCGCGAGTTCAACTCGCGCCGGACCACGCCCAGGGTGGCCATGCATTGCGGCGCGAACACGTACCAGGCCAGCAGCGACAGCGCGGTGGGCAGGCTCCACGATTGCGCCAGCACGGTGGCCAGCGACCCGCGCAGCGCATCGCCGCCCTCCGACAGGGCATAGATGGTGCCCAGCACGCCCACCGCCACCTCGCGCGCGGCCATGCCCGGCACCAGTGCCAGGGCGATCTGCCAGTTGAAGCCGATGGGCGCCAGCAGCGGTTCCAGTGCATGGCCGATGGCGCCGGCGACGGAATAGCGGATGGCGGGTTCGGTGGCGCCGTCGGGCGGCGCAGGGAAGCTGGCCAGGAACCACACCACCACCATCAGCGCGAAGATAGTGGTGCCGGCACGCAGCAGGAAGGTCTTGCCCTTGTCGTAAAGGCCCAGCGCCACGTTGCGCGGATGGGGCAGGCGATAGGCCGGCAATTGCATCAGCAGCGGCTCGCGCGCGCCTTTCAGGACCGTGCGCTTCATGACGAAGGCGACCGCCAGGCCCGAAAGGATGCCGGCGGCGTAAAGCGCGAACATCACCAATCCGCGCAAGCCCACCCAGCCGCCCAGGACGTCGCGGTCGGGGACAAAGGCGGCGATGATCAGGGTATAGACCGGCAGGCGTGCCGAGCACGTCATCAGCGGCGCGATCATGATGGTGGCGATGCGGTCGGTGCGGTTTTCGATGGTGCGCGCCGCCATGATGCCGGGCACTGCGCAGGCGAAGCTGGACAGCAGGGGGATGAAGGCGCGGCCGTGCAGGCCGACGCCCCCCATCAGCTTGTCCAGCAGAAAGGCCGCGCGCGCCATGTAGCCCGAATCCTCCAACACCTGGATGAACAGGAACAGCACCAGGATCTGCGGCAGGAAGATCACCACGCTGCCGACGCCGGCGATCACGCCGTCGGTGATCAGGCTGCGCAGCGGGCCGTCGGGCATGCTGGCGGCGATCCAGCCCGAAAGCGCGGCCAGCGCGCCGTCGATCAGTTCCATGGGCAGTTGTGCCCAACTGAACACGCCCTGGAACATCAGGAACAGAATGGCGAGCAGGATGGCCAGGCCCGCAAACGGGTGCAGCAGCACCGTGTCCAGCCGCCGCGTCGCCAGATGGGGGCGGGCCGGGGTGTGGAGGGCGCGGGCCAGGATGCGCTCCACCTCGCGGGTCAGGTCGCGCAACTGGTGCGACGACGGCTCGCTCCAGGCGCATTCGCCGCGCGCGGGCGACCAGCCCTCGCTTTGCGCCACCTGGATGGTGCGGTCGATCTGGTCCAGCAATGCCTGGATGCCGCCCTTGCGGATGGCGACGGTGGGCACCACGGGGATGCCCAGTTCGGCCGACAATTCGGCGGCATCGACGCCCAGGCCCTGCTTTTCTGCGGCGTCCATCATGTTGAGCGCCAGGATCACCGGCCGGCCCAACTGCTTCACTTCCAGCACCAGGCGCAGGTTCAGGCGCAGATTGGTGGCGTCGGCCACGAACACGATGGCGTCGGGCACGCTCTCGCCGTCCATGCGGCCCAGGACCACGTCGCGGGTCACCTCCTCGTCGGGCGAGCGGGCCCGCAAGGAATAGGTGCCCGGCAAGTCCAGAACCTTGACGCGGGTGCCGACGGGGCTGACGAACAGCCCTTCCTTCTTCTCCACGGTGACGCCGGCATAATTGGCCACCTTGTGGCGGCTGCCGGTCAGGGCGTTGAACAGGGCGGTCTTGCCGCTGTTGGGATTGCCGACCAGCGCAACGCGCGGCGGCGCCATGTCCTCCGCCATCACCCCACCTTCGCGCCCAGGCACCTGACCAGGATGGCGTCGGCCTCGGCACGCCGCAGCGCCACCGTGTGGTCGTTGATGCGCACGGCGATGGGGTCGCGCTTGGGAAACCCTTCATGCAGGATTTCCACCAGGGCGCCCTCGACGAAGCCCATCTCGATCAGCCGCCGTTCCAGCTCGCCGCGGGGCAGGGCGGTCTCCACCGCGCTCTCGTCCAGGGCGGCGATTTCGGCACGGGTGCCCCGGCCAAGCTTCCCCAGCGGATGGGGTGCCCCGGCATGCGGCAATGGCGGATGATCCAACGGCTAGGTCCTTCAGGCCATGGCGGGTCGCGGTGGTCACAGATTCGTAAAGCCGCGAGTGATGCGCAACCACAAAATCCCGCAAAGGACATATTCGTCGCCGGTGGCGCGAAAACGACAAAGGCCACCGTGGCGGTGGCCTTTTTGTCTACGCTTCCGATTTCCGCTGGGAAATTGGAGCGGGCGAAGGGATTCGAACCCTCGACCCCAACCTTGGCAAGGTTGTGCTCTACCCCTGAGCTACGCCCGCACTGGCTCTGGAGGAGGGATTCGAACCCCCGACCAGCCGGTTAACAGCCGGCTGCTCTACCGCTGAGCTACTCCAGAAGCGGGCGTGCTTTTACGGCGCCAACGGCGGCAAGTCAACCGCTTTTTGTAGGGGAGGCAGAGCCATGCCGACGGTTCTCGTGCGCGGGCTTGCCATTCCCCCCAAAACCTCTTAGAACCGGCGCACTCGGGGTGTAGCTCAGCCTGGTAGAGCGCCAGCTTTGGGAGTTTTAACCCCCATCGAGGATAATAGTTGAACGTTTCCAATGTGATGCCTAGTGTGATATGTCACAGTTTGGCATAACAGTAGGTCGTTTTTACGGTTTCGGGGAGTAGCTCAGCCTGGTAGAGCATGGCGTTTGGGACGCCAGGGCCGCAAGTTCGAATCTTGTCTCCCCGACCATTTATTAATAACTTTGAAGGCCTTAAGTGGGGCTGATCCAGATCGGAGGCCGGTGCTGTTAGGTGTCGGCACCGACTATTATATTTAGCGGAATGCGATATCGTGCGGCATCAATTGCTGCCGCTGGTGACGTCAGAGTTGGTAACGGCGTCAGCCCTTCCGCTTTGCAGATGTGTGATTCACATTCAAGGCTCTCTCGGCCACCAGGGCCTGCGGCAGGAGCCTGGGTCAGCGCCGAAATTTCCATTGGGAAACCTTCGTATTCCGCGAAGCCATCGCTTCAATGAAGCTTCCCCGGATGGCGGCGTAATGACGCGCAGTCTACAAACGCCTCACGTCGCATTGGTCTTGGCCAGAAGAATTCTGAGCCCTTGAATAAACCCGGGCGCCGTGATTTCTTCATCGAAGACGTCCACCACTGCTCCGTACTCGTTTTCCCGGAATTTCGGCCCTTCGTTGACTTGTTTTACAAAGGCCGTCAACGCTTCAAGCATGGAGGGTGTTAACGCGCCAACTATCGCGGTGGCGGATGGCTCTGTCTTGGGGCTAGTCGCGGTATTGAAGGATGTAATTGGGGGCATGCTGTTGGTGAGGGTGCGCTTCAGCAGGTTTACCTCGTTCCGGAGGCTTTTGTTCTCCTGAACAATCAGCCGAACCTGATGGCGGAGCGCCCTATCACCAATCCCCTTCACCATGTCCTCGATGGGGTCTGAGCTGGGTCTTTGGGTCGGTTTTCCCGCGGCGCCAATTTCCTTCACGAACGCGGCGATGATGGTTCTGTAATCTTGGCCATTGGCATTGCGCAGAGTTTGGGTGGTTGGCCCTCCCAAGTCAGTCGTTTGTGCGCCGATGGTCACTGCGCGATAGTCATCTGAGTTCGCGGCGGCTTGGCGCTCCAACGCAGTCCACAGGTTGACCAGCTGCTTCCTCTTCGTGGCGTTTGATGTCCGCCCAAGAATGTCTTCCCAGACACTCCTAGCCTTGGGGCACGTTTCTGCGTACTTGCTCTCGGGAATGGGCGGAACGTCGGAATCCATCGCGGCCTCTGCGGACTGGCTTTGGTCACCATAACGCCGCAGGTTGGTGGCGGTATGCGACTATGCCACCCAATGCATGGAGTGGGGTGAAAGGATCCGTGGGTGCGTCGATGCTCAAGGAAACTTAGACCGAGAAACTGCTAAGGATGCTGCCGCGGGGTGGAGCGCTCCCGAGGTTCCTCCGGCTGCGGTGTCGGTGCTCAAAGAGTGCGCGGAATACTCGGACGACGCAGCAGCCGACGCCATGGCTGCCCTCATGCGCCACCTTCAAGTTCAGCATGCCCGCTTGACCGATAACCTAGCCCGCCTCCGCTCGTCCCAGCCAGGAAGGATCGTGCTCTCGGTCAACATAGACACCGCGCTCGTGGATGCGGCCGAAGTCTATGGTCGATGCGACGCGCTGTTCCCCTTCGCGCGTGGAGATTCCAATGGTCCGCTTATTCCCCAAGCGGACCACGTTAGACGAGGGCTGTGGATCGCCCGGGTGAATGAGATTACGTGCGAGCGGGCGTACGAGATGGCCGCACGTTGGCGTGCCGCCGCTCCGGCTGAGCAGTAGCCGCTGGCCGAGACGTAATGGCAGTTGGCGGGGCTGGCTTGCTTGCGCGGAGTTTCTCGACGGCGAACCCGTCGTCGGTATCCGCTCCATTCCTGAGGCCGGCACGCGTATTCCCAGTCGGTCCGGATTAAAGGCCTCCCCTTCGGTACAAGGGGATCCTAACTGGCGGCTCCTCGCCGGCGGTTTTGAAATTTTGAGAATTGTGGGACTGAGGCATCACGCGGCATGTTTCCATGTGTATGCCTGTCGTGGCAATCTTTGCAGATTAGCCAGACATGGTTAGGGTCTGGCAGCTGATTCGAGAAGTAATGATCGAATTCAGAGAGTGGCGCCGACAAGCCATTGACAGTCTTGCGCAGTATGTTGCCGCACTCATCAACGATTTTCGTCTTTTCACAACATGGGCACAACCCTCCGAGCTTGGCAGTATCCAGCGCTATGATGCCTTTCGTCTTTTTTGTAATCTGGCGCCTGCGTGACGTTGCTAGGTGAAGCATGCTTTTCAGTTCCGCGAATTGGCCCTGAAGGTTAGCAAACTTCTGATGGAACCATTCCATATCCCACCCCAGCATTCTCTTGGCTTGGGGTGGGCTCCCATGGGGCAGGGTTGTGTGCGCTCCATCAGGGGGGATATCAGGGCCGCAATGCCCTTTGTGCGAGGGAACTGACTGATCATCGTACTCGCCGAGGGTGGCGCGCGGCGATCTGGCGGCGATCAGGCGGATGGCTTCGTCCAGCGTCACCGTCAGCGGGTCGCTGTCCTTGGGCAGGGTGGCATGGATGCCGTCCGACGACACGTAGGGGCCATACTTGCCCTCGTGCACCGTAACCGGCTTGCCGGCGCGCTCGCCCAAGGTCTTGAGCGGCTCGGCGCCCTTCTTGGCGCGGGCCTGCGACAGCAGTTCCATGGCGCGGTTCATGCCCACGGTGAGGACGTCGTCGTCCTTGCCCAGCGACTTGTAGACGCCGTCATGCAGCAGGTAGGGGCCGAAACGACCGACACCGGCGGATATCTTCTTCTGCGTCTCAAGGTGGATGCCCACCTCGCGCGGCAGTTCCAGCAGCTTGCAGGCGATCTCGAAAGTGACGTCGGCGGGGGCGAGGCCCTTGTACAGCGACACCCGCTTGGGCTTGGCGCCCTCGCCCAACTGCACGTACCAGCCATAAGGCCCCTTGCGCAGGCTGACCATCTCGCCGGTGGGATGGCTGCCCAATTCCTTGGGGCCTTCACTGCCTTCGGCGGGCGCGTCGCCATTCTCGCCGGCGATGCCGAGCGGGCGGGTGAAACGGCACTCGGGATAGTTGGAGCAGCCGATGAAGGCGCCGAACTTGCCCAGCTTGAGCGACAGCCGGCCGGCATTGCACGTGGGGCACAGGCGCGGGTCATGGCCCGAGCCGTTATCGGGGAAGAAATGGGCGCCCAGCTCGGCGTCCAGCGCCTCGATGACGTCGGAAATGCGCAGTTCCTTGGTGCCGTCCACCGAGGCCGAGAACGCCTTCCAGAAATCCTCCAGCACCTTGCGCCAGTCGATATGCCCGCCGGAAATCTCGTCCAGCTGGTTCTCCAGGTCGGCGGTGAAGTTGTACTCCACGTAGCGGCCGAAGAACTGCTCCAGGAACGCGGTTACCAGGCGGCCGCGATCCTCGGGGATGAAGCGGCGCTGGTCCAGTCGCACATAGTTGCGCTCCTGCAGCACCGACAGGATCGAGGCATAGGTGGACGGGCGGCCGATGCCCAGCTCTTCCATTCGCTTGACCAGGCTGGCTTCGGAATAGCGCGGCGGCGGCTGGGTGAAGTGCTGGTCGGTGCGCACGCCCTGGCGCTTCATGTCCTCGCCCTCGGCCACGTCGGGCAGCAGGCGTTCGGACTCATCGTCCTCGGCGCCATGGGCGGGCGCGTCGTCCCGGTCCTCGCGATAGACCTTGAGGAAGCCGTCGAACACCACCACCGAGCCGTTGGCGCGGAAGACGATGTTCTTGTCGTCGGAGGCGATGTCCACCGCCACCTGGTCCAGTTCGGCGGCGGCCATCTGGCTGGCGACGGTGCGCTTCCAGATCAGCTCGTACAGCTTCAGCTGATCGCGGTCCAGATAGCGCGCCACCTGGTCGGGGCGGCGGAACATATCCGTCGGGCGGATACATTCATGCGCTTCCTGGGCGTTCTTGGCCTTGGTCTTGTAGAGGCGCGGCGCCTGCGGCACGTAATCCTTGCCGAAATCCTTGCCGATCAGGTCGCGGGCGGCGGCAATGGCCTCGGCCGCCATCTGCACGCCGTCGGTACGCATATAAGTGATCAGACCCACCGTCTCGCCGCCGATGTCGACGCCCTCGTACAGGCGCTGGGCCAGCTGCATGGTCTGCTTGGCCGACATATAGAGCTTGCGGCTGGCCTCCTGCTGCAGGGTCGAGGTGGTGAAGGGCGCATAGGGGTTGCGCTTGGCCTTCTTGCGCTCGACGCGGGCCACGTGGAAGCGATTGGCCTCGACGGCGGCCTTGGCGGCCATCGCCTCGGCCTCGTTGGGCAGGGCGAACTTGTCCAGCTTCTGCCCGCCCAGATGGGTCAGGCCGGCGGTGAGCATCTGACCCTTGACGGTCAGGAAATCGGCGGCGACGGTCCAGTATTCCTGGGTCTTGAAGCGCTCGATCTCGGTCTCGCGCTCGCAGATCAGCCTGAGCGCCACCGACTGGACGCGGCCGGCCGACTTGGCGCCCGGCAGCTTGCGCCACAGCACCGGCGACAGCGTGAAGCCGACCAGGTAGTCCAGCGCGCGGCGGGCCAAGTAGGCGTCCACCAGATCCTGGTGGATGTCGCGCGGATTGCGCATGGCCTCGGTCACGGCGGTCTTGGTGATCTCGTTGAAGACCACCCGCTTGACCTCTTTGCCCTTCAGGGCGCCGCGCTCCTCGAGCACCTTCTTCACGTGCCAGGAAATGGCCTCTCCCTCGCGATCCGGGTCGGTGGCGAGGAACAGTTTGTCGGCCTTACGAACCGCGCTGGTGATTTCCTTGATCTGGCGTTCGGACTTGCCGTCCGTCTCCCAGTCCATGGCGAAGCCGTCATCCGGCTTGACGCTGCCGTCCTTGGCCGGCAGGTCGCGGATGTGACCATAGGAGGCGATGACCTGGAAATCGCTGCCCAGGTACTTGTTGATAGTCTTGGCCTTGGCGGGAGACTCGACGACGACGACGACGACCTTCATGATGCGTGATGGTTGGCCACATCTGTGGCGCTCGTCAATGAAATTTGGCTGTGATTGCAAACGCTTGCCGTTGATCCGCAATCCGGCTCAGTTCTCAGATCATGCCGCTGGACGAGGTCGCCCGTGCGGGCATTAAGGCCGGGCAGGAAACAAGACCGAAACGACGATAAAGCCGATAAATTCGTCCGGCCTAAGATCCTTAAATCCCGGGCCATCCGGCGCAAAGATGGTTGTTAGTTCAGTTCATAGTTAGCTGCGGGACCATGAGCCCCGTCACTCAGTCCGCTCTATCCCTGAAACTGACATGTTCCCTGTCGGTTTCGGCTTTAGGTGACATTTCGCGCCTTCCTTTGCGTGGGACGGGTTCGGCCTCTCAGACGCTGAATTCAAGTCGCTAGTCCGGGGTGCCCACATCAAGCTGGTCTGCTTCACCCTGGAAGCTCGGAAAACCATGCCATGCCATCTACCCATGGAACCGACATCCGTGGGGCCGGCCCCTTCGTCGTTTGCGTCATTGCCTCAGGTCTGCGGGCGCAGCTTGTAGTACAGGCCATAGGCCCAGCACGCCGCGCAAAAGCCGGTCAGCAGGTCCAGCCCGGCGAAGATCAGGATGGCCCAGCCGGGAATGGCGCCAAGGGGCGAATCCAGCAGCCATGTGACCACCATGGCGGTGCCGGCAATGGCCGCCACCTTGTCGGCGAACATCTTGGAGCCGGCGTTTTGGGGCTTGCTCAGGCCCAGGCGGTGGGTGATGGCGCTGAACAGGCGGAAGGACAGGCATTTGTGCGGCGAGACGAAGCCGCGGATCAGGCCGCCCAGCGCCAGCACCAGGGCGATCCACTTGTAGGGCGTGAACAGGTAGACGGCGGCGACCGTCAGGCTGACCGCCGCCTGGATGCGATAGGCATTGGAACACACGGCCGGAATGTCGAAGCGGAGCATGGGGCGATTCCTAGCAAAATTACATTACGCTAATATTAGCATATGGTGATTTTCTAGGGAAGGGGGGCTGCGGCACCACCCGCAACGCCGGGCCGTGACAAGGGCGGGGCGGGGCAATAAGATCGCGCCATGCGCCCTTTCTTCCTCGCCCTGCTGTTCGCCGCCGCCGCGCTTCCGGCCGCCGCGCAAATCCCGTGTCGCGATGCGGCCGGCATGACCGAGCCGGCCATTCCCGACACGCCGCCGCACTCCAACCACTTTCACCGGGTCGCCGGCAAGGGCCTGGCCTGCGCCGTCAGCCAGGAGGAGGGCGAGGCGATGACGCGCCACAAGCGTCCCATCACCTTTCTGCCCTGTCTGAGGGTGGGGGCGGTGGCCATTGCCGACGACCGCAAGGCGGTCGAGGAGGCGCTGGGCCAACCCACCCAGATCAGCGATCTGGACCTGCGCACCGAGGCGCGGGTGTACCCGATCCCCCAGCGTTCGGTGCCCGAACCCTATTACGTGGTCACCTATCAGGACGACGTGGCGGTGGCGGTGCAGTTGATCGGCCCGCCCACCGAGATGCCGGCCACCTTCTCGGGGCTGGCGCTGGGCGAGAGCATGCAGCGGGTGTTGGAAGTGCTGGGCAAGCCCACCCGGCGCTGCATGCTGCGTCCCCGGGGGCCGGAAACCTGGATGTGGCAGCCGTTCCCCATCGGCATCGACATCCTGGACGGCCGGGTGGTCGGCTTCAAGGTGACGTGGCCGGCGGGGCGCCCGACGCCCAATTGACGCGGCTGCGGCCGGGCCAGCCCGGGCCGCTCATTCCTCGGGCGGGACCGGGCGCTTGTTGCGGTTTTCGTCGATGGCCACATAGACGAAGGTGGCGCTGGTCACCTTCAATTGGGTCACCTCCAGGCAGCGGCGGCGCACCCATGCCTCGACCCGGATGGCCAGCGAGGTGCGGCCCACCCGGATGATGTCGGTATAGCACGACAGTTCGTCGCCCACTTCGACCGGCTGGTGGAACTCCATGGCGTCCACCGCCACGGTGACCACGCGGCCCCTGGTGCGCTGAAAGGCGTGGGTGCCGCCGGCCAGGTCCATCTGACTCATCAGCCAGCCGCCGAAGATTTGCCCGTTGGGGTTGGTGTCGGCCGGCATGGCGACCGTGCGGATGGACAGCCGGCCCTTGGGCGCGGTGGCGTGCTCGATGCTCTCTGGCGCGGTCATCGGAGGGGACTTCCTGAAATTTCAAGGCGTTGCGCGCGTGGTTCGGCGGGCGCAGCCGCCGCTTGCGCGTCGATGTCTCGCCCCTATAATGCCCGCATGTCTGATCTCTTCCAACAGCTTGCCCCCAAGGGCACCGAATATTCGGCCAAGGACATCGAGGTTCTCGAGGGTCTGGAGCCCGTCCGCCGTCGTCCCGGCATGTATATCGGCGGCACCGACGACCGCGCGCTGCACCATCTGGTGGCGGAAGTGCTGGACAACGCCATGGACGAGGCGGTGGCCGGCCACGCCAGTTGGATCGAGCTGGAACTGGACGCCACCGGCTCGGCCACCATCCGCGACAACGGCCGCGGCATTCCGGTGGACCCGCACCCGAAATTCCCGGACAAAAGCGCGCTGGAGGTGATCCTGACCACGCTGCATTCGGGCGGCAAGTTCGGCGGCGACGCCTATAAGGTGTCGGGCGGCCTGCACGGCGTCGGCGTGTCGGTGGTGAACGCGCTGTCGGACCGGCTGGTGGTCGAGGTGGCGCGCGAACGTCGCCTCTATCGCCAGGAGTTTTCCCGGGGCACGCCGCTGGGGCCGCTGACCGAGGTGGGCGCGGTGCAGAACCGGCGCGGCACCACCGTGGTCTTCCATCCCGACCCCGAGATTTTCGGCGACCGGGCGCGGCTCAAGGCGCGCACGCTGTACCGCATGGCGCGCTCCAAGGCGTATCTGTTCCGCGGCGTGCAGATCCGCTGGAAGTGCGACCCGCTGCTGATCGACGACGGCGACGACATTCCGGCCGAGGACACGCTGCATTTCCCCAACGGCCTGTCGGACTTTCTGGCCGCCGTGCTGAAGGAGCGCCCGCTGCTGACCCGCGGCTTCTTCGCGGGCACCGCGCCGCTGGCCGACGACATGGGGCAGGTGGAATGGGCGGTGGCGTGGCCCGACGATGACGAGGACGGCTTCCTCAACACCTATTGCAACACCGTGCCGACCCCTGAGGGCGGCACCCACGAACAGGGTCTGCGCAACGCCCTGACCAAGGGCCTGCGCGCCTATGGCGACCTGACCGGCAACAAGAAGGCCGGCCAGATCACCGCCGAGGACGTGATGGGCGGCGCCTGCGTGCTGGTCAGCCTGTTCATCCGCGACCCGCAGTTCCAGGGCCAGACCAAGGACAAGCTGGTCACCGTCGAGGCCACCCGCCTGGTCGAAAACGCCATCAAGGATCATTTCGACCACTGGCTGAGCGCCGACACCGAATCCGGCAAGGCGCTGTTGGGTCGCATCATCGACCGTACCGAGGAACGCCTGCGCAAGAAGGCGGCCAAGGAAACCAGCCGCAAGACCGCCACCAAGCGGCTGCGCCTGCCAGGCAAGCTGGCCGACTGCACCCGTCAGGTCAATGTTGGTACCGAACTGTTCCTGGTGGAGGGCGATTCGGCCGGCGGTTCCGCCAAGTCCAGCCGCAACCGCGAGACCCAGGCCATCCTGCCGCTCAAGGGCAAGATCCTGAACGTCGCCTCGGCCTCGACCGACAAGATGCGCCAGAACCAGGAGGTCAAGGACCTGATCGAGGCGCTGGGCTGCGGCACCCGCGACCAATATGACGGCGAGAAGCTGCGCTACGAGCGCGTCATCATCATGACCGACGCCGACGTGGACGGCGCCCATATCGCCAGCCTGCTGATGACCTTCTTCTACCAGGAAATGCCCGACCTGATCCGCGAGGGCCACCTGTTCCTGGCGCTGCCGCCGCTGTACCGTCTGGCCCACGGCCAGACCGTGATCTACGCCCGCGACGACGCCCATAAGGAGGAGCTGCTGCGCACCACCTTTGCCGGCAAGAAGACCGTGGAGATCAGCCGCTTCAAGGGTCTGGGCGAAATGCCGCCCGCCCAGCTCAAGGAAACCACCATGGACCCGGCCCGGCGCACCCTGATCAAGGTGACGCTGCCGTCCGGCCGCACCGAGGAAGACAAGGAAGAGGCCAAGGACGCCGCCAACCTGGTGGAAACCCTGATGGGCAAGAAGGCCGAACTGCGCTTCCACTACATCCAGAAGCACGCCCGCTTCGTGCGCGATCTCGACGTCTGATACCA
>JAFAAW010000122.1 GCA_023426365.1 Pseudomonadota bacterium
GCTTCATCCAGACGGCACTTCGCGAGTGGGCCTACGCCCACGCCTATGAAACATCAGAACAACGCGCCGAGCAGATGCCGCGATGGCTGCACCGCTACAATTGGCACAGACCTCATGGTAGCCTGAAAGCGCAGACACCTATCAGCCGACGCGGCTTAGCCGGTGACAACCTCATGCGACTCCACATCTAGCCGCCCTGTCGTTGGACGCTGGTGGTGCCGGCGGGACCAAAGGTCACCACCTCATACGCACTGTCGTCCTCGTCCATGCCCGGTGCCCCGGGCGGCATGTCCGGCACCGCGACACCCCGCACGCCGGCGGGCCTGTCGTTCAGCAGGTGGTCGAGGATTGCTGTTGGCACGTGTCCCTCGACCACATAGCCGGCAAGCCGGGCGGTGTGGCATGAACGCAACTCCTCGGGCACGCCGAACTGGTCCTTGATGGGATCGACGTCTTCGACGTCATGGATCTCGACGCTGTAGCCGGCGTCTTCCACATAGGCGATCCAGGCGGTGCAGCATCCGCAGCTCTGCGACTTCCACACCTGAATGTGCCGCGCCTCGGCCGGTGCGGCAGACGGGGCAGGGGCCAGCCAACGCGCAACGCCCCAGCCGCCGGTTGCGGCGGCGGCCAGGGCGACGACAAGGGCAAGGCGCCGGATCACCGGCGGCTCAGGCGGCGGCCAGCGCTTCCTCGACGGCGAGGACGGCGAAGTTGTGGGATTGGCCCGCGAAATGCAAGATGTGGCTGATGGGGTCCTGGTCGTTATCGGCCAGCAGCTTAGTCGCGTCGTCGCGGCAGACGCCGCAGCGGACCAGAACGGTGACATAGACCGAATGCAGATCGAACGACCGCCCCGAAGCGGCGGACTGGCGGCTGGCGGCGTCGATCAGGGCGCGGATGCGCTCGGCAGTGGCGGCGGGCATGAAAACCATATCCTTCCGGGGCGCGCCGACGGGCGCACCCATGGGGGTGACGGACGTTATTCCCGGGACAGAATTTTGTTGTTTGGGGCGATGATGATGGCGCCCGGTCAAAGGGGCGTTGACGCCCCGATAGTTTGGCGCCCTTCCCCCCTCAGGGCCGGGCAGGGGGCCGTCTTTTCAGGCGGCGTCCTGGCGCACGGCGTCCAGCGCGCGGGCCACCAGCGACCGCGGAGCAGTCAGGATGGTGAAACCCTCACGCGCCAGCCAGGCCGACACCTTGGGGACGAAAACCGGCGGGATCGTCATCGAAGCCCATTCCTTGCACAGGAAACCTTGACCGGTTCCACTGTGCCTGAACCCATGCTGCGATGCAATACGCCAGCGTCCTTTTGGCTGGGTCAACTGGTGATAACGTTGCCGCTGGTGATTCCCTGCACTTCCACCTGGGTGCCGTCTGCATTGGTGTAGATGGTGTAGCCGCCGTTTGCGACGCCGGCATCCCAACCGCCGCCGCCGAGCTCGAGACTGTCGTCGGCGCCGGCGGTGATGGTCAGACACTTCTCCGCCCCGCTAAGCAGGCCGATGACGCTCAGATCCAGCTTGATGGTGGTTCCCTGCGAGAAAAGCACGGAAATGGCGTCGATGCCCGCCACCTGCGAGGCGTGCAAGGAGGTGAGGTCCAACGTGGTGCCGAAATAATCCATGTCGAATGCCAGGGTGTCGAAGCCGTCGGCGCCGCCGTTGATATGGCTGAAATCCAGCGATGAGACAGCGAAGGTGTCGTCCAGGTTGCCGCCACGCACCAAATCGCCAGACCCGATGGACTGGATGTCGTTGCTCAGATCGGCAGCGCCGATCACCATGTCCTGGCGGCCATCGACGCAGTGGAATGTCGCAGGGGCGCCGATGTCGAAAGATTTGCCGCTGATGTTGATGCTGTCCGCGCCGATGACCTCGGCAGCCACCAGCATGTTGCCTTCGGTGGGGGCGGCGACCTTTACGACGGCACTGTTGCGGGTAAAGGTCATTCCATCGCTGTCGAGGCCGCCGACGGTCCACGCATCATTTAGGACTAGGGTGTCGTTGCCGCTCACTCCGTCGAAGCTCACCGTCAGCGGGGCGCCGCCATTCATGGCCATGACGCTGTTTTCATCCAGGGTCGCGGTGACGGCATACGTGCCGATGCTGGACAGCGATACCCGCTCCACGTGGCTGATGCCCACATCCGCCCCGCGCAGGTCGAATGTGCCGAACTCCAGCGCGATCGTATCGTCGCCCGCACCGCCGTCGATGCTGGAGAAATAAACGCTGTTGAGGCTGAAGGTGTCGTCCAGGCTGCCGCCGATAATATGGTCGTCGGTGTCGATGCCCGACACCGTATTGTTCTGGTCCTGCCGCAGGGTCAGGTGAACGCTGTCGACGGCGTAATTCAGATCGATCCGTTCAACGTTGGAGATGGCTGCGGTGTTCAGGTCATACGTGCCGCCGACAGTAAAGGTCAGGGTGTCGGTGCCCTCGCCGCCATCGATGCTGCCGAAGTCGGTGCCGCTGACCTGGAAGGTGTCGTCCCCGGCATAGCCAAACGCGACATCGGCGGCGCCCAGTCCATAGAAGAACGTATTGAGGGCGCCCGCGCCGAACACGAAATCCTTGCCATCGCCGGCAAAAACGGTGGCGTTGCTGCCATGATGCGTCATGACCGTGGCCTTCAGCGCCGATTCGGATTCCTCGTAGAAGAATCGGGTGGTGGTGTGGCCACTGGTATTGTCCTCGACCTCGAACGCGGCAGTCCCCAGTCCGGCGATGCCGTCGATCAGCGTGAACGTCTCGGCAAAATCCGTGTAATGAAGATACAGGCTGATGGTGCCGGCCAGGGTCGGGGTGTAGTGGTAGGGCTCAGTCTGCACGAAGCTTATCTGGTCGTGCTGATAGCCGAAATTTGCGTCGCCCCCCACTTCCAGGGCAATGGTCGAACCCGCGCCGAAATACATGGCACCGTGGAAAGTGGTGTGGCCATAAGCCTCGCTGCTTTCGCCCTCGGGGAAGCCCACCTTCAAGGTCCCATTGTTGGTGAAGGACCCATCCGAGCCGAGATACAGGTCGCGCGTCAAGGTGAGCGTTCCCTGGGCGCTGACGGTCATGCTGCCGCCCTCGATCTCGACATCGGTCGCAATGATGAAAACGCCGGTCACATTCGAGATGCCGCTGAACAGGACGGTGGAGTTGCCCCGCCAGGAGCCGCCGATGGCACCGTCTTCCAGCGTCGTGGTCCCGAGCAATTGCATGAAATTGTCGACGACCAGCACGCCTTGGTTTTGAATGGTCAGGGACGAGGTCTCGTTCACCAGGCTCCCAACACCCCCTATGGCGACAAGACCGCCGTCAACGGTCAAGGATGCGCCGTCCAGCACCATGAGTTGCGAGAGTTCGTAGTTCTCGCCCTGGTCCACGACGGCGTCCTTGTTGCCGCTGATGCTGACCCTGTCACCGTATCCGGGCGGTTCGCCATCCCGCCAGTTGGCGCCGTCGCTCCACGCGGTGCCTTCGTCGCCGGTGAACTCGCGGGTCGGCGCATAGGTGTAAGAGGCCGTGAACCCGATATCCGTGGTGGCGCGGGTGCCGTCGGAAATGGCGACGTGCACGAAGTCGCGGCCATCTCCGGTCAGGCCGGTGGGGGTCTGATACTCCAACCCGTCCAGTAATTGCTGGATTTCCTCGATGGTGCCGGTGAAGGTCAACAGGACGTCGCCGTCGCCACCCGGATCGGTGCGCAGGCGGCCGCAGACCCCATCCTCTTCACCGCTCAGCCACACCACCACCGTGACCGTCGCATCCGGGTCGCCCACAAGTCCGAACCCGATCGGGGTCCAGTCACCCTCGGGGCCGGCCGAAACCCACTCCGTGGGATAAGCCATGACCGAAGGGGTGCCGGCAGCATCGCTGGTGATGACCACCACCTGCTGCTCTACCGAAGTGACGCCGTCGGAAACGGTGATTGTGAAGCTGTCCACCCCCATATAGCCCGGGTCGGGCTGGTCGTTCGGGATGTAGCGATATTGGCCGGGCGAAACCTCTTCCAGGGTGCCGCCCCATTGGGTGGGACCCGCCGTAAAGGTCAGCGGGGTGCCATCCAGCTCCTCGGCCTCGATGGTGAAGGTTTCGCCGGTGGGAACCTTGAACACCGCCGCCGGCTCCAGTTGGGGCGGCGTATCGACGACGTGATCGAAATACTTGTCGATGAAGTCTTGGGGGAAGCCGGTGACATCGCCGCTCACGGTGATATCGGCGTCTTCGGCCAGCACCACCTTGCCCTGCGTATACCATGCAAGCAATGTGGCGGCGCTGAGGGTGACGGCAACGCCGGACGCCACTTCGAAGGTGTCGCCCAAAGTCAGATCGACGCCGCGCACGTCGTCATGCAGCATGACATGGATGGTCCCGGCGGGATCATCGACGAAGCCGATCATCTCCAGGTCGTCCATGTCCACCGTGACCTTTACCCCGGCGGCCACGTCAACGGTGCCGATCTGGAAAATGTCGCCGATGCCGTGGTGGGATTCGCGCAGGTCCGCGTCGGCGGTGATCATGATGTCCACGGTCGCCGACCAGGGAATGGTCAGCCCATCCTCGCCGCCCAGCGCGTCCCACTGCGCAAGCGACAGGGTCACCGTGGCGTTTTCCTGGATGACGACCTGATTGGCCTTGGCGAACAGCGTGGTCCAGCCACTGCAATCCGTCTGATCGGCCAGTTCCACCGTCAGCAAGGCATTGTCCACCTTGGTGATGTTGGCCTCGAACGTCCTGTACTGTTCGGCGCTGATGGTCGCGTAGCCGTTCACCTTGATGGCGGTCACGTCGGACAGGTCGACCCCGGCGGCGGTGTCGTTCCCGCCCAGCAGCAGGGTGATGCCCGCCCCGGTGTCGTGGGCGCCGTGGATGCGCCCGGCAAAGAGCTGTATCTGCAACAGGTTGAGGGTGGGGGTGGCGCCCGGCCCGACAATCAGGGTGGTGACCCCGGAAAGCGACATGAAGCTGAGGTCGTCGTCGCCGGTGGTCAGCTTGATCTCGTGGCCGTTGGCGTCGATGCGTCCATTCAAATTGTAGACCTGCGCCGAATTCAGGATGACGTCGCCATCCGCCAGCAGCCGGTCGTGAATGCCGAAATCCAGCGACATGCCGGACAGATCGCCGTTGGCGGCCACGTACAGGGTAAAGGATTCGCCCTTGATGTCCGTGGCGCCGAAATGGGCGCGCTGTGCGGGAGTCACGGTGGCGTCGCCGGTCAGCACCAATCCGTCGCAATCGGCCAGGCTGTCGGCGCTGACCGCCAGCGTGCCCTGGAACGCCAGCAGCACGCGCGCGGTGGGACCCGGCGCGCTGATGGACCGGCCGCCGCTGTGGAAGAACGTCCACAACGTGCTGTCCAGGGTGACGGTGGTTTCCGGGGGCACCTCCAGCGTGGTGACCTGGGTCAGGTAGGTGGCGCCGCTCAGATCGACGGGGCCGGTATCGGCCACCGCGATGATCTTGGCGCCGGTGCCGAGCGTGACGGTCTCGTTCTGGACCACCCCCAGGCCAAGCCGAACCGTGGCGTTATCTGCCACCTGGAAGCTGTCGGCCAGGTTTCGGACCTGCTCGGCCAGCGAGGGGACGCTGTCGCCATTGGCGAGGTGGCAGATGATGGTGCCGCCGGTGTTGGTCAGGGCGGGGGCGAGCGCGCTCAGCTTGCCCAGGGTGATATGGAAGTCGCCCTCGGTCAGCGAATAGCTGCTGAAGCCGGGTTTGATGTTGGCGATATGGGCGGTCAGGTTGGCGCCGTTGTCCTGGACCCAGGCGACACCGCCCTCCAGCACAAAGGTCAGCCCCGCCGCTTCGGCGGCGCTGAAGGCCCGGTTGCCCGTGGTGCACGTGAAGCTCAGGATGCCCGCCTGCTTGAGGGCATCCAGGTTGTCATGGATCGAAGCGACATCGTAAAGCCGTACCGAGCCGCTGACGATGTCGCCCAGCACGTTGGCGAATGTGCCGTCGGGCGACACCGCGTTCTGGATCACGCTTTCGATGGCGGCGAAGTTGGCCGCCGAGTGGATCAGGTTGCCCATATTGACGTTGCTGGCCGCCAGCGCGCGGGACAGGGCGTTGATCTGGGCGGAATCCAGGCTGGCGCCCGTGGCGCCGATCAGCGCGGCCAGCGAATCCGCGCTATTCAGGTCCAGGCCGTGATTGGCCTTCAACTGGTTGGCCATGGCCGTCAGCACGCTTTGCGCGTCGGTCGCGCCGCCGGTGGCCGTGACCACGGCGTTGATGGTCGCCGCCATCTTGGCGATGGCCGCCATCATGCTTTTCGCGTCGGCGCTGGAGGCCATGCCCGCCACCGGATCGATGTTGAGCAGAGATCCGCTGACGCCGTCCAGCCCCAGCAGGCCCTTGACCTGGGTTTCGGCCTGCGCCGCGGTCATGGAGGTGCCCGACATCACCGCCACCACCATGGTGGTCAGCGGCGTGACGACGGTCGAGCCGGCCGGCGCCTTCATGGTGATGGCGAGGGGCTTGTTGGTTACCGAGTCGATGCCGCCGGCCTCGACCACGATGGTGCCGCCGCTGCCCGGCAGGACGTATTCGCCGTTGGCACCGGTGGTGGCGCTGTGTTCGCCGGGGTCCAGGATGCCGTCGCCGTCCATGTCGCGGAACACCCTGGCGCCGACCACATAGCCGTCGATGACGCGGCCGCTGGAGCTGGGAGTCTGTTCCCCCGACCCGCTGCCCGGCTTTGCGCCTTCGTCGTTGCGGTTGTTCTGGTTGCCTGGGACCGCCTGGTTGCCCTGATTGCCGCCGGGGCCGCTGTTATTGCCGCCGGTCACCGTGTTGGGGATCGGCGGCTTCGGAACCTCCGGCGGCGGTGGCGGCGGCGGCGGCGGCGGGGGGGGCGGCGGTGGCGGGGGCGGGGGCGGCGGGGGCGGCAAACCGATATTGCCGCCGCCATCGCCGCCGCCGTTACCTTCGCCGCCGCTACCGCTACCGCTGCCGTTGCTATCGCCGCCGCCGTTGCCGCCGTTGCTGCCCTGGTTCGATGGGGAAGGGGGCGTGAAGGATGGCACCGGCGGGGTGGGGTTGTGTTCCAGCACCGAGCCGTAGGTCGAGGAAATCTGTGAGGGCGAGTAGTAAACCTGTATTAGCGGCTGAATGTAGCTAAAGGTGCTGATCGTGAAGTTGGGCTGGTTCAGCACCGTGGTGCCGCTGGCGTTGGTGACCGAGATTTGGCCCACGTTGCCGTTGGGATCCACCAGCAGAACGACGGAGTTCTGCTCGCCTTCGCCGCCGACCGTGCCGGCGATGGAGGTGCCGCGCACGCCGATGGTCATCACCGGGGTCTTGATGGTGGTGGCGTCGGGTGCCGCCTTGGCGATCTGGCCCGACACGAAGGAAAACGTGCCCTTGACCACCGACAAAGCCGACTGGCCGGTCTGCCCGGCGGGGTCGTAAACCAGTTCGTCGATCACCATGCGGCCGGACTTGCCCAGCGAGAACGAGCTGGAATCGGCGAAGGTGATGCCCACCGCGCCATCGCCCTTGGTGACGACCACATCGCCCTTGTAGATGACGTCGCCCACATTCAGGGTGCCGCGCGTGCCGTCGGGATGAACCACCTCGACCGTGCCGGTGGCCTTGTCCACCTTGCCGACCACCACCATGTGCTGGGCGGCGCCGGCCTGGGCCGTCTGCGCAGGGGCGACCGGCCCGGCCAGCTTGGCCGCCAGATCGGGCGCGATGGCCGCACCCGATGCGGTGGTCAGCAGCGGCGGCTGGGAATGGTTGAAATAGCCGGTGACGATGACCTGCCGCCCGTCGTCGCCTTGCAGCACCAGATCGGGGCCGGCCCGATGGAACTGGGCGTCCAACAGGAAGTTGCCGCCAGGAACGGTCAATGTGGCGGCGTCGTCGGCGTTGATGACGACAGGCTGCGCCCCATTGGTCGCCGCCCGCGCGCTGCTGGCAGTGAAGCTGGATTCCCCGGTCACGGTCCCCAATCCTTATGTCATGCGTGCGGTCCGCCCCCGGGCGCCCGACACTCGTAGCTGACCAAGGATACATTTTTCTGCGGCTTTTGACGATTGGGTGAATACCTTAGGAGGGTTGTACGTTGCCCCGGAATGTCGCAGACTATGCTTTCGGCATAGATCGCCACCCGGCGGGGACGACCCCGCCCGGTCCCGACCAATGCGGGGACGGCCCCGCCCATATCGGAGTGTTCCGAATGGCGTGGCTGTGGTTGTTCCTGGCAGGCCTGCTCGAGATCGGCTGGGCCGTGGGCCTGAAATACGCGGAAGGGTTCAGCCGTCCGCTTCCTTCGTTCCTGACCGTGCTGTCCATGGTGGGCAGCGTCGCCCTGTTGGGGCTGGCGCTGCGCCACTTGCCGCTCAGCCTGGGCTATGCGGTGTGGACCGGCATCGGCATCATCGGCACCACCGTGTTCGGCATGATCGTGTTGGGCGAACCGGCCGACGCACGCCGTGTGGCCTGCATCGGTCTGGTGGCGGCGGGCATCATCGGACTGAAGCTGGGCTGACGCCACGGGCGGGTGGCCGGTTCGGCAACCAAGCCCGCTGAATCCGGCCATCCGCGGCGGCGCCCCGGGTTGATTTGGCGCGCGGGCCGCGTCCGTGCGCCCCTCGGCGCCCTATCATGTCCGAATGTGCGTGCCTGCGAATGGCGCGGGCATAGGCAGGATGGGGTGCCTGCGAAATGGGCATATCCGAGAAGGTGAGGCATCCCCCGCGCTCAGCGAAGTCACCCACGGCTTATTGACAGAGTTATCCACCGATTGTGTGAATAGCAGGGTTCGGGCGGCAGCTCGGCGCGCGGTGCAGCCCTTCGGCCGAGGGCTGCCAGACCTCACCTTTAGGGGTATAGCGCAAGGGTGGGGACGCCGGGGTGTAACCGCGGCGCCGATCCCGCTATGCTGCGCGTCCATTTTTCTGCGAGGTCCGCGATGAGCGACGACGAAGCGATGATTGCCCAGTACCTGGCGCGTGGCGGCAAGGTCACCAAATGCCCGCCCGGACCGTCCGACAACGTGGTGTATCGCAACGGGCCGCGGTTTCGCCGTGCGGCCAAGGCACAGCCGGAAAACGCCCCGCCCGCCGCGCCCGCCGCACCCGAGGAATAATGCCGCCTGAGGGTTCGTCCGAGGGTCCGGCGCCGTGCCTGCAAAAAAGCCCCCATCCGTCGCCGGATGGGGGCTTTTTGCCGTCGGGCATGAGGCTTGCGAGGAGCGGAGGGCGACGCGCCGAACAGCGGCGGAGAGACGCCCAGCCCGCCCAAGCGGGTCGATCTGTTCGAGAAGATGTTGATCGAGGGCGAACTCAACCGCCACGCCGGCAATGTCTCGCCCACGCTTCAGGCGGCGGCACCCGGCAGATCGCGGCTCTGCGCCAAGCTGGAATTGCCGTAACGGGCATCCCGGGTGATCTCGCGCAACACCCAATCCGGGCGCAGAAACACCTGGGCCGGGTGATCCAGTTCGATCTCGGCGATGATCAGTCCTCGATGGCGGCCGCCGAACACGTCCACGCACCAATCCATGCCGCCCACCTTCAGGCTGTAGCGGGTCTTGCGGATCAGTGTCTGCGGCGGCATGGCGGCCAGCAGGCCGGCGGCTTCGTCCGGCGGGATGGGGATTTCCGTTTCCCGCCGTGCGCAGCCGTTCTTGGGACCCTTGCAGGTCAGCACGGCGCGCTCGCCTTCCAGCCGGATACGGGCGTTGCCGCCGCGGCCGGCCCAAAGATATCCCTGGACGATGCCGCGCCCCTGGCCGCTGCATAAAGGCAGCACCTTGGGTGAGGCCAGGAAACGGCGTTCGATTTCGACGCCCATGGAACGTCACCGGGGAAAAGTGCCTTGGTGGTAGCCAGCATGCCATTCCCTGCCACCGATGCAATCGCGCATGCGGGGACCGAGGTAGGCGGAATTATTCCCCGCCCACCCTGTAGATTACCCTTTCCACTGCCGCATCCACCGCCGCCAGCGGCGACGCAGCCGGTTCCACTGGCATTCCAGCCACAGGGTGGCGTTTCCCACCGGCTTGCGCAGCACGGGCACGTCCACGGCGATGAGCAGCAGGCCGATCGGCAGCATCTCCAGGCCCAGCACGGGCAGAAACCACAACAGCCCGCCAATGACGAACACCACCCCCATGGGCAGCCGAATCCACCGCTTGGTGGGGTCGCGCAGCCAGCCGATTGCGCGCGCGACCCGGTCGGGCACATCGTCTTCCAATCCATCCAGGGCTTTTGCCAGGGCACGGTCGCCAGGGATATCGCCGGTGGCGCACGGGCCGGGGCTTGCGCCGGCCTCTGGCCGGCCGTCATCCGAGGGGGAGGGCATCGGGACATCCATCGCCGCCTCTGCCACAGATGGCCCGCCGTCCAGTGCCATCAATGCCCCGTCCGATGGGGGTGAATAAAAGCGAAAAGCCCCCGGAAACGGGCGTTTCCAAGGGCTTTCGAAGGTCTTCACGTTGGTAGCGGGAGAGGGACTTGAACCCCCGACCCCAGGATTATGATTCCCGTGCTCTAACCAGCTGAGCTACCCCGCCGAACCACGTGAGGAGCGCTCGTATAAAGGCAATCGCGGGGGGTGTCAAGCGGTGTCGAAAAAGAAAACCGAATTTTTGTTCGAAAGGGTCATCGGCGCTTGGCGCCGTTGTAGATGCTCTGGGCGCGCTCGGCCGCCAGGGCGGCCTGCTGTTCGGCGCTGGCCGCGCTTTGCTGGGCCTGAAGGGTGGCCTGCTGGTTGGCCGACACCTGGGCCTGGGTTCGGGTGAGGTCGGCGCGCAATTGGGCCACTTCCGAGCGAACCTGAGAAACATCGCTGTTGGAGGCGCAAGCGGCGGCGAGCAAAGGCAACACGACGGCGATGGCGAGACGGGGCATGATGCCAGATCCTTCCATGGGAGCGTCCCCATGACCTTAGGCCGGGTGGGGGGCTGGTGCGAAGATTGCGGAAGGCTTATCTCGGCGGAAGAAAGGAGAGCGTCCCATGTCCCTGTTTGGTTCCAGCAAGACGCGCATGGTCACCCCCGCCGAGGCATTGCCCGGCCGGTCCCATCCCATTCCGGTGCCGGCCGCCCATGCGGTGCTGGGCACGCCGCTTGTGCCGCCATTTCCCACGGGGGTGGAAACCGCCATCTTCGCCATGGGCTGCTTCTGGGGTGCCGAGCGCAAGTTCTGGACGCTGCCCGGGGTTCACACCACCGCCGTGGGCTATGTGGCGGGCTTCACCGCCAATCCGACCTACGAGGAGGTGTGCTCAGGCCGCACCGGGCATACCGAGGCGGTTCTGGTGGCCTTCCAGCCGGCGGTGATCCCCTATGACGGTTTGCTGACGGTGTTTTGGGAGAACCACGATCCCACCCAGGGGATGCGCCAGGGCAACGACATCGGAACGCAATACCGCTCCGGCATCTATGTGGCGAACCCTGAACAGCGGGCGGCGGCGGAAGCCTCGCGCGAGGCGTTCCAGGCGCGTTTGGCCCAGGCGGGATATGGCGCCATCACCACCGAAATCCTGGACGCCCCGGCGTTCTATTATGCCGAGGGCTACCACCAGCAATATCTGGCCAAGAACCCCGGCGGCTATTGCGGACTGGGGGGAACGGGCGTCACCTGCTGACCGATACGAAAGTATCGGCGATCATCCCGAGGAACGGGGTTCCTTCGGCAGTTGGACCTTTCGTGCCGGGTCATGCTAGGACAGCGCCATGTCTGGATCGAAAGAGTATCTGCCGGCGGCATTGCTGCTGGTCTTCAGCGTCGGTTGGGCCGGCGCCTTGATGGCCTTGCCGCGCGAGGGCCAGCCGGTGGCGGCGATCTATCCGCCGTCGGCCGGCGATGCCGCCTTTGCCGGGGTGGTCAATGCCGGGGCCGATGCCGTCCTGGGTTTCGGCGCGCTGCCCGGCATCGTGGTGGCGCGTTCGGATCGGGCGGATTTCATCAACAAACTCTATGACAGCGGCGCGCTGGTGGTCGTTCGCTCACCGGCGCAAGCCGACTGCCTGCGCTGAGGGGGGAACACAAGATGGGTCAGATCACCGCGATCCGCGGCCAGGTCGGCCGTTTCATGCTGGCCTTCCTGTGGCTGCATGTGCCCTTGGTCGCCATCGCCGGGGCGGTGGTGTCGGGGGCGTGGCTGATGCCTGGCGTCGGGGCCCTGGTCCTGTCGCTGGCGGTAACCCTGGCGTGGAAAGCATCGCCCACCGGCGCGGCGTTCCGCCACGCGCTGGGGGTGGCGCAGATGGCCATGGTGGCGCTGCTGGTTCTGGCGTTCGAGGGCCATCACTGGCAGATCGACCTTCACATGTACTTCTTCGCCACCCTGGCGATCCTGACCGCCTTTTGCGACTGGCGCACCCTGGTGGTCGCGGCCGGTGCGGTGGCGGTGCACCATCTGGTGCTGAACTTCGCCTATCCCGCAGCGGTGTTCCCGGGGGGCGGCTCGTTCGGCCGCGTAGTCCTTCATGCCGCGATCGTGGTGTTGCAGACCGGGATTCTGGCGTGGATCGCCTGGCGTCTGGTGGGAAGCATCACCGCATCCCAAGCGGCGGTGCTGGAAGCACGTGCTGCTCATGACGAGGCCGAGCAGGCGGCGGCGGAGCGCGACCGCCTGGCCGTGCAGGCCCAACGCGAGCGCAAGGCCGAGATGGAGCAACTGGCGACCGCCCTGCAAAGCGAGGTCGGCCGCGTGGTGTCGGCGCTGTCCACGTCCGCCGCCGGCGCCCGCATGGCGGCCGAGCAGCTCAACACCATGGTGGACGAAGTGGGCGGCAAGGCCCAATCCGCGGCGGCCAGCGCCGCCGAGGTGGCGGGCAATGTGGAGATGGTGGCCCAGGCCGCCGGCCAGCTTTCGACCTCGGTGCACGCGGTCAACGGCTTCATCGAGCAATCCATCACCATGGCGCGCGAGGCGGTGGCCGAGGTCGAACGCACCAACGCCACCGTGGAAAGCCTGTCCTCAGCCGCCCATCGCATCGGCGACGTGGTCAAGCTGATCCAGGACATCGCCAGCCAGACCAATCTGCTGGCGCTGAACGCCACCATCGAGGCGGCCCGCGCCGGCGAGGCGGGCAAGGGCTTTGCCGTCGTGGCCAACGAGGTGAAAAGCCTGGCCAATCAGACCGCCAAGGCGACCGAGGAGATCGGCGCCCAGATCACCGAAATCCAGGCCGTCAGCGGCGGCGCCGTGGATGCCATCCGCGACATCGGCGGCATCATCTGCCGCATCGAGAACGCCATCGGCACCATCGCCCAGTCGGCCGGCGCCCAAGGAACCGCCATCGCGGACATCGCCGCCAGCGCGCAGCGCGCGTCCGGCATCACCGAGACGGTCAGCGCCAACATCACCGGCCTGTCCGGTGTGGCGCAGCAATTGGAGCGGTTCTCGGAACAGCGGGTGGGCGAGGCGTCCATCCTGGCCGAACAGGCCGGTGGCCTGTCGCGGCAGGTGGACGAGTTCGTCGGCCGGGTGCGCGCCGGCTAGGGCTGTTTCCGCTCAGGCGGAACATCCGGACCCTGCCTATGGCGCCCGCTGCGGGGCGCGCTCAGGCGACGCGCGGGTGGCCGCACTTTGCCCCTGACCGTGTCGGGGGCTAGGTGGGCGTCCAGGTGGCGGTGGCGTCGATGGCCGCCATCGTCTCCGCCCTCAGCCGTTCCAGGCTGTTGGTGCCATCGGGGGTGATCGCCCCGATCTTTTGCAGGACCTGGGCGGCATCGGCCAGTCGGCGGCATCCGACGCTGCCGGCCGCCCCTTTCAGGCGATGGGCGTTCTCGCGCACGGCGCGCAGGTCGCCCGCCGTCCACCCCGCCTGAATGGCGGCCAACTCGGCGAGGAACGAGTCGGGGGCGGTCGCCAGCAGCGCTTGCAGCGCCTCGTTGCCCACCCATTGGCGCATGTCCTCCAGATAGGTGGGGTCGAGCACCGGCTGCGCCTCGCCTTCTTCCAGGTCCGGCACGGCGGGGGCAGCGGACGGGGCGCCGGTGACTGTGCGCAGCGCCTGGGCCAATCGCGCCAGGGTGATCGGCTTGGGCAGCACGGCGGTCACGCCGGCGGCGGCAAAGCGGGGGCCGTTTTCCGTCGGGCAATCGGCGGTCAGCGCCAGGACGGGCAGGCTGGCGCGCTCGCCGGGCAGCATGCGGATCAGCCGGGTGGCGGTTTCGCCGTCCATCACCGGCATCTGCATGTCCATCAGCGCCACGTCGAAATCCTCGGTGGCGACAAGTTCGAGCGCGCGCGCACCGTGTTCGGCCACGGTGACGGCATGCCCCAGGCTCTCCAGCAGATGGCGCAGAAATGTCTGGTTGACCGGGTTGTCCTCGGCCAGCATGACCCTTAGGGTCTGGTCGGCCATCCCTGCTTCCTCCGTCGCGTTGCCGTGGCGCCGGATCGTGGGCCCGGACAACCAACCTTAGAATATGCCGCCCGCGTTGGATAGAGGGGGGCTTGATCGGCGTCAATGGTCGCGTTGATGTCCGCCGCCTATGGTGAATGCATGAATGATCAAGCTTCCACCCACGGCGAAGGCGGTTGGGGCGCGCTGTCCGAACTGCCCGGCAATCCCATCATGTGGGTGCTGATCATCAGCGAATTGCTGGTGTTCGGCGCCTTCTTCCTGGGCTTCGGCGTCGCTCGCGTATTGCAGCCCGACCTGTTCCGCGCCGGCCAGGCCATGCTGGACGTGCGGCTGGGCGGCCTCAACACGCTGCTCCTGGTGACCAGCGGCTGGATGGCGGCCAAGGCCGTGCAGATGCGCGGGCAGGAGCGGATCGGGCTTTCGCGCCGCTGGATGGCGGGCGCCATGATGCTTGGCGTGGGCTTCCTGGTGGTCAAGGGCGTGGAATATGCCGACAAGGCGGCCCATGGCATCGGCATTGAGACCGACACCTTCTTCACCCTGTTCTACCTGATGACGGGCTTTCATGCCCTGCACGTGGTGATGGGGCTGGTCGTGCTGGCCATCGTGTCGTGGAAGAACACGCTGGAGAACGTGGAGACCGGAGCCGCCTTCTGGCACATGGTCGATCTGATCTGGCTGATCCTGTTTCCCATCGTCTATCTGGTGCGGTGATCCCATGAGCGCCTCCGATCCATCCGCCGACACCACCAGCCGCCGCCTGCTTTACGCCTGGGGGCTTCTGGTCGGACTGACGCTGGTGTCGCTGACTGCGGTGCTGGTCCTGGGGCACGAGGAGGCCGGGTTCGCTGCCGCCGCCGTGGCGCTCGTCGCCTCGTACTTCAAGGCGCGCGCGGTGCTGGACCATTTCCTTGACCTGCGGCGGGCCGGCAAGGGATGGCGGGGCTTTTTCTCGGGCATGCTGATCGTGCTTCTGGGATGCCTGTTGGCGACCTATGCGGTCGCATGAGGGGTGATCACCCCTAAACGGATGGCAGTGCGCCACCTTCCTGCAAGCATAGATTGCTGATGCTCCCGGTGCCCACGTAGGATGTGGATAACCATTCCCATCCAAGGGGGCATCCCGATGAAGGCTATCAAACGCGCCATCGCGCTGGCTGGCGGCGGTCCTGCCGTCGGTCTCAGCATCGGCACTCTGCAGCGCTTGCACGAAGAACCCGACCTGCGCTTCGACGTCTGGACCCTGTCATGCATCGGGGCTTGGCTTGGCATCGTCTGGAACCAGGCGGAGCCGGGCAAGGAGGTCGAGACGTCGGTGGACTTTTTCCGTGGCATCTTCCGCCCCGACGACCTTTACGACAAATTCCCCATCGCCTCGGCCTTCGCTCCCGACTGGGCGGATTGCATCCGCAACACGGTGGATTTCGCGCTGGATCCCCGCAGTTACCAGAACCTGGTGGTGCCTGACGCCATCCTGGTCGCCTACGAGGATCTGGTGCGCTTCGCCACCGATCCGCGTCAGTGGACCAACTCGAATTTCAACACCCTGATCCTCAATCAGGTGCTGGCGGTCAATCCGTGGAGCCGGTTCATGACCAGCCTGATCTACAAGAGCAAGACCAGGGGGCTGGCGCGGGTCTACTACAAGGACAGCGCGCTGCTGGAGCGCATCCGTTTCGAAAACCTGTATCTGCCGGGCAAGCCGGTTCTATACCACAACGCCTACAACCTGACCGATGACCGGCTCGAACTGTTCAGCAACGCCAATCCGGCCTATGCACGCATCGATGCCCAGACCCTGTGCGCGTGCTCGGCACTGCCCTATATCGAGGAGCCGGTGGTCATCGACGGCAAGACCTATTGCGAAGGCGCCACCGTCGATACCGTCAATTTCGAGGACCTGCTGAAGAATCACCCCGACCTCGACGAGGTCTGGGTCAGCCGCATCCTGGACATCAAGCAGGTGCGCAAGCCCGAGAACCTGTACGACGCGCTGAACAATCTGGTGATGCTGTTCGCGGCCACGACCAGCGAGGACGACGTCAAGCTGTTCAAGTATCACGCCGCCCGAACCCATCCCGACCTGAAGGTGGTGGAGATCCCCGTCGCCTTCAACGTCAATTACGATTGGACGTATTCCAACCTGGATCGTTCCATACTGGAGGGCTACGACGCCGCCGACACGGTGCTGGACGCCTATCGTCAGGGGCGCTCGCTCTCCCGTGCCGAGGCCGAGAAGGTGTCGGTTGAGCCGGCCGCTCCTCGCCGCCCGGCCAAATCGGGCGCCCGCGTCTGAAGCGGCTGTTCGTCATGGTGGCAAGTAAGGGTGGGGCAGGTTATTGGTTCACCCTTGCTTGCAATCTCAAATGGTCCGCCATGCTTAATAATGGCGTACTCTTGATGGGTTGTTCACCCTATTCCTATTCTTAAGGATAAGCCAATTTAGATTATGGGTCGCGTAAAAGGCGTGGTAAGACTCCCTCATGCATATCCGGGTGCGGGGGTGTCATGCGATTTCTCGACCACATGAAGATCGGGACGAAAATTGCTGTCGTTCCTATCGTTTCCGCCCTCTGCATGGTCGTGGTCGCCGTAGTGGGCATGCGGGGGCTGGCCGGCCAGCAGGCGGCGCTGGACGACATTGCCGACGTTTCCTTCGCCAAGTCAGTGAAAACGGGCGAACTGGCCTCCTCCATGCAGGCCGCTCATTCCGATCTCTACCGTCTGCTGACCTGGAACGCCGCCGGCGTCGATGACAAGCAGATGACCAAGGCCGAAGCCAGTTTCGAGAATGCGGTCAAAGCGGCGGAAAAGCAGCTTGGCACCTATCGCGACTATCGCCTGAACGGCGAGGAGGAAGCCTTGCTCCGGCGGATCGAGCAAGCGCTGGCGCTTTATAAGGAAAACACCAATCAGGTGCTGTCCATGCAGCGGCTGGATTTCACGGCCGCCGTCTCGTTCATGTGGACCGCCCAGGACAATTTCCAGGCGCTGATGCGCGAGACGCAGCAGATGATCGCCCTGGAAGGGCGGCTGGTGGAGGACGCGAAGGCCGAGGCCGCGCGCACCGCCGAAGCCACGCGCATGTTGTTCATCGCCATTACCGTCGGCGCATTGGCCATGCTGGCCTTCATCTCGGTCCTGCTGGGCCGCGCCATCGCCTCGGCGGTGGGCGGCATGACCACGGCCATGGCCCGGCTGGCGCAGGGCGACCTGGACACCACCATCCCCGCCATCGGCCGGCGCGACGAGATCGGCGCCATGGCCGGCGCGGTGCAGGTGTTCAAGGACAATGCGCTGCGGGTCAAGGCTCTGACCGAGGAACAGGCGGCCATGGCCCGCCAAGCGGAACTGGCCAAGCATCAGGCCATGACGGATCTGGCGGCCGAAATCGAGCAGAGCGTGCGCACGGCGGTGGCGGCAGCGTCGGCGGCGGCGGATGCGATCCGCGGCGAGGCCGAGGTGCTGGCCACCAATGCGGAAACGGCCTCGACCCAGTCGGCCGAGGTCGCCACCTCGTCCGAGGCCGCCAACGGCAGCGTGGAAACCGTGGCCCATGCTGCCGAGCGTCTGGTCTCCTCCATCAGCGAAATCAACCGCCAGGTCAGCGAATCCTCGCGGGTGGCCGAGGAGGCGGTCATCGAGGCCGGCCGTACCGACGAGACGGTGAAGGGACTGACCCAGGCTTCGGCCAAGATCGGCGAAGTGGTCGGGCTGATCAACGACATCGCCAGCCAGACCAACCTGTTGGCGCTGAATGCCACCATCGAGGCGGCCCGTGCCGGCGATGCCGGCAAGGGCTTCGCGGTGGTCGCCAACGAGGTCAAAAGCCTGGCCAACCAAACCGCCAAGGCCACCGAGGAAATCGCCAACGAGATCAACGCCATGAAGGGGGCCACCGACCAGGCGGTGAAGGCCATCGACGGCATCGTGGCCACGATTTCCCGGGTCAATCAGGCGCTGTCGGCCATTGCCAGTGCGGTGGCCGAGCAGGGGCGGGCCACCGGCGAGATCAGCGACTCGGTCATGCGGGCGGCCGACGGCACCCGCACGGTGACGCGGGGCATCGGCGAGGTGCGCCGGGTGGCCGAAGAGGTGGGAACCGCGGCGGCCACCGTCCACGTCACCACCGAAGGGCTGGTGGGGGAATTCGCCCGCCTGCAATCCCAGGTGGACGGGCTGGTGTCGCGCTTGCGCTCGGCCTGAACAAGATCAACGAAAGAGGAGGGAAGGGACGTGAAGAACATGCTCAAGCTGGCCGCCGCGGCCGCGGCCGCCACCATCCTGCTGGCCGGCGCGGCCCGCGCCGACGAATGCACCACCGCCCAGGGGCTGGTGGACAAGGCCGTCGCCCATTACAAGGCGGCCGGCAAGGAAAAGGCCTTTGCCGACTTCATGAACAAGGACAACAAGGATTGGGTGAATGGCGAGTTGTACGTGATCGTCAGCACCATGGACGGCATCTTCAAGGTGCATGCCATCAATCCCAAGCTGATCGACAATCCGCAACTGCCGTCGCTCAAGGACACCAACGGCGTGATGATCATCCAGGAGATGATCAAGACCGGCAAGGAAACGCCCCAGGGCGGCTGGGCCAAGTACACCTGGACCCATCCCGAAACCAAGAAGCTGGCGCCCAAGCAGACCTGGGTGAAGGTCCATGACGGCCAGTTGTTCATGGTTGGCTGTTATCCCTGAGTTGGGAGCGGAGCGGCGGCGGCCCTCAGGGGTGCGCCGCCGCTCCGCGATCGATCACCACGGCGAAGATGGACCCCTTGCCGGGAATGGACCGCACCTCGATGCTGTGGTTCAGCAGCACGGCCATGCGGCGCACCACGCCCAGTCCCAGGCCAAAGCCCGGGCTGCGCCCGTCCCCGTCATCCAGTCGGGTGAAGTCGTCGAAGATGGCGTCCAGTTTGTCGCCTTCGATGCCGATGCCGCTATCGGCGACCCATAGGGCCACGCGGTGGCCGCGATGGCGGCAGCCCAGCACGACGCCGCCATCGCGCGTATAGCGGATGGCGTTCAGCACCAGATTGCGCAGCAGGCGTTCCAGCAGCACCGGGTCGCTGTACCCCCAGGCGCGGCTGGGCACCACACGCAGGTCCAGCTTCTTGGCCGCGGCCTCGCACTGGGCCTGGTGATACAGGCTGTCCAATAGCGGCCCCAGCGGAAAGGCCCGCGGATGGGGCTGTACCTGGTTCGAATCGATGACCGCCGCATCCAACAACGCATTCAGCAGGTTATGGGTGGCGCCAAGGGATTGGCGCAGCTTGTCCACCACGGGCTGCTGCGCGGTGCCGGCCAGTTGAACCGCCAACACCTCGGCGAAGATGGTGGCGGCTTGCAGCGGCTGGCGCAGGTCATGGCTGGCATGGGCGATGAAGCGGCTTTTCTCCAACTCCTGCCAATTCGCCAGATCGGCCAACCGGTCGCTGCGGCTGGCCGGCTGGGCGGGGCCGTCGCACCGATGGTCCTGCGTGTCGGTGAATTCGTACCGCGAGCGCACCAGCCCGGCGCCATGGTCGAACGACCTTTGGTGCAAGACCATGCTCACCCCCAGCTTTTCCGCCAGGTAGTAAAGGCAGAGGTTGAGCGGGCAGGCCAGGAACGGGTTGGCCGATTGCGCGTGCGTTTCGGAATAGGCGGCCGCCCCGTGCAGGTCATGCCAGACAAAGTCGGTGCCCTTGTCGGACGGATGCATCTCGACCTGCTTGGCAAAGCCCTTGGCCACGAACGCCCGTATCAGCGCGGTCAGGTCGGAAAGGTGATTGGCGGCGGTGAACCCCAATCCCCGGCGGTTCAGGAAGTCGAGCAATTCGCCGCCGATGTCGCGCATGATCTGGCTTTGGATGGGGGGCTCAAGGCGGGCCAGGGTCTTGCCGAAGGAAACCAGCGTGCCTTCGTACAGGGCCAGCTTGAAATCATCCATGCCACCTCCGCTCCTTTGCGGGTCCGGATGTCGGATGCCGACGACCCAATTGGCATCGTTGCTTGCGAATAATGTCAATCTACACCTTAAGTATTTTCACGTACAGAAAAAATGCCGGACAATAATCGCGCCTTGGTTGTGGCTTGCCGTCCAGGCCATCCGGCTATGACTTTCCCCCAATGGTGCGCGGGCCGGGCAAAGCTATATTTTTCCCATGCAGAACACCGGAACCCGACAAACCGGCGAGGCAAACGCTGACGGCAAGGGCAAAATTCGGCAATTGAAGCATGTCCGCAGCCGGTTTTCGTGGCCTTCCTGAGAATGTTCCATGCGGTGGCGGTTGCGTCCAATTGCCGTCTATGCTTAAGCTGTCCGTGTCTCGAAGGGAGAAACCGCACTTGCAGTGAAGTGACGACTTGTTTCGGGGATGCCGATTCAGCATGTGGGATTACGCACATGCGAATGATCGGTAAATGGGGAAATAACGGCAGGCGAACAAAATGGACGATTGGCGGCCATGAAACCGTATATCGTTGCCATATTCAATCAGAAGGGCGGTATCTCCAAGACGACCACAAGCACCAACCTTGCCGTATGCTTGGCAGCTTATGGCAAGTCGGTAGTGGTGATCGACCTCGACTCTCAGGGCGATTCCACCAAAAGCTTGGGTATCGACCCCAATGTGAAACGCGGCGTTTACGACCTTTTCGTCGGCTCGGCCGAGATTGAAGAGGTGATGCTGCCGACTGTGTTCGACGGCGTGCGCGTGGTGCCGTCCACCTACAGTCTGGCCGGCATCGAGATACGCCTGTCGGAACTCAAGGATTCCCAGCGCACCCTGACCAATATCATCAGCCATGCGGCGCTGGACTGCGATTACGTCATCATCGATTGCCCGCCAGCGCTTGGCATTCTGCCTATCAATGCCCTGGCCTCGGCCCATGCGGTGATCATTCCGGTGACCGCCACGCCCTACGCCAATGACGGCCTGATGCGCACGCTGCCCTCCATCAAGTACGTGCAGGAGGGGCTGAATAAGGCGCTGCTGCTCCAAGGCGTGCTGTTCACCATCCACGATCGCCACAAGACCGCACGCAAGATCAGCGAATTGATCCGCTCGCGTCTGGGCGGCACCGTCTATGGCGCCGAAATTCCCCGCGATAACATGGTGATCGAGGCGGCGACCGCCCGCCTGCCGGTCTGCGTTTATGCGCCGCGTTCGGCGGCCGCCCAGGCCCATCTGGACTTCACCGGGGAATTCCTGGACCGCCACCAGAAGATTGCGGCCAAGGCCGGGATGGTGGTGTCGCCGCCGCCCGCCCGTGAGGAGGCGTTGGCGCGCTTGTCGCAGTGGCAGGAACAGCATGCCACCGAGGTGGACCGCCCCACCGGCGACCGCGTGCGACAGCGCCGGAACCAGTTGGACCGCATGCTGTACGGCAACCGCACCATGATGGAACGCCTGCATCTGGGGCTGATCCATTTGTTCATCGAGCATCGGATGTCGCTGGTGGCGTTCCTGCTGGTCATCCTGGCCGCCGTCGTCACCCTGGTGGGGGTGGGGGTCGAAGGGGTGCGCCTGCTCGCCACAACCATAGGCTTATCCTAAGCTGTGGTAATTTTGTTTTATCGCCGATTGTGTGTCCCTCGTCCGTTTGGTTAAATACCCTGAACCTTTGGGGAAACGTGTTGTCTGCCGACGGGGACGATCTTCATTCCGTGGTGATTTTTCGCCTGGGGGGCCGGCTGTTCGCCATCGCCGTCACCGACGTGCGCGAGGTGGTGCCCTATGCCTGGCTGGACCTGCCGCCGCGCATGCCGTCCTTTGTCAAAGGCGTGCTGAATCTGGGCGGGCAGGCGGTTCCCGTGCTGCGGCTGGATGATCTGCTGGGCATGGAGCCGGCACACCACATCGGTCTCGATGCCTCGATCCTGATCATGAAGGGCGGCGATGCCCCGCTGGGCCTGCTGGTGGACCATGTGGAGGGCGTGCGTCCCGCCGCCAGCTTCCAGTACACCCCCATCGACGACAGCGCCTCGTTCCAAGGCTGCGTGGCCGGCCAGTTGCACGGGCCGCAGGGGGCCATTCATCTGGTTTCCTGGCGTCACGTCCTGATGGAGGAGGAACGCCGCCGGCTGGAGCAGTTCCAGAGCGACGCCCAACAGCGCCTGTCCGAATTGGCGGACGGAGTGCCGTGACCTCCGCACCCGTTCAGGCAATCCTGGCCGATTCGTTCTTCCAGCGCTTGAAGGCGCTGGTGATCGAGGTCACCGGCATGGCCTTTTATGCCGACAAGGACGAGGATCTGGCCCGCATTGTCGCCGCCCGTCTGGCAGAGATCGGCATGAATGGGTGCGCCCGTTATCTGGAGCTGATCGCCGACCAGGTGCGCGGCCGCGACGAGATGGACGCCCTGGTGGCGGAACTGACCATCGGCGAGACCTATTTCTTTCGCCACAAGGAACAGTTCGACGCCCTGCGCGACATCATCCTTCCCGACGTTCTGGCCCGCAATGAAGGCGTGCGCCGCCTGCGGATCTGGAGCGCGGGCTGCGCCACCGGCCCCGAACCCTATTCGGTGTCCATCCTGCTCAGACGTGAATTCGGCCACCGGATCGAAGGATGGCACGTCAGCATCATCGGCACCGACATCAACCAGAAATTCCTGGCCCGTGCCCGCGATGGCCGGTACGACGAATGGGCCTTCCGCGCCACCCCCGACGACGTGCGCCGCGACTGCTTCGAGCCGGTGGGGAAGCAGTGGCAGATCAGGCCGCAATATCGCAACGGCGTCAGCTTCCAGTATCATAACCTGATCCGCAACCGCTTCCCCTCGCTGCTGGACAACCTGGCGGGGCTGGACATCGTGATCTGCCGCAATGTGGTGATTTATTTCAGCCGCGAGACGGTGGAAGGGCTGGTTCCATGTTTCCACGAGACCCTGGCCGACGGCGGCTGGCTGGTCATGGGGCATGCCGAGCCGAACATGGAGCTGTTTCGCAATTTCCGCACCGTGAACACCCCGGGCGCGGTGCTGTACCAGCGCGCCGACCGACCCGAGGCGGCGATGCCCGCGCCGCCGCCGGTTCCCCGCATCCAACTGCCCTTGCCCCAGCCGGCCCTGCGCCAGCGCCCACCCTTGCGCCGTCCGGCGCCGGTGCCGGCCGCCCCCCGTCCGGCGCCGCCGCGCGCCCATGACGGTATCGCCGCCATTCGCGCCATGGCCGACCAGGGGCGCTGGGCGGAGGCGCTGGCCGCATGCGATGCCCTGATCGCGGGCAACGCGCTGGATGCCTATGCCCATTTCTATCGCGCGCTGGTGGCCGAGCAGTTGGGCGATGTGGAGGGCTGCGAAACGTTCCTGCGGCGCGCCATTTATCTCGACCGCCATTTCGTTCTGCCCCATTATCACCTGGGGTTGTTTCTGTGGCGGCGGGACGAGCTTTCGGGGGCGAGCCGATCGTTTCGCAATGTTCTCGCCTTGCTTCAACGTCTGCCCGACGACCACGCGCTTGAACACGGCGACGCCATCACCGTGGGCCAATTGCGCGAGACCGTCGGGATGCATCTTGATCTGATCGGGGTGACATGAGCGCAGGGGAGAAGGTGTCGGGACTGGTGGAGCGCCTGCACGGCCAGATGGCGGCAGGCTTTTCCGCCGACGATCCGGCTTTTGTCGAGCAGGTTCTCAAGGTGCGCGCGCGCCGTCTGGCGGCCACGCGCGCATTGGCCGAAGACGTGTCGCCCGGCATGGCCGTGCTGTGCTTCGGCATCGGCGCGGAATCCTATGCGCTGCCGCTGTCCGACCTGGCCGAGGTGATGCCGCTGGTCCAATGGACGCCGGTGCCCGGCCTTGCCCAGCACCTGCTGGGCGTGACCAACGTGCGCGGCGAAATCCACCCGATCCTGAACCTGCATGCCATGCTGACCCTCCCGGAGCCGGAGGCGGCGGCCCAGTCCTACGTCGTGTTCCTGCGTCACGCCGGCCGCGCCGTGGGCTTGCGCGTCGATACGCTCAACCGCATCCGCTTCATCAATCCGCAATTGTTGACCGTCCCGCACGAGGCGGCCAACGGCCTGCCGCAGCGTTTCGTCGCCGGCATCACCCCGGAAACCCTGATCCTGCTCGATTGCCGGCAGATCCTGGCCCTGGACGTGCTCCAGGACCGCCGGGCCGATTATCGCCGCGTCACCTGAAGGAAAGACCCGTATGCAAACCGCCGAGTTCTCTGTGTGGAAGAAGATCACGCTGCGCCGCAAGCTGATCATCGTCGCGGTACTGTTCACCATGGTGCTGGGCGGTCTGATCGTCTTCAACGCTGCCATTCTGAACGCGCAAAAGGACCAGGGGACGGTGGGCGGCCTGGCGGCGCGCCAGCGCACGCTGACCCAGCGGTTCATGAAGGACGTGCTGCTGGCCGGCATGAACCAGCCCAGCGAACACGACAACACCCTGCGCCTGCTCAAGGAATCCCAGGCGGTGCTGCTGGACGGCGGCCAACTGCCCGGTGCCGAGCAGACCGGCCTGCAGGGCGAAATGCCCGCGACGCGCGATCCGGAGATCCGCGCCAAGCTGTCCGAGCAGGCGACCCTGATCCGCGCGCTTGAGGTGGAGGCCTGGCGCTATCTGGCGCTGGCGCCCAACGATGTGCGCCGGGGCGAAAAGCTCAAGGACGTCCAGGCGTCGCTGCTGGCCCTGCAGCAATCGGCCGACACCATCATGCGTCTTTATGCCCGCGACCGCGAGACGCGCATCAACCAGGCCATCTTCTGGCAGGTGGTGGGCGGCATCGCCGCCGCGCTGTCGGGCCTGACCATCTCGCTGCTGATCAGCCGCCAGATCGCCGATCCGCTGGCGGCCTGCGCCATGGCCGCCAGGGAGATCGCCCAGGGCAACCTGCGCCAAAGCCTGCTCAAGGTGTCGTCGGCCGATGAACTGGGCGTGCTGCAGCAATCCTTCAACGAAATGCTGACCAGCCTGCGCGACATCGCCTTCCAATCGCGGTCGGTCTGCGAAAACCTGACCCTGGCGGCCGCCCAGATCCTGACCTCGACCCAGGAACAGGCGGCGGGAACCAAGCAGCAGGCCGCGGCAGTGCAGGAGATCACCACCACGGTGGAACAGATCAACCTGTCGTCCAAGCAGGTGGCCGAGCGGTCCCGCCAGGTGGCGGGCACGGCGGATGCGGTGGCGCAGTCCGGCCATGCCGGCCTGCAGGCCGTGCATGACGCCAGCATCGGCATGGAGGCCATCCGCGAGCAGACCGAGAACGTGGCCGAGAACATCATCGCCCTGTCCGAGCGTACCCAGGCCGTGGGCGAGATCATCGCCACCGTCAACGACATCGCCGAGCAATCCAACCTGGTGGCGCTGAATGCGGCCATCGAGGCGGCCGACGCCCGCGAATCCGGCCGCCGCTTCTCGGTCGTCGCCAACGAGATCAAGAATCTTGCCGATCAGGCCAAGGAGGCGACCGCCCAGGTGCGCGGCATCCTGGAACAGACGCAGAAGGGCATCAACACCTCGGTCATGCTCACCGAAGAGGCGCTCAAGCGCGTCGAGACCGGCCGCGAGCGCACCAATGTCTCGGAACAGGTCATCCGCCAGATGGCCAACAATATCCAGGAGAGCGTGCAGGCGTTCCAGCAGATCGTCGGCGCCACCAACCAGCAGCAGATCGGCCTGGAACAGGTGACCCAGGCGCTGCACGAAATCCGCCAGGCCAGCCAGCAGACGGCGGCCACCACCGGCCAGTTGGAAAAGGCGGCGGTCGAGCTGACCCGGCTGGGTGAGCAATTGTCCAAGACGCTGGAGAAATACAAGCTTTGATCGGCATCCGCGAAAGGCTGCTGGCCGCCTTCCAGGTGGAGTACCGTGAACACCTGGAGGCCATCCGTAAGCTCGTGGACGAGCTGGTTCGGCGGACGGAAGGCAGCGGCATCGCACAATTGGATGAGACCTTCCGCCGTGCCCACAGCTTGAAGGGCGCGGCGCGCGCCGTCGATCTTGGCCCGGTCGAACAACTGGCCCATCGCCTGGAAACCCTGTTCGCCCGGGTGCGCAGCGGCCAGATGCGGCTGGACAAGGACATGGCCGCCGTCATCACCCATGCATTGGACGCGGTCGAGGATTGGGTGACCGCCTTCGTCGGCGGCCAGACGCCGCCCGACACCGCCGATGCCCTGGCGGTGATCGAGGGCTGGCTGGATGGGGACAGGCCGCAGCCGGTGGTCAATGTGGCGGCGGTGACGCCTCCGGCGCCGATGCCGGTGGTGGACGTGCCGCCGGAGCTGCTGGCGGCCATTCCGGCGCCCGCGCCTTGCCTGCCTGAAGCCGTCTGCCAGCCCGACCCGCCCAAGATGCCGGTTGTGGCCGAGGAAACGGTGCGGGTCCGTGCGCTGCACCTGGACCGGCTGTTGCGCAGCTCGAACGAGCTGCTGACAGAAACCATGAACCAGCGCGCCGTGACCGACGGCCTGCTGGAGATCGATCGCCGTGTCACCGAATTGGACAAGCAATGGCGCCGCCTGCGCAAGATGACGGCGGCGCTGGCGCGCGAATTGGGCGAGCCTGAGCGGGCCGCCGTCCTGGAACGGCATGCCGAGGCGCTGGAACAGCAGTTGCGCGTGGTGTCGCGCCAGTCCCGCGAGTCCCGCCGCCAGCAGCAGCGCACCGGCTGGACCCTGCGGCAACTGGCCTCCGAACTGCAGCAGGAAGTGCGCGACGCCCGCATGGTGCCGGCGGAAAGCGTGTTCGCCGGCTTTCGCAAGATGGTGCGCGACATCGCCCGCGAATCGGGCAAGCAGGTGGAGGTTCAGGTCGTCGGCCTGGACGTGGAAGCCGACCGCATGGTGTTGCAGGGCTTGAAGGACCCGGTCATGCACCTGTTGCGCAACGCCCTGGCCCACGGCGTGGAAATGCCGGCCCAGCGCACCGCTGCGGGCAAGCCGGCCAGCGCCACGGTCCTGCTTGGCTTTGCCGTCACCGACGGCCGTCTGGTCCTGACCGTCGAGGATGACGGGCGCGGCCTGAATTTCGACGCCATCCGCGGCAAGGCCATGGAACTGGGCCTGTTCACCGCCGAGGAGGCGGCCGAGCTGTCGCGCCAGACCCTGGTGGACCTGATCTTCGATCCCGGCTTTTCCACCAACCGGGCGGTGGATGACCTGTCGGGGCGCGGCATGGGGCTGTCGGTGGTGCGCGAATCGGTGACCATGATGAACGGCACCGTCGAGGTGCTGCCGCGTGAGCCGGCGGGAACGCGCTTCCGCATCTCGGTGCCGCTGTCGGTGTCCACCCAGCGCCTGTTCCTGGTGGGCTGCCAGGGGCACACCTATGCCATCCCGACCGAGGGCATCGACCGCCTGCACCGCGTGCCGGCCGAGGCGGTGAAAACGGTCGAGGGCAAGTCGGTGGTGTATCTGGGCGACCAGCAATTGCCGCTGTTGTCCCTGGCCCATCTGCTGGCCTTGGGCGAAACCGCGGTCAAGGTCAGCCGCAACGTGGTGCCGCTGCTGGTGCTGAGAAACGGCGATCGCCGGGTGGGCGTGGCGGTGGACGAGTTCCTGTCCATTCGCGAAGCGCTGGTCAAGGACATCGGCGTGCCGGCGGCCATGGGCACCATGGTGGCGGGCGGCATGCTGCTGGAGGACGGCGGCGTCGCCCTGGTGCTCAACCCCTTCGAGATCGTCGAGACCTTCCGCAAGTCCGGTTCGATCCGGGTCCTGACCACGGTGGAGAAACCGGCCGAGCGCAGGGTGCCGGTGATCCTGGTGGTGGACGATTCGCTAACCACCCGGACGCTCGAGAAATCCATCCTGGAGGCGCATGGCTACGTGGTGCGCCTGGCGGTGGACGGCATCGAGGCGCTGTCCAAGCTGCGCGCCGAGCATGTGGACCTGGTCATCTCCGACATCCAGATGCCGCGCCTGGATGGCTTTGGGCTGCTGCAGGCCATCAAGGGCGATCAGGCGCTCAGGAAGGTGCCGGTCATCCTGGTCACCTCGCTGGAGGCGCGCGAGGACCGCGAACGCGGACTGGCGTTGGGCGCCGACGCCTATGTGGTCAAACGCAAGTTCGACCAAAAGGAACTCCTGGAAACCATCGGGCAGATTCTATGAGCAAGAAGATTCGCGTCCTGATCGTCGAAGATTCGCTGGTGGTGCGCGAATTGCTCAAGCACATCATCGGCCTGGACGATCGCTTCGAGGTGGTTGCGGCGGTGGAAAGCGCCGAGGAAGGTCTGGCGCTGCTGGAGGTGGTTCAGCCCGACATCATCTCGCTCGATATCCGTCTGCCCGGGATGAACGGCCTGGATGCCACCTTGCAGATCATGGCCAAGCGCCCGACGCCCATCGTGGTGGTGGCCGCCAATGTGGACGATGACGAACTGAACATCGCCATGAACGCCCTGCGCGCCGGCGCGCTGGCGGTGGTGGAAAAGCCCGTGGGTGTCACCAACACGGCGTTCGAATCCATGGCCCAGCACCTGTGCACCCAATTGGCGATCATGAGCCAGGTCAAGGTGGTGCGCCAGGGCATCGACCGTGGCCTGCGCTTCGGGACCCAGGCGGCGCCGGTGGCGCCCCGCCGGCCGGGCCAGGGCTATGCATTGGTGGGCGTGGTGTCCTCCACCGGCGGGCCGCAGGCGCTGGTGCAGATGCTGGGCAGCCTGGGCGCCGGTTTCCCGCTGCCCATCCTGCTGGTCCAGCACATCACCGCCAGCTTCCTGGAAGGTTTTGTGTCGTGGCTGGCCGGCGTCACGCCCTTCAAGGTGCGCATTGCCCAGGGCGGCGAGCTGCCGGAACCCGGCACCGTGTTCGTGCCCCCGGCCGACCGCCATCTGGCCGTCAAGGATGGCCGGCTGGAACTGCTGGACACCCCGCCGCTATGCAGCCAGAAGCCGTCGGGATCGGTCCTGCTGTCCTCCATCGCCCGCGATCTGGGCCGCCGCGCCGTCGGCGTGGTGCTGACCGGCATGGGCAGTGACGGCTCGGAGGGCATGGCCGATCTGCACCGCGCTGGCGGCCACACCATCGCCCAGGATGAAAGCACCTGCGTGGTGTTCGGCATGCCGGCGGCGGCGGCCAAGCTGGGTGCGGTCAAGGAGATGCTGCCGCTGCCCGGCATCGGGCCGCGTCTGCTGGAACTGGCGGGGGGCAAGTGATGGCGGAGGCATCCGATTCCCTGATCCTGATTGTCGAGGATTCGGCGACCCAGGCGCTCAAACTGCAGCATGTGCTGGAAAGCGAGGGCTTCCGCACGGTATGCGCCTTCTCGGGCGAGGAAGCGCTGGAACAGCTCAACCGCACCCTGCCCAATCTGATGATCGTCGATTATCACCTGCCGGGCATCCAGGGAGACGAACTGTGCCGCCAGGTCCACATGGACCTGACCACGCGCTCCATTCCCATCCTGATGCTGACCGCCGACGAAACCCAGGCAACGGAACTGCACGGCCTGGAATCGGGCGCCGATGATTTCGTCGCCAAGTCCGAGGATGTGGGCATCCTGCTGCTGCGCGTGCACAACCTGCTGCGCAAATCGCGCCAGGATTCCACGGTGCTGGATGTGGCGCGCTCGCTGTTCCGCCGCGCCCGCGTGCTGATCATCGACGACAGCTGCACCTATCGCGAGACCCTGGCGCAGGAACTGCGCGAGGAAGGCTGCGAGGTGGTGCAGGTCACCAGCGGCCCCGAGGGGTTGAGCCGTCTGGCGGAAAGCGATTACGACTGCGTGATGGTGGACATGGTGATGCCCGACATGGACGGCATCACCGTGTGCAAGGAGCTGTCGTCCTTGCGCAGCGACAGCGACGCGCCGCTGGTGGTGCTGATGCTGTCGGCCTACGAGAACAAGGAGAACGTCGCCCGCGCGCTCGAGGCCGGCGCCGACGACTTCATCGGCAAGTCCACCGAGATGAGCGTGCTGCGCGCCCGCCTGCGCGCGCTGCTGCGGCGCAAGTTCCTGCTGGAGCAGAACCAGCGCATCATCGAGGAATTCCGCCTGCGCGAGATGGAGACCCTGCGCGCCAAGGCGGAGAAGGAGGCGGCCGAGGCCCGCGCCGCCCTGGCGGAGGGGCTGGCGCGCGCCAATGCCGAACTGGAGGAGGCCAACGCCAAGCTGCGCGAGACCCAGGTGCATCTGATCCAGTCGGAAAAGATGGCCTCGTTGGGTCAGTTGGTGGCGGGCATCGCGCACGAGATCAACAACCCGCTGTCCTTTGCGCTGTCCAACGTCTTCACCATCCAGTCGTGGCTGGGGGACGTGCTGGAGGAAACCGCGGAATGCCTGGTGCCCGACGTGCGCTCGCGCCTGGACAAGGCGCGGTCGCGCGTGGTCGATACCGGCCAGGGCCTTGAACGCGTGCGCGAGTTGGTGGTCAAGCTGCGCACCTTCTCGCGCCTGGACGAAGGCGAGTTCAAGACCATCGACGTGCGCGAGGCCATCGATTCGGTGCTGCTGTTCCTGCGCCACAAGACCAGCGACCGCATCGAGATTGTGCGCGAATACGGCGGCCAGAACGACCTAGCCTGCTTTGCCGGCCAGCTCAATCAGGTGCTGATGAACATCATCGCCAACGCGGTGGATGCCATCGACGGCAAGGGCACCATCGCCGTCCATACCGGCGTCGAGGAGGGCATGTTCCTCATCGCCGTGCGCGACAGCGGCTGCGGCATCCCGCCCGAGAACATGGAGCGCATTTTCGATCCGTTCTTCACCACCAAGCCGGTGGGGCAGGGAACGGGTCTGGGTCTTGCCATCACCTACAAGATCGTCCAGGCCCATCAGGGACGTATCGAGGTTCGCAGCGATCCCGGCCAGGGGACCGAAATGCGCGTGCTCATTCCCATCGGGCTGAAGCCCTGAGACGGCCGAGAGGAGAGGATCCATGGCCCTGAAGCCCGGCAAGGAAAGCGTTCTGGTCGTCGATGACGAACCGCAGATCCTGACCGCCATCACCGATCTGCTCGAGGACGAGTTCGCCGTCTGGACGGCCAGCGATGGCGAAACCGCCCTCAAGATCCTGGAATTGCAGGAGATGGCGGTCATCCTGTCGGACCAGCGCATGCCCGGCATGTCGGGCGCGGAATTCCTGGGTGCCGCGCGTGAGGTGTCGGACGCCACCCGTGTCCTGGTCACCGGCTATTCGGACCTGGATGCCCTGGTCAAGGCGGTCAATCTGGGGCAGATCCACGCCTATCTGTCCAAGCCGTGGAACCCGTTGGAACTCAAGGTGGTGGTGCGCACCGCCGCCGATCGCTGGCGGCTGGGCCGCACGCTGGAACACGAACGCAACCTGTTGCGCGCGCTGATGGACAACGTGCCCGATGCCATCTTCTTCAAGGATCGCACCTTGCACTTCACCCGCGTCAACCCGGCCCAGGCCGAATTGCTGGGGGTGTCCGGGTCGCACGAGGTGGTGGGACACATGCTGGGCGATCTGGTGCCGGCCGAGCGCGCCACCTTGATCGAGGAACAGGAACGCGACATCGTCGAGCGCGGCGTGGCGGTGGTGGACCGGGTGGAATCCGTGCTGGACTCCCATGGCGCGGCATCGTGGTTCTCCATCACCAAGGTGCCGATCCGCGATCACGGCCAGGTGGTCGGCCTGGTGGGAATCGCGCGCGACATCACCAAGCGCAAGCAGGCGGAGGATTACCTGCGCCGCGCCCACGAGGAACTGCAAAAGGCGGTGGAGGAGCGGACGCGCTGGCTGCGTCAGGAGATCCGCCGCCGCAGCCAGGCCGAGGACCAGGCCCGCGCCGCCCGCGACGCGGCCGAGGCGGCCAGCCGGGCCAAGACCATCTTCCTGGCCAATATGAGCCACGAACTGCGCACCCCGCTCAACGCCATCATCGGTTTCGCCGAGTTGGCGGAAACCCTGATGGACGAACGCGAGGGCGAGCGTTTCAGCGGCTATCTGGCCAACATCACCGAATCCGCCCACCATCTGCTCAGGGTCATCAACGATATCCTCGATGTTTCGCGCATCGAGGTGGGCAAGGTCACCCTGCGCGAGGAAGAGGTGGACGTGGCCGAGGTGATCCAGGCCGCTATGCGTCTGGTCGGCCATGTGGCTGGCGCCAAGAACCAGACGCTGGCACTGCGCATGGCCGACCGCTTTCCCCGGCTGCGTGCCGACGAGCGCCTGCTCAAGCAAATCCTGCTCAACATCATTTCCAACGCCACCAAGTTCACGCCCGAAGGTGGCCATGTGGCGGTCAGCGCCGAACTGGCGGACGGCCGCATCAAGATCACCATCGAGGATGACGGCGTCGGCATCGCCCTCCAGGATATCCCCCTGGTGCTGCAACCGTTCGGGCAGGCGGAAAACACGCTGACGCCCAAGCACGAAGGAACCGGTCTCGGCCTGCCGCTGGCCAAGGGCTTCATGGAACTGCATGGCGGCGATCTGCGGCTGGAATCCGAGGCCGGCAAGGGAACCAGGGTCAGCCTGCATTTCCCCTCCGACCGCACGGTGGGATAAGAGCCGCACGCGCCACCACGGCGCAGGCTGGCTTGGTTTCGCTCATCCGCCGGGCGCGCGCGACCGCGCTTGGCGGCCGCGTCAATGGCGGCAGATCGCGGTTGTGCGCCAGATTGAGCGCTCGCCGCTCTTGCCGCTCGCCCGCCGCCCGCAAGGGCGCCGCGCTTTCCTGCCCCAATCCCTCACATCAGCGGGGGACGGTGGGAAAAGGGCAGGGTGGGCAGGTGGGCGCGGCCGCACCCGCACCCGCACCCGCGCGTCCACCTGCGTGCCGCTTTGATTACGTTTTGTTCCCTAGCTGACGACGACCTGATCCTTTGACCAGCGCCGCGACAGCGCGTTGGGCAGGCGGCACCATTCCTCGAACCGGCGCAGGGCGTCGGCCTCGGCGCGCTTGCGATTGATGCGGCCCACATAGGTGATGCTCATCTCGGTCGGGCCGTCGGCAAGACGGCCATCGGTGGAAAAGGCGAAGCGAAGGGGGGCGCTCATGGGCATGGGGGCCTCCGGTCAAGCAGGTTTGAAACGGCTGGTTTGGCTCAGTATTGGCGCAGCAGGCCGATCAGGCGGCCCTGCACCTTGACCCGATCCGGCGGGAAAATCCGGGTCTCGTACTTCTTGTTGGCGGGTTCCAGGGCGATGGATGCCCCCTTGCGGCGCAGCCGCTTCAGGGTTGCCTCCTGGTCGTCCACCAGGGCGACGACGATGGTCCCGGCCTCGGCGGTGTCGCACCGGCGGATCACCACCGTGTCGCCGTCCAGAATGCCGGCGTCGATCATGGAATCGCCTTCCACCGACAGGGCGTAATGCTCGCCCGATCCCAGCATGGCGGCCGGAACCTCGATGGTGGAGGAATGATCGCGCAGCGCCTCGATCGGGGTGCCGGCGGCGATCTTGCCGTAAAGCGGCAGGGTCACCGCATCGGCATTGGAAGCCACCTGCGAGGCGCCGGCCAGCGTGTTGAAGCTGCCCTGAATGACCGTGGGCGAGAAGCGCGCGGAGGGGGCGGGCAGGGCGTCGATGTTCTCGGGCAGCTTGACCACTTCCAGCGCGCGGGCGCGGTGGGCAAGGCGGCGGATGAAGCCGCGTTCCTCAAGCCCGGTGATGAGGCGATGGATGCCCGACTTCGACTTGAGGTCCAAGGCATCCTTCATCTCGTCGAACGAGGGCGAGATGCCGGTGGCGCGCAGGCGCTGGTCGATGAACATCAGCAGTTCGTACTGCTTGCGGGTCAGCATGTGGGCAACTCCCCCGGCCAGGCCGCAGAACGCGGAACAAAGGTGAAACCGTTGCCCACGTTCTATGCCTGTTCCTATGCCCCGTCAAGCGGATTTGTGCGGACCTATACCCCTTCGGGCAAGGCGATCACCGCGACCGTGTCGCCGGCCTTGGCCGCCGGCGCGTGGGGCGGGCGGATCACCAGGCCGGTGGCGGCGGCCAGCCCCGAGACCACCGCCGAATCCTGGCGGGTATGCGGGGTCGCCAGCAGCCGGCCTTCGCCATCGCGGTCCAGCCGGGCGCGCATATATTCCTGTCGGGCGTCGTTGGCGCGCAGATCCGCCGTCAGCGCCGCCTGCTGGATCGGCAGGCCGCCGCCCAGGCCCTGCATCGCGCGCAGCATGGGCACCAGGAACACATAGGCGCACACCATGGCAGAAACCGGATTGCCGGGCAGGCCGAGGACGGGCACGTTTCTGAGCGCGCCGAACATCAGCGGCTTGCCCGGGCGCATGGCGATCTTCCAGAAATCCAGCGCCATGCCATGGTCGGCCAGCACGTCCTGGACCAGATCGTAATCGCCCACCGAGGCGCCGCCCGACGTCACCAGAAGGTCGCACCCGGCGGCGGCGGCCACCATGGCATCAAGCGAGTCGCGGCTGTCGCGGGCGATGCCCAGTTGCACGGCCTCGCCGCCCATGGCGGTGACCAGCGCGGCCAGCCCGGGGCCGTTGGAGGATGCCAGTTGCGCCGCCCCCATGGGTTCGCCGGGCATGGCGATCTCGTCGCCGGTGGACAGAACGGCCACGCGGGGACGGCGGCGGACCAGCAGCCAGGGAACGTTCATGGCGGCCGCCAGGGCGATCTGGCGCGGCCCCATCACGGTGCCGGCGGCCAGTCCGGCCTGACCGGGAAGAAAGTCCAATCCGCGAACGCGCACGTGGCGGCCGGGCGCGGTGGCGGCGTTGATCTGTACCGCCTCGCCCTCGCGCACGGTGTCTTCCTGCATCACCACGGCGTCGGCGCCGGCCGGAATGGGGGCGCCGGTAAAGATGCGCACCGCCTGGCCCGCGGCTACCGTCCCGGCAAAGGGGTGGCCTGCGGCCGATTGGCCGATCACGGCCAGGCGCGCGGGCTGGGCCACGTCGGCGGCACGCACGGCGTAGCCGTCCATGGCCGACACGTCCAGCGGCGGATGGGCGACGCGGGCCGCAACATCTTCGGCCAGTACCCGCCCCAGCGCGGACGGCAGGGGCACCATCTCGGGCGCGGTCGGCCGGCAGCCTGCCAGCACCCGCTCCAGTGCGACTTCTACGGAAATCATCCCCGGACCTCGTCCCCGGCTTGGTAGACGCCCGACTTGCCGCCGGACTTGTGCACCAGATGGATGTCGGTGATGCGCATGGATTTGTCCACGGCCTTGACCATGTCATAGACGGTCAGCGCCGCCACCGACACGGCGGTCAGCGCCTCCATCTCGACGCCGGTCTGTCCCCGGAGCTTGCAGGTGGCCTCGATGGTTACCGCGTTGTCCTCCGGCGCCAGCGCCAGGTCGACCTTGACCGAGGTCAGCGCCAGCGGGTGGCACAGCGGGATCAGGTCGGGGGTGCGCTTTGCGCCCATGATGCCGGCCAATTGCGCCACCGCCAACACGTCGCCCTTCTTCAGCCCGCGCGCCTGGATCAGCGCCATGGTCTGCGGCGCCATCAGCACCTTGCCGCGCGCCACCGCCACACGCTCGGTCCCGGCCTTGTCTGAGACGTCCACCATCACCGCGTTGCCCTCGGTGTCGAAGTGGGTCAGGTCGGCCATCAGGCCTTGGCCTCCATGTTGGCGCCGCCACCGACCAGCAGAACGCGGGTGGCAAGTTCCACGTCCGCGCGCTTCATCAGCGATTCGCCGATCAGGAAGCGGCGCGCGCCGGCTGCGACCATGCGCTTGATGTCGACCGGGCTTTCGATGCCGCTTTCGCACACGATATGGCGGTCGGCCGGAACCATGGGGGCCAGCCGCTCGGTGGTGGACAGATCGGTCTTCATGACCCGGAGGTCGCGGTTGTTGATGCCGATCAGCGGCGATTTGAGCTTCAGCGCGCGCTCCATCTCGGCCTCGTCATGGACTTCCAGCAGAACGTCCATGCCATAGCCCAGGGCGATGCCTTCCATGTTGGCCAGCTCGGCATCGTCCAGCGCGCCGACGATCAGCAAGATGCAATCGGCGCCCAGGGCGCGGGCTTCGACCACCTGGTAGGGATCGACCATGAAATCCTTGCGGATCACCGGCAGTTCGCAGGCCGAGCGGGCCTCGCCCAGATCGGCGTCCGAGCCTTGGAAGAACTTCTGGTCGGTCAGCACCGACAGGCAGGCGGCCCCGCCGCGCGCATAGCCCCGAGCCAGTTGGGACGGCTTGAAATCGGGGCGGATCAGGCCGGCCGAAGGCGACGCCTTCTTGATCTCGGCGATCAGGCCCAGGCCGGTGGTTTCCACCTTGTGGGTCAGCGCGGCGGCGAAACCGCGCGGCGGCGCCTGGTCCTGGGCGCGCTTCAACAATTCCTGGATGGGGCGGCGGTTCTTGCTTTCGGCGACCTGACGGCGCTTTTCGTCGCAGATGCGGTCCAGAATGGTGCCGGTCACGTTCAAACCTCCCGATTGGTGATGGCGACCATGCGATCCAGCGTCGCCAACGCCTTGCCCGAATCGATGCTCTCGGCGGCCAGGGCGACGCCTTGGCCCAGCTCGGCCGCCTTGCCGGCCACCACCAGCGCGGCGGCGGCGTTCAGCAACACGATGTCACGATAGGCCCCCTGGGCGCCACCCAGCAGGGCGCGCAGCGCGGCGGCGTTGACGCTGGCGTCGCCGCCCTTGAGGTCGGCGGCGGTGGCCCGCTTGAGGCCGCAATCCTCGGGGCGCACCTCGAACAGGGTGACCTTGCCGTCCTTCCATTCGCCCACCAGGGTGGGACCGGTGGTGGTCAGCTCGTCCAGGCCGTCAGAACCATGCACCACCCAGGCGCGCTCGGCCCCCAGGCGGCCCAGCACGTTGGCCATGGGTTCCACCCACTGGCTGGCGAACACGCCCATGAGCTGAAGGCTGGTGCGCGCCGGATTGGCGAGCGGCCCGAGCAGGTTGAAGATGGTGCGGGTGCCCAACTCGACGCGCGGGCCGGCCACGTGGCGCATGGCGTTATGATGGCGCGGCGCCATCAGGAAGCCGATGTTGTTCTCCCACAGGCTTTCCTTCACCAGCGCCATGTCCGCATCGATCTTGACGCCCAGCGCGGTCAGGACGTCGGCCGAGCCGGATTTGGACGACAGCGCGCGGTTGCCGTGCTTGGCGACGGGCACGCCCGCACCCGCCAGCACGAAGGCGGCGGCGGTCGAGATGTTGTAGGTGCCCGAACCGTCGCCGCCGGTGCCGCAGGTGTCGATGGCGCCGGCCGGCGCTTCCACCGGCAGGGCCTTGGCGCGCATGATGCGGGCGGCGCCGGTGATCTCGTCCACCGTCTCGCCGCGCACGCGCAGCGCCATCAGCAGGCCGCCGATCTGGGCCGGGGTGGCGTCGCCCGACATGATGACCTCGAACACCTCTTCGGCCTGGTCCTCGGACATGGCGTGGCCGATGGCGACGCGGCCCAGCACCTCTTTCATCAGGGCCAGCGAGGCAGGGGCGGGAGCGGGGGAGGCGGTGGTCATCAGGCGACGGTTCCCTTGTACATGCGGCACAGGTCGAGGAAGTTCTGCAGCATCTTATGGCCGTGTTCGGTCTCGATGCTCTCGGGGTGGAACTGCACCCCCCACACCGGGATGCCGCGCCCGGCCAGCCCCATGATCAGGCCGTCCTGGGTCCAGGCGGTGACGGTCAGGCTGGGCGGCAGGGTCTCGCGTTCCACCACCAGCGAATGATAGCGGGTGGCGCGGAACGGCGACGGCAGGCCGGCGAAGATGCCGGTGCCGTCGTGGAAGATGTCGTCCACCTTGCCGTGCATGGGCTGGGGGGCGCGGATCACCCGGCCGCCAAAGGCCTGGCCCATGGATTGTTCGCCCAGGCAGACGCCGAACATGGGCACCTTGCCGGCGGCGGCCTTGATCAGGTCCAGGCAGATGCCAGCCTTGTCGGGGTCGCACGGGCCGGGGGAAATGACGATGCCTTCCGGCTTCAACGCCAACGCTTCATCCACGCTGATCGCGTCGTTGCGGACCACCTTCACCTCGGCGCCCAACTCGCCCAGGTAGTGCCACAGGTTGTAGGTGAAGCTGTCGTAGTTATCCACGAGCAGAAAAGACATGGCGCAGGCCGCCCCGGCAATGGATCAGGGGCGAAGAATGCAGGCCACGCCCGTGGGCGTCAAGCGGGCGAACGCAAAGCGGCCGGCCGCTGTCCGCTTGATGATGGGCGGCCGGGCGCGCAGCCGCAACGGCGCGATGCGGTGGCGGGGCGGAAAACGCCGACAGGGGGCTTGACCTTCCAGTGACTGGAAGGTCAATTCTTCATAGGGTCGCATCAAGGAGGCCCCCGCCATGACCACCGCACTCCTCAGCCTGCCGGTTCGCGGCATGACCTGCGCCGCCTGTTCCACGCGCCTGGAACGGGTGCTGGGCAAGCTGCCCGGCGTGGCCTCGGCCAGCGTGTCGCTGGCGTCGGAAACGGCCGAACTGCGCTACGACCCCGGCCAGTTGGCGCCGTTGCAGGTGGCCGATGCCGTGGCCAGGGCCGGGTTCTCCGTGCCCGAGGAAACGGTGGAGTTGGCCATTTCCGGCATGACCTGCGCGGCCTGTTCCACCCGCCTGGAGCGGGTGCTGGGCAAGCTGCCCGGCGTGCGCGAGGCCCAGGTCAATCTGGCGAGCGAACGCGCCCGCGTCACCCTGCTGCCCGGCGCCGTCAACGTGGCCGATCTGGTGGTGGCCGTTGGCAAGGCGGGTTTCGGCGCCCGGCCGCTGACCAATGGCGGCGACCAGATCGCGCACGAGGAGGAGGAGCACGCCCGCGACCTCGGCCGCCAGACGCGGCGCATGTGGCTGTCCGTCTTGCTGACCCTGCCGCTGGTGGCGGGCATGGTGGTTCCCGCATTGGGCCTGCCGGGCTGGGCGCAGATGGTGCTGGCCGCGCCGGTGCAGTTCTGGATCGGCGCGCGTTTCTATCGCGGCGCGTGGGCGTCCTTGCGCGGCGGCGCCGGCAACATGGACGTGCTGGTGGCGCTGGGCACCACCGCCGCCTATGGGCTGTCCGCATGGCACGTGGCGCAGGGGACCGCCCATCACGGCAACCTGTATTTCGAGGGCGCGGCGGTCGTCATCACGCTGGTGCTGTTGGGCAAGCTGCTGGAAACCCGCGCCAAGCGTTCCGCCGCGGGGGCGATTCGCGCCCTGATGAAGCTGAAGCCCGATGTTGCCCGTGTCGAGCGGGATGGAACCGTGATCGAGCTGCCGGCCGAGTCGGTGCCCGTCGGCGCCACCGTTCTGGTGCGGCCGGGCGAACGGGTGGCGGTGGATGGCGTGGTGATCGACGGTGTCAGCCAGGTTGACGAATCCCTGATCACCGGTGAAAGCCTGCCGGTGGCGAAGGAACCGGGCGCCGAGATGGTGGCCGGTTCGGTCAACGGCGACGGGCTGCTGCGCCTGCGCGCCACCCGGGTCGGCACTGACAGCACCATCAACCGCATCATCCGCATGGTCCAGGGCGCCCAGGCGTCCAAGGCGCCGGTGCAAAAGCTGGTGGACCGCATCTCGGCGGTGTTCGTGCCGGTGGTCGTGGCGCTGGCGGCGGTGTCCCTGCTGGGCTGGGGGCTGGTGGGCGGCGACTGGGCGCATGCGGCGGTGGCCGCGATCTCGGTCCTGGTCATCGCCTGTCCGTGCGCCCTGGGCCTTGCCACCCCCACCGCCATCATGGTCGGCACCGGCACCGCCGCCCGCCACGGCATTTTGATCAAGGACGCCGAGGCGTTGGAGCGTGCCCACGCCGCCGACGTGGTGATCTTCGACAAGACCGGAACCCTGACCGAGGGCCAGCCGGCGGTGGTGGCGCAGGCCGGCGCGCCCGATCTGTTGCCGCTGGTGGCCGCCGCCCAGCAGGGCAGCGAGCATCCGCTGGCGCGCGCCGTGCTGAGGGCGGCCGAAGGCATGGCGCTGTCGCCGGTGAGCGAGTTCCGAAGCCTGCCGGGGCGCGGCCTGTCAGCCACGGTTGACGGGCGGGCCTTGCTGGTCGGCTCCACCCGGCTGATGGTGGAGAACGGCATCGACCTGTCGGCCTTGCGCGCGGCGGCCGAGGCAGAGGAAGGCCGGGGCCGCACCGTCATGTGGGCCGCCGAAGGGCTGGCGCTGCTGGGGTTCATCGCGGTGGCCGACCCGGTCAAGCCGGGCGCGGCGCAGGCGGTGGCCGGCCTCAAGGGCTTAGGCATCCAGACCGTGATGCTGACCGGCGACAATGCCCGCGCCGCCGCCCATGTGGCCGCCCAGGTGGGAGTGGACCGCGTGGTGGCCGAGGTGCTGCCCGAGGACAAGGCCGCCGAGGTCGCCCGCTTCAAGGGGGCGGGCAGGGTGGTGGCCATGGTCGGCGACGGTATCAACGACGCCCCCGCCTTGGCGGCGGCCGATATCGGCATCGCCATGGGCACCGGCACCGACGTGGCCATGCAGGCGGCCGGCATCACGCTGGTCAAGGGCGATCCGGTGCTGCTGCCGGCGGCGCTTTCGGTGTCGCGCGCCACCTACGGAAAGATCCGGCAGAACCTGTTCTGGGCCTTCGTCTATAACGTGGTGGCGCTGCCGGCGGCCGCGCTGGGGCTGCTCAATCCAGTGATCGCCGGGGCGGCGATGGCGTTTTCCAGCGTTTCGGTGGTGTCCAACTCGCTGTTGCTGCGACGCTGGAGGGTGCGATGAACATCGGTACGGCGGCGGCACGTTCGGGCGTGCCCGCCAAGACGATCCGCTATTACGAGGAAATCGGGCTGATGCCGCCGCCGGGGCGCACCGCCTCGGGGTACCGGGCCTATACCGACCGCGACGTCGAAACCCTCAAATTCATCCAGCGCGCCCGGTCGCTGGGGTTCGCGGTCAAGGATGTGGCCGATCTGTTGGCGCTTTGGCACGACCGCGAGCGCGCCAGCGCCGATGTCCGCCGCATCGCCCAGCACCATGTGGCCGAGGTCGAACGCAAGATAGCGGAACTGGAAACCATCCGCGGGACGCTGCAATCCTTGATCGATTGTTGTCACGGCGACGACCGCCCCGACTGCCCCATCCTGGACAAGTTGGCGCCCACCTGTTGCGGCTGACGGTCGCGCCTCGCTATAACCCCCTTTCTCTTTGGTTCGGGGAGTATCCGAGTGTCGCGGCGCGAAATCCGACGCATGCTGATGGAGCCGAAACGGCGGCTGACCGATCGTCCGTGGGTGGTGCCGGCGCTGATGGCGTCGGTGCTGCTGGCGGGCGTCGGCCTGGGCGTCGCCGTCGGCGTCAGCGTCTTGCCGGACAAACCCGAGCCGAAGGCCGTCACCGCCTGGGAACAGGCTGAAATGGCGGTGGATCGCCCGCCCCGGCGCGACCAGCCGGGCGCCATGGCCGACGCTGACCTGCCGCCCTTCGTTCCCATCGTTCCGTTGCCCCGGCCGCGCCCCGGCGGTCCCAACGACGACGGCATGGAATACGATGCCCCCGAGGGCGAGGAGGCGCCGCCCCCCGCCGTCACGGCCGCGCCCGCCGCCGCCCCGCCGGCGCCCGAGCAGCAGGACGCCGCGGTGCCGCTGATCCTGCCGCAGCCGCCGGTGACCCCGGTGCAGCCGGGTGCGCCGGCCTGGGTCAAATATGCCGTGCCGGCGCCCAAGACCGCCGGCCGCCCCATGATCGCCGTAGTCATCGACGACCTTGGCGTGGACCGCCGGCGTTCGGAAAAGGTGATTCCGCTGCGCGCGCCCCTGACCCTGGCGTGGATGACCTATGCCCAGGACCTGCCGCGCCTGACGCGCGAGGCGCGGGCGCGCGGCCACGAATTGCTGGTCCATGTGCCCATGCAGCCGCAAAGCGATAGCTGGAACCCCGGTCCCGATGTGCTTGAGGTCGGTGTCCACCCCGAGGAAAACCGACGCCGCCTGGATTGGGGGCTGACCCGTTTCGAAGGGTTCGTCGGCATCAACAATCACATGGGATCACGCTATACCGCCGACCGCGTCGGCATGCGGGTGGTGATGGAGGAAATGAAAAAGCGCGGCCTTCTGTTCCTTGATTCGGTCACCACCGAGAAAAGCGTCGGCGGCGATCTGGCCCGCAGCTACGGCGTGCCGTTCGCCGCCCGCAATGTCTTCATCGACAACGAACAAAGCGTGGGGGCGGTGCTGGCCCAACTCCATAAGGCCGAGGCCCATGCGCGCAGACACGGCAGCGCCATCGCCATCGGCCATCCCCATGACGCCACCATCGAGGCGCTGGGCCAATGGCTGCCTGGCCTGGATGCCAAGGGGTTCGTGCTGGTCCCAGTCAGCGCCATCGTCCGCGCGCAGCAGGGCAAGGGCGGTTGACCGTGGCCTCGGCACCGCGCCGGCAACTGGGCGCTTGACCTTCCCGCTGCTGGAAGGTTCACACTGGGGCCAGTTTCGAATTGTGGAGAGCATCATGGCCAACACCTATCGCGTCACCGGCATGACCTGCGGCGGCTGCGCCCGCGCGGTGGAAACCGCCATCAGGGCGGTGGCGCCGGCGGCCAGCGTCAGCGTCGATCTGGCAGCCAAGGCGGTGACCGTGGACGGCGCCAGCGAGCAGCAGGTGCGCCAGGCGGTGGACGACGCCGGTTTCGGCTTCGAGGGCGCGGTCTAGACCGCGACCAGGCGGTCGGCCCACGGGTTGATGCCGTCGCGCAGCCAAGCCACCGTGGCCGGCCAGAAACGGTCGCCATGGCGGTCGTGGAACATGCTGAAATGGCCGACGGCATCGAAACCCAGATCGGTGGGCAGCAGTTCCACCTGCTGCCGCCGGCTGCCGGTGTAGTAATCAAGGCCGCGCCGGATGGCGCGCGGCGTTCCGTATTCGTCGTCGGCCAGCCCGATCGCCAGGATGGGGGCACGCACGGCGGAAAACCGGGCCAGGATGGCTGGGCGTTCCGCCGCGGGGTAGTTCAGCTCCATGCGGTTGCGGCGGAAGCTCCATTCCAGGGCCACCCCGGCCGGCAAATCCTCGAGCCATCCCAGGCGCTTGCCGGGGAAATATCCCAGGCCCAGGGTCAGGGCCGGCATGGCCACGTGCCAGCGCAGCAAAAGGCGCAGGCGGTGGCGGCGGGCATAATTGCGCCAATAGGCGTATTGCGCGCCCACCGTCAGGATGCGGTCCACCCTGTGCCCCGCAGGGGCGAAGCCGGGCAGGAACCCGCCGATGCTGTGCCCGACCACCGCCAGTAGCCCGTCGGCATCGTGCTGACGCGCCCACCCAATTACCGCGTCGAAATCCAGTTCGCCCCAATGCCGCCATTCGACCCGATAGCCGCGCAGTCGGGCCGGGCGCGAGGCGCCGATGCCGCGATAGTCATAGGTGATCACCGTAAAGCCCTGATCCGCCAGGAAACGGGCATAGCGGTGATAATATTTGGCCGCCACGCCGGTGGCGGGGTTGACGATGACGGTGCCGTGGCGCGCCCCATCGGCCGGCGACCACAGATGGCCGCCCAACACATGGCCGTCGCGGCATGGAACCTGGATCGGGTGGGCGGTCACGGCGGGACTTCCTGTACAGGCTTGCGACCGCTACAGGATAGCGGCGTGCGCCCACGCCGCCGAATCAGAAGACCTTAGCACAGGGCCTTAGCGGAACTGATGAATTAGCGGGGCCAGCCATACCAGCCGGCCAACAGCCCCAGCACGATGGGCAGCGCGACCTGCCAGATCATCAGCTTTTGCAATAGCACCGCCTGGTGGCGCGATCCCGGCTTGGCGAACGCGCCGAAGGTGTCGGGCCGCATTTCCTGGGCCAGGTGGTCGCGGATGCGGGCCAGGGCGGCCGTCACCGCCCCGTGCGAGGTAGGGGTGCCGGCCGCCTCGGAATCCGTGTGCATGGGCGCGGCCGCCGGGTCGGACATGGCGACCTTGTCGCCGGTCTGACCCTGGTCGGTGCGATGGCGTTCCAGTCCCGTATCCATTTCCGGCATGGCGCGACCTCCGTCTCTCAGGGGCAACGCTGGTGCCGCTTTCCGGTTCCGTGGCAGGTCAGCCGAATTTGAACAAGATGCCGTAGCCGCCGCGCGGATAATCCCATTTCAGCTCGCCGGTGCCGGCGCAGATGATCCGGCATGTGCCGCATTCCAGGCAGCCATCGGGGGTGACGGTGACGCTGCCGTCCTCCTCCTCGGCATAGCATCCGGCGGGGCAAACGCTGACAAGGCTTTTCAATGCCTTAGACGGCGTTCCTTGCGCCGTGATGGCGATGTGGGGACGGCCTTCGTCCACCATGTAGCGGTTGTTGTAGAGCTTTTCTTCGACCTTCATCGCTTATCCCTCCTCAGCGCCACGCCCGGGCGATCTTGACCGCGTCGCCGATCAGCCCGCGCAAACGGCGGCCGGAACGGAAGCTGCGCAGAATGCTCCTTTCCTTGTCCAGCTTGGGCATGCCATCGACGCGGAACCACGTCTCGGCGGCCTTGGACAACAGGTTGGGATAGGTGGTGACGAATTGCCTGTTCTCGTGAAGGATCTCGGGCAAGTTCTTGTATTTCTTGAGGTCCTTGATGACGAAGCTGTCTTCCAGCGTCTTGCGGTAACGGGCCAGATTTGCTTCGGTCATGGGCTTTCCCTCGGCCTTCAGGGCGACCACCGTCTCGGCCGCCATGCGGCCGGTTTCCATGGCAAGGTTCGACCCCTCGCGGTGCATGGAGTTCACGAACTGGCCGGAATCGCCGACGATCAGCCAGCCGTCGCCGTGCAACCGGGGAATGGCCTTGTAGCCGCCTTCGGGGATCAGATGGGCGGCATATTCCTTGACCTCGGACCCTTCCAGCAGCGGTGCGATGGACGGGTGCTTCTTGAACCTGTCCAACATGACATAGGGGCTGACGCCGCTGTCGCGAAAGTCGGACACCAGACAGCCGATGCCTACCGACAGCGATTCGCCGTTGGTGTAGAGGAAGGCGGTGCCCATCAGTCCCATTGTGACGGTGCCCAGCGCCTCGACCACCACGCCTTCGTCGTCCTTGACGTTGAAGCGCTGGTCGATGACCTCACGCGGCAGGAAATGCATTTCCTTCACCGCAAGGGCGGCGTGTTCTGGCTTGATTTCGCTGCGGATTCCCGAGCGCTGGCCGACCAGCGAATTGACGCCGTCAGCCAGCACGACCACGTCGGCGTGAACCACCTGATCGTCGCGGTCGGTCCTGATGCCGACCACGCGGCCCGCGTCGTCGCGCGCCAGCTCGGTGACGGTGGTTTCGCACACCACCAGGGCGCCGGCCTCGCGCACCTTCGAATTGAACCACTTGTCGAACTGGGCGCGGACGATGGTGTACCGGTTGGGCCGCTCCTCGTTGAAGCTGTCCGAGCGGTAATGGGTGCCGCAATGGGAACGGTCGTCCAGCATCCACAGCCGCTGCTCGACGATGTGGCGCTCCAGCGGCGCCTCGTCGCGGAAGTCGGGGATGATCTTTTCCAGGCTGGCGGCGTACAGGATGGCGCCCTGGACGTTCTTGGAACCCGACGTTTCGCCGCGTTCGACCTGAAGCACCTTCAGGCCGGCCTTGGCCATGACATAGGCGGCCGAGTTGCCGGACGGGCCGGCTCCGACCACGATGGCGTCGAACTTCTCCATGGTCGCGTCCTCCTTATTCTGCGGCCTGCGGTTGGGTCAGATGGCGGCGGAAGGCTTCGGTCAGCGCCGGCAGGACGGTCAGCGCATCGCCGACCAGCCCGAAATGGGCGAAGTCGAAGATGGGTGCCGCCGGGTCGGTGTTGATGGCAAGGATGCGGTCGGCCCCCTCGACGCCGACCCGGTGCTGGATGGCGCCCGAGATGCCGGCGGCGATGTAGAGCCGCGGCCGGATGGTCTTGCCGGTCTGGCCGATCTGGCGCGAGCTGTCGATCCAGCCCTTCTGCACCAGCGGCCGCGAGCCGCCGTACTCGGCGCCAAGAACGGCGGCCAAATCTTTGATCAGCTTGAAGTTTTCCGGCTTGCCCAGGCCCATCCCGCCGGCAACCACCACGTCGGCATAGGCCAGATGGGCGTCTTCCTTGGCGGCATCGGGAATGTAATCCAGGATCTTGGTGACGATGCTGTCCTCGACCATCCCCAGCGGATGGACGACGATGGCGCCGGTGCGGCCCGGCTCGCGTTCGGGCATGGCCATGACGCGGGGGCGGATGGTGGCCATCTGCGGCCGGACGTTCAGCGTGTAGATGGTGCACAGCAACGATCCGCCGAAAGTCGGGCGGGTGGCGCCCAGCGAACGGTCGTCGTCGATGGCCAGTTCCGTGCAATCGGCGGTCAGGCCGGTCTTGAGCGTGGTGGCCACCGAGCCGGCGAGGTCGCGCCCCAGGGTGGTCGCCCCCAGCAGCAGGATTTCCGGCTTGTAGGCGTTGACCAGATCGGTCAGCCCCTTGGCGAAGGGTTCGTTGCGGTAATCGGCCAACAGCGGGTCCTGGATGGTGTAGACCTTGTCGGCACCGTATTCGTAGGCCGCGGCGATGGCACCGTCGGCGCCGTCGCCGCTGGTGCCCATCACCACGCCGGCCAGGTCCACGCCCAGCTTGTCGGCCAGCTTGCGGCCTTCGCCCATCAGCTCCCACGAAACCGGGTGGACATGGCCGCGTTCCAACTCCACGAACACCCAGACGTCCTTGTAGGCCTTGAAGTGCTCGGACAGTTCGGCCTTCATCTTGCCGCGCGACGGCGCGGCGGCGGGCTTGCTCTCAGTCATCTCGCGGGTCTCCTCAGGCGCCGGTCTGGCGGAAGAGGGTCTCTTCCAGCCGGGAATCGGCGGCGAACAGGGCGCGCAGGGCGGCGGCGGCCAGATCGCCGTCCTTGCCGGCCTCGATCAGCGTGGCCTTTTCCTTGCGCGGTTGGGGGGCGAACACCTTCTTCACCACCGTGGGCGACCCCTTGAGGCCGCACAGGCCGATATCGGCAATTCCGGCGGCGGCGGCGTTCCAGGTGGTGATCTGGGTTTGCGCGGCGCGCAGCATGTCGGCCATGGTGCCGCGCCGCACGGTGTTGGTTCCTTCCAGCATGGTAATCAGACAAGGCAGCGCGGTGGTCAGAACCTGAACCCCGCCTTCGGCGCGGCGCTCGACCGTGATCTTGCCGGCGACGGGATCGACGGCGCGGATTTTCTCCACATAGGTGAGCTGGTTGAGTTCGAGGCGCTTGGCGATGCCGGGGCCGACCTGGGCGGTGTCGCCGTCGATTGTCTGCTTGCCGCAGAACACCATGTCCACCTTTTCAGTCTCGGCCAGCTTGGCGATGGCCGAGGACAGGGCGAACGAGGTGGCCAGCGTGTCCGAACCGGCGAAGAAGCGATCCGACAACAACACGGCGGCATCCGCGCCGATGGACAGCGCCTTCCTGAGCGCCTGGTCGGCCATGGGCGGCCCCATGGTCAGCACGGTGACCTTGCCGCCGAAGGCGTCGCGCAGGCGCAGCGCCTCCTCCAGCGAGAACAGGTCATAGGGGTTGATGATGGTGGGCACCCCCTGGCGCATGATGGTGTTGGTGACCGGGTGGACGCGGATTTGCGCGCTGTCCGGAACCTGCTTGATGCAAACGACGATATGCATGGGAACTCCTGATCAGCGGAAGCTGCCAAGCGAGGACAGCGGCACGAAGCCGGTCTTGACCTCCTGGAAGACCTTGAAGGTTTTTTGCCCCTCTCCGGCGGCGAACTCGCCATAGGCTTTCTCGAGGGCGTGGCGGCAGGCGATGCGGGCGGCGCCGTCGTCCAAGGCCCGCAGGGACGCCATGTCCAGCAGGGCGTTGAAACGCTTGAGAATGTGCAGGCGGTGGACGTTGACCACCTGCTGGTCGAAGGCCACGTCAAGGGCCTCGAAGAACTGTTCGGCGGCGGACAAACCCATCAGCCGGTCAAGAAGGCTGCCTGCGGCGGGCTTGCACTGGGCGGGGGTGCACATTCTCGGCTCTCCTTGTCAATTGGGCGTGGGTCAGTTGGGCGTGGTTTCGGCCAGAAAGCGGCGCAGATCGTCGGGCGAGGGCGGGCGTTTGGTTTCGACCGACTGGGCGCGCACGCGGGCCAGAACGGCGCGGGCCTGCGGCACCGTGGGGGCCAGGCCAAGCTGACGGCAGGCGTGCAGGACCGAGGTCAGGCCGGAATGCTTGCCTAAGACGACGCGATGGGTGCGGCCCAGTTCGCGCGGGTCCAGCGCCTCGTAATTGCGGCGATCGCGCAACAGCCCGGACACGTGAATGCCGCTTTCATGGGTGAAAATGGCTTCGCCGACGATGCTCTTGTTGGCCGGCACCGGCCGGCCCGACGCCTCGGCCACCAGCGTCGAGACCTTGCCCAGCGCGGTTTTGGCAATGCCGCAATCCAGGCCGTAAAGGTGATCGAGCGCCACCACCACTTCCTCGAGCGGGGCATTGCCGGCGCGTTCCCCCAGCCCGTTGACGGTGGTGGACACGTGGGTGGCGCCGCCCCTGACCGCCGCCAGTGAATTGGCGGTGGCCAGCCCCAAATCGTCATGCGCGTGGATTTCCAGCTCGATGGCGGTCCCGGCGCGCAGTCGCTGGAACAGGGCGAAGGTGGCGAAGGGGTCCATGATCCCCAGCGTGTCGGCAAAGCGAAAGCGGCGCGCCCCGGCGCGGGCGCAGATGGCGATGACGTCCTCCAGAAAGGCGGGGTCGGCGCGCGACGAATCCTCGCCGCCCACCGCCACCTCGACCCCGGCGTCGCGGGCGCGGCTGACCATCTGGTGGATGTGGGCCAGCGCCCAGGCGCGGTCGCGGTCCAGCTTCCTGGCCAATTGCTGGTCGGACACCGGGATCGACAGATTGACCATGGGCACGCGGCAAGCCAGCGCGGCCTCCAGGTCGTCCTCGCGCATGCGGCACCACGCGATCAGCCGGGCATTCAGTCCCAGGGCGGCCACGGCACGGATGGCGGCGCATTCCTCCTCGCCCATGGCCGGGATGCCGGCTTCGATTTCCGGCACGCCGGCCTGGTCGAGCGCGCCGGCGATGGCCAGCTTCTCGCCCAGGCGGAAGGCGACGCCGGCGGTCTGCTCGCCGTCGCGCAGGGTGGTGTCGTTGACGATGACGGTGCCGCCGCTCATGGTCCGGCCCCTCAGCAGCTACCGCCGCTGCACGAGCATTTGCCGCCCGTATTGGGGTTCTCGAAGATGAAGCCGGAATCGTTGCCGGCATTGACGAAATCCACCACCGTGCCGGTCAGCCACATGACCGAGGCGGGATCGACGAAGACCCTGACGCCGCCGAATTCGAGCACCTCGTCGCCCGAAATGGCCTCGTTTTCCAGCGCCAGACTGTATTGCAGCCCGGAACATCCCCCCGAGGCGACGCTGATCCGCAGCCCTTGTGTGTCGTCCTCGCGCACGCTCTTGACGGCGGCAACGGCGCGTTCAGTGACGGTCAGCATGGCAAGCCTCCTGTGCAGACGGTGATCCGCCTGTCACCTAGCAAGGCTGGTGCCACTCTGTAACGTGTTGTTTTTAAATGATGTTTGTCGGCACCCTTGTCGCTGATGCGACGAATGTCGGATTAGCGACAGGGGCTACAGCCACTTCAGGCGTTTCAGCGCCAGCCACAGCACCGGCATCATGCCCAGCACGATCAGGCACATCTGCCAGAACGCCAATGGATCGTCATGGCCCGGGATGCCGCCCACATTGGCGCCCAGCAGGCCGGCCAACAGGCTGGGCGGCAGCAGCAGGGCGGTCAGCACGGTGAAGCGGTTGGAGGTGCTGGCGATCTTTTCCGAGATCTGGGTGCTCAAATCCTCGTGCAGCACCGTGGTGCGATCGCGCAGCGCGTCCAGATCCTCGATGTGGCGAACCACCTTGTCAGTCACTTCACGCAGCCGCAGCTTGGCGTCGCGCGACAGCCACGAGGCGTCGTCGTGCTGGATGCGGTAAAGCGCGTCGCGTTGCGGACCCAGATAGCGACGCAGGTGAATGGCCTGGCGCCGGACCTGGGCCAGTTGGCTGCGCAAGCCCGCATCGGCCCTTCGTTCGATACAGGCGTCCTCCAGGATGCCGACGGTTTCCTCCATGCCGTCGATCACCAGTTCCAGGTGCTCGACCACCTTTTCGGCAATCTGCGCCAACAGGCCACCCGGCGTGCGCGGTCCCTTGCCGCTCAGCAGCGTCAGGCGGATGGCGCGCAGGGCGCTGAGCTGGTGATCCTTGTCGCGCAGCGAGATCAGGCGGTTGGGTTCGGCCCAGACGTGGATGGGCACCAGCGCGGGTTCGCCGGTATCCTCGCTGACATTGACGCCGCGCAGGACCACCATCAGGCAGTCGTCCACGTCTTCCACGCGGGGGCGGGATTCATCGGCCAGCAAGGCCAGCGCCACCAGCGGGTCGATGCCGCTTTTCTCGCGCACCCACTGCGCGGCGATCGGGTCGTCCCGTTCGAGGTGTATCCAAAGAAAGCCGTTTTCCGGCCGCCAGCGGGCGACACCCTCCCAGTCCAGGTCGATGCAGCCGCCGGTCCGGTCCAGCAGGGCGGCGAAGCGAAGTCCGGGCTGGGTCCCGGCCTTGATGTCTTGCGGATCGATCATGGCGCACCTCGGGGCTGGGCCTCCCTGTGGCATACAGGGCAAGCGCGGCCTTTTCAAGGTGGGCGGTGCAGGCGGGGATGGCTGAGGGGAGGGGCGGGCGGCAGCGCGTGGCTTCGCCGCCCGCCCCAAGAGGCACGCTTTCGACGGTCAGGCGGCCATGGCTTCGTGTTTCTGGGCCTTGGTGCCGCACACGGTTTCGCAACTGCCGCAGCCGATGCAGTCGCCTTCGTTGGACACCACCATGACCTTGCGCTCGATGTCCTCGCCGTCGTCGAACGGGTCGCACAGCTCGCCGTCCTCGTTGATGCCCTTCAGCTCCAGCACGCCCTGGGTGCAGACCTTGTAGCAACGGCCGCAGCCGATACACAGTTCGTCGCTGATCGACAGCAGATAGCGGGGTGTCCACGGCTTGCCGGAACGGGTGGTGAAGGTGCGCAGCGACATGGTTGGTTGCTCCTGTGGGCAGGGGGTCAGGCGGCGGCGATCTCGGGGAACCGGCGGACGGCTTCGATGCCTTCCTCCACCAGCTTCAATGCCTTGGTCTCCATCTGGACCAGCGAGTGGTAGCCGAAGCGGTGCAGCTCGCGCACATAGGCGTTCACCGCCACCAGGCGGCCGGTGATGATGACGATGCGGCCCCAGCCCTCGTGGTGGATGTTCATGATGGGGGCCGCGGCAATGCCGGTTTCGCGTTCGATCAGCCAGCACACCGCCATGTAGATCTGTTCGACCCGCATCAGGATGTCGGGATCGGGATCGCCGAACATGGGGATTTCGCGCTTCTGCGCCTTGGTGACGATGAAGGGCGCCAGCAGTTCCTCGTCCGTATCGGCCTCCATGGCGCCCGAGCGGTCCTGGGCGCGGATCAGGGTCAGCAGGGCCTTGGCGAAGGGGCGGGAGAGCGCGGCGCGGTCGGCCTCGTCCAGAGTCAGGGTGGCGGGCATGGCTCAATCCTCGTCGTCGATGAAGCGGTCGGGGCCGGTATCGGCATCGCGGATGGCCTTGCGCAGCCAGGGCGGCGGGTTGGATTTCAGCATGCCGCGCACCTTGTCGATCACCGCCGAGATGGTCTCATCCGCCGACAGCTTGATGGGGTGGACGCGGGCGCGCACCACGCGGGCCGCCGCCGGGCCGCCGATGGCGCGCACGAACAACAGGGCCGAACCCTCCAGCGCCTTGATCTTGCTGGCCAGGCGGTCGTCGCCATCCTCCTGGTGCTGGCCTTCCTCGTTGCTGACGTTGTCGAACTGCACGGCCTCCAGGAAGGTGTGGCCGTCGGGTCCGACGTCATAGAACATGAAGGTCCGCGCGCTGGCGAAATGGGCGTCCACCGTCTGGCGGTCCTGGGTGGCGAAGGCTACGCGCATATGTCCTCCTTTCAACGGCCCCGACGGGCCGGAACTGTCCGGGTGGGGGTCAACCAGCCGCAACCGTCGGGTCACCATGGACGTGCCCCCCATGCTGGACGGGCAAGGATGCACCATGGCCGTGGCCGGGATGCTCCATCAGAATGTTGCCCAGGGTGAAGATCAGGTCCCGCGTGCCGCGATAGCCCAAGGTCGTCTGGTGGGCGGCGCCCAGGCGGTCGAAGACCGGAAAGCCGGCGCGGTGCAGGGGGATGCCATGGCGGCCGGCGATCAGGCGGGCATTGGCGTTGGCGATGATCAGGTCGGCGCCGCCCGCCTCCAGGATCTGGTCCTCCAGATCCTCGTAATCGCCGATGATGGCGGTTTCCGACGGCAGCATGGACAGGTGCGGCGAGGGCAGCGTGGAGACCGCGCCGACGATGCGGGCGCCCAGGTCGGCGCACAACGACGCATAGGTCCACAGGAAGGACGGCTCGCCCGCCACCGCCACGGCGCAGCCGGCGAAGAAGAAATGGCCGTCCAGCATGGCATCCACCAATTGCGACCGCTGGCGGCGGTACTTGGCCGGAACCGGCTGGCCCGAGGCGGTGGACAGGCACACCATCAGCCGGTCCACCGCCTCCAGCCCGGTCAGGCGGTCGAACAGCACGAAGGGGATGCCGGTCCGTCCCTCCAGCGTCTCGGCGCTGATGCGCATGTGTTCACCCACCGCGATGGTGAGGACAGCGCGGTTCATGCCCTTGATCTGTTCCAGCGTGGTGCCGCCCAGGGTGGTGGGCACGTAATGGTCGGGCACATGGCCGTCCAGCGAGCCGGACAGGTCGGGCAGGATGACCGCTTCCAGGCCGAAATCCTCGACGATTTCCTTCATCGCCTCGATGTCGCCGGGCGTCAGATGGCAGCCGGCCAGCACGTTGACGCGCTTGAGGGCCGGCTGCGCCGACGGGCCGGGCACCAGGGCGCGGATCATGGCGCCCACCGCCTTGCCCCAGCCGGTTTCCAGCGAACCGTCGAAATCGGGGGCGGAGCAATGGATCACCGAGGTGCCCGACAGGTCCTTGGAGCGGGCCAGGATGGCCTTGAGGTCGCCGGCCATGTCCTCGCCCCGCGTCTCGGTCAATGCGGTGGAGATCAGGCCGATCATGCGCGGACGCGCGCGCTTGACCATGTTGTGCAGCGCCTGTTCCACCTGCTCGGCGCCGCCCAGGATGGTGGACACCTCGTTCATGGCGGTGGTTTGCAGCGGGATGGCCTCGCGGAAGTGGCGCACCATCATGACCAGGGCGAAGGCGGTGCAGCCCTGGCTGCCGTGGAACAGCGGCAGGCTGCCCTCCATGCCCAGGAAGGCCATGGCGGCGCCCAGCGGCGCGCTGACCTTGAGCGGGCTGGTGGACAGGGCTTTGTTGTGGCTGATGACAAGGGCCATGGTCACACCTCCCACGGGGCGGGCTTGCGCACCTGCGCCCAGATCGGGTTGTTGATCATCAGGTCGATCTGGCGGACCATCTCGACCATGCCGTCATAGGCGGCGTAGCCGACGTGGCGTTCCTGGTTGATGTCCAGCCACGGCGTCAGCGCCTTGAGCGCCACGAATTGCGAGCGTCCGCCCGACAGCATCATCTCGGCCTTGGCCTCTTTGAACATGGCGTACATGTCCCTGGGCGTGATGGCGTCGGCCAGCTTGTCCTCGTCGCCGCCCAAGCGTTCCAGTGCCTTGGCGGCATCCTCGGCCGTGGCCTTGCGCACCGAGCTGCCGACCACCTCCATGCCCACTTCCTGGAGCGCCTGGATCACCGACCAGCTTTTGACGCCGCCGGTGTAAAGCAGGACCTTGCGCCCCCGCAGGCGCTCCTTGAACGGCTCCAGCCGCGCCCAGGCGCGGGTTTCCTCCTCGGCGATCAGCGCCTCGGTGCGCGGCAGCAGGGCAGCGTCGGCGCCTCGTTCCACCAGCATGCGGGCGATGGCGCGCAATGCCTCGGACGTGTCGGAAATGCCGTAGAACGACCCCTCGAAATAGGGGATGCCGTAGGTTTCCCGCATCTTGCGGGCCAGCGTCACCAGCGCTTGGCTGCACAGCACCATGTTGGCCCGCGCGGTATGGGCGCCGGCCACATCCAAATAGCGGGCGTCGCCGGTGATCGAACAGCGCAGCCGGATGCCCAGGCGCGCCAGCAATGGCCGGAACTGATCCAACTCGCCGGCCACGTTGTATTCGCCCAGGATGTTGATGTCGGTCGGGCCGACGTCGTCGGGCTGATGGGTGCCGATGACATGCTCGAACAGCGCGTCGCCGCCCAGACGGTTGCCCAAATTCTTGGAGCCGACGAAGCCCGGAGCGTTGACCGGCACCACGGGTACGCCCATGCGTTCGGTCGCCGCCTTGCACACCGCCTCCACGTCGTCGCCGATCAGTGCGCCGACGCAGGTCTGATAGACGAACACCGCAGGCGGGTTGTGGCGCTTGATGGCCTGACGGATGGCCCTGTACAGCTTCTTTTCGCCGCCGTGCACGATGTCCAGGTTCTGCATGTCGGTGGTGAAGCCCAGCCGGTAAAGCTGCGCCCCCGAGGAATGGGAATTGCGGGTGTCCCAGGAATTGCCCTCGCAGGCGATGGGGCCGTGCACCAGATGCACCACGTCGGTGATGGGCTGCAGCGCGATCTTGGCGCCGTCGAAACAGCAGCCGCCGGCCGCCGCGCCCGGCGTCAGGGGCTTGCCGCACCCCTTCTTGCGGTCCGCATCCGACTTCGCCTGATTCTTGGCGCAGGCGGGTTCGACAAACAGCTCGGCGATCTTGTGCTTGAGCATGGGGCGCGGCCCTCCTCAATGGTCAAGGTGGAGGAATGCAAGGGGCGGGCCATTTCAGGAATGGCGGAAATGCTGAGGCGGGCGCCGGCTTTGTCGGGGATGCGACAAAGCCTTTGTCGTAAAAGAAGACCCCGGGGCGTTGCCGCCCCGGGGCCGAGTTTGACCTTTCCGCTTCCGACGTCAGCGGGTGAGGTCGTAGGAAATGTCCGACGCCGCGTCGGCGGTTTCGAAGATGCGGTCCAGGATCTCGACCAGCACCCTGAGCGCGCCCTGATACCCGAAGGTGGGGAAGCGGTGGTGGTGATGGCGGTCGAAGATGGGAAAGGTCAGGCGGATCAGCGGGATGCCCACGTCCTTTTCCAGATACTTGCCGTAGGACGAGCCGATCAGGAAGTCGGCCGGCTCGGTGAACAGCAGCGAGCGCAGGTGCCAGAGGTCCTTGCCCTTCCACACCTGGCCTTCGGCGCCGAACGGCGAGGAGGCGAGCAGGGCCTTGGCCTTGGCTTCCCACTCGCTCGAGCCGTTGGTGGACAGAACGTGGGTCGGCTCGCAACCCATCTCCAGCAGGAAGGCGGTCATGGCGAGCGTGAAGTCGGGATCACCGAAAATGGCGAACTTCTTGCCGTGCAGCCACGCCTGGCTGTCGGTGATGGCGTCCACCAGGCGGCCGCGTTCCTTTTCGATGCTGGCCGGGATCGCCTTGCCGGTCAGTTCCGACACCTTCATCAGGAAGGCGTCGGTGGCGCCGATGCCCATGGGATAGTTGAAGGCCGCGGTCTGCTGGCCCTTCTCGCCGATATATTCTAGGGTCTTGGGCGTGCAGTATTCCTGCAGGCTGATGGTGGCCTTGGCGTTGATGGCGGCGCGGGTGTCGTCCAGGGTGGTGCCGCCGTCATACATGCGGTATTCGCCGTCGGAGGGCGTGTCGTAGATGTCGGACACGTCGCCCAGCACGGTGTAGTCCACGCCCATAGTGTCCAGATAGCGCTTCAGTTCGCGGTTGTTGGCGACCGCGTAACCGTCGAAGCCGGGGATGATGTTGATCTTCTCGTTCGGGGTGCGCTGCTTTACGCTCTCGCGCTCCCAGAAGTAGTTGAAGATACCCTTCATCTGGTTGTCGTAGCCGGTGGTGTGGCTGCCGACGAACGAGGGCGTGTGGGCGAAGGGCACCGGGAAATCGGCGGGAACCGATTCCTTTTCCTTGGCGGTGCCGATGAAGGCCGACAGGTCGTCGCCGATGACTTCCGCCATACAGGTGGTGGAAACGGCGATCATCTTGGGCTTGTAGAGGGTGTAGGCGTTCAGCAAGCCCTCCACCAGATTGTTGAGGCCGCCGAACACCGCCGCGTCCTCGGTCATGGAATCGGCCACGATCGGCACGGCTTCCTTGAAGTGGCGGGCCAGATGCGAGCGGAAATAGGCGACGCAGCCTTGCGAACCATGCACATAGGGCAGGGTGCCTTCGAAGCCGGCGGCGGCGAACACGGCGCCCAGCGGCTGACAGGCCTTGGCCGGGTTGATCACCGCGATCTGACGATTGAAGTTCTTTTCGCGGTATTCCCAAGTCTTGGTGTATTCGGCCTGGGCGGCCACCGCTTCATCGCTGTGGCGGCATTCGAACTGGGATTTCTTGTTGGCGAACAATTCCTTGTATTCCGGTTCCTGGAACAAGGAAATGTGGTCTTTGACCTTGTCTGCGCTCTGCGGCATGGCAGTTCTCCTTCGTCCTCCCCACGCCCCCGATTGTTGGGCGACACGCGGGGAGGGAAATTGGGCGGTAACGTGCTTTAGGCGGCCTTCCACGGAGCCTTGAACTTGCTCCAGACCGGGCTGTTGATGGCCATGTCCATGTCGCGGGCGAAGATCGCGAAGCCGTCATAGCCGTGATAGGGGCCCGAATAGTCCCACGAGTGCATCTGGCGGAAGGGCACGCCCATCTTCTGGGTCGCGTACTTTTCCTTGATGCCGGAACCGACCAGATCGGGGCGGATCTTCTCGATGAACTTTTCCAGCTCGAAGCCGGAAACGTCGTCGTAGATCAGCGTGCCGTCTTTGACGTAGTGGGTGGTGCGCTGGTAGTCGTCGTTGTGGGCGAATTCATAGCCGGTGCCGACGATGTTCATGCCCAGGTCGTCATAGGCGGTGGCGACGTGGCGGGGGCGCAGGCCGCCCACGTACAGCATCACCTTCTTGCCCTCCAGGCGCGGCTTGTACTTGGCGATGACGGCATCCACCAGCGGCTGGTACTTGGCGATCACCTTTTCGGCATTGGCCTTGATGGTGTCGTCGAACTGGGCGGCGATGGCACGCAGCGACTGGGCGATCTGGGTCGGGCCGAAGAAGTTATATTCCACCCACGGAATGTTGTACTTCTCCTCCATGTGGCGGCAGATGTAGTTCATCGACCGGTAGCAATGGATGAGATTGAGCTTGGCCTTGGGGGCGCGCTCCATCTCGGCGAGCGTCGCGTCGCCCGACCACGAGCCGATGACGCGCAGGCCCATCTCTTCGAGCAGCTTGCGCGACGGCCAGGCGTCGCCGCCGATGTTGTAGTCGGCGATCAGGTTGACGTCGTAGGGGCCGGTTTCCCACTCGGGATTGGTCTTCTCGAACACCCAGTCGCGGATGGCGTCGTTGGCGATGTGGTGGCCCAGCGACTGGGACACGCCGCGGAAGCCTTCACAGCGCACCGGAACCACCGGCTTGCCGATATCCTTGGCCTTCTTCTTCGAGACGGCTTCGATGTCGTCGCCGATCAGGCCGATCGGGCATTCGGACTGCACCGAGATGCCGTTGTTGAGCGGGAACATCTCGTTCAGCTCGTCGATCATCTTGTCCAGGTTCTTGTCGCCGCCGAAGACGATGTCGCGTTCCTGGAAGTCCGAGGTCACCTGCATGGTGACGAACGAGTCGATGCCCACCGTGCCGGTGAAGTAATTGCGGCGCTGGGACCAGGAATACTGGCCGCAGCCGACGGGACCGTGGCTGATGTGGACCATGTCCTTGATCGGCCCCCACACCACGCCCTTGGAACCGGCGTAGGCGCAGCCGCGGATGGTCATCACGCCCGGCACCGACTTGACGTTGGATTTCACGCCGCACGAGGACGCGCCGGCATCGTCGGTCTTGCTGACGTTCAGATGGCGCGCGCGCTTCTTGGCGGATTTGTCGGGATACTGCTCCAGCACCTCCTTGATGAGGGCCTCGTGGAAGGCAGCGTCGTTGGTCTGATCGAGGCTCATGCCCCTTCTCCTTTAAGCTTTCAGTCTCTCGGTCCGCCCCGCACCGCCGCCCCGGGGAAGGGCGGAGCGGCGGTCAGGCGGAAGGCTCGGCGGCGCGGGCGTCAGCCGGCGTTGCAGAGGGACTTTTCCTTGGCGGCCAGTTCGGCAAGCTGCTGCTCGTCGGTCTTCATGATGCCGAACTCGATCAGCATGTCCTCCAGCTCCTCCATGGAGATCGGGGTCGGGATGGTGCCCTTGCCGCCGTTGGCATGGATCTTCTTCGCGAGCTGGCGATATTCCTCGGCCTGCTTGCTGTCCGGCTTGTACTGGATGACCGTCTGGCGGCGCAGCTCGGCGTGCTGGACGATGTTGTCGCGCGGCACGAAGTGGATCATCTGGGTGTTCAGGCGCTTGGCCAGGGTCTCGGCCAGGTCCAGCTCGCGGTCGGTCTGGCGTTCGTTGCAGATCAGGCCGCCCAGCCGCACGCCGCCGGTGCCGGCGTATTTCAGGATGCCCTTGGCGATGTTGTTGGCGGCGAACAGCGCCATCATCTCGCCCGACATGACGATGTAGATTTCCTGGGCCTTGTTCTCGCGGATCGGCATGGCGAAGCCGCCGCACACCACGTCGCCCAGCACGTCGTAGGACACGTAGTCCACGTCGTCATAGGCGCCGTTCTCTTCCAGGAAGTTGATGGCGGTGATCACGCCGCGGCCGGCGCAGCCCACACCCGGCTCGGGGCCGCCCGATTCGGTGCACTTGATGCCCTTGTAGCCGATCTTCATCACGTCTTCGAGTTCCAGGTCCTCGACCGAACCGGCCTTGGCGGCCAGATGCAGCACGGTGTCCTGAAGCTTGGTGTTGAGGATCAGGCGGGTGGAGTCCGCCTTGGGGTCGCAGCCGACGATCAGGATCTTCTGATCCATCTCGACCAGGGCCGCCAGGGTGTTCTGCGAGGTGGTGGACTTGCCGATGCCGCCCTTGCCGTAGAAAGCGATCTGACGAGGCATTGTCTGTTTCCTTTCTGCTGTCCAAGCCTTCCGAATTGCTTGGCGGGGCGCTGGTCCTCCGCCACGTCCCCTGCATCGCAACGGCCGTGCCAAGTCGGCGCATCGGCGGAAAATCAAGTTAAAACAGAAGGTTGTGAGGAAGCGGCGACGTCTGGGCGAGGGCTTGCGCGCTGCCGTGCCGCTGTCCGAAATGCGACACAGTGTTGGAAGCCACACAGTCAGTATGGTTTTTCGCGCCCAGGAACCGGCCGATCGCAATGGGTATGCGTCTTGCAAGAGCGTTTGCGAGGCAGCAGGGGGACCGGACGATCAATGGAACAGGTTTCGCGCAGGAGGATCGGCCATTCCACCAACCTCGTCGGCCTGCCTACCGACCTGCTGGGCAGCGTCGCCTTCAACGATCACCCGCACGCGCTTCACCTGTCGGGCGTGCGCGAGATGAACAAAAACCTGTTCGAGATGCTTTCCCAATCCGACAGCCTGGGCGATGCCGGCGACGCCTTCTACAAGTACATGACGGCCATGTTCGGCATCGATCCCGAGCAGCAGGAACGGGAACGACATGCGGCGGCGCCGGGCCGCGACCGGGTCCGGCGCTACCGGTCCAGCTTCCTGCGGTTGCTCAAGGGCTGGGGATACGATTCCAATTCGCCCGAGGGCGCGGTGCTCAAAGGCTGGGTGGAAAGCCGGTTCGGGCTTTTTCCCACGTTCCACAAGGAACCGCTGGACCGCATCGGCAATCCGGCCTGGGCCACCTATGTGGAAGAAAAGATGTCGAGCCGCTTCCACAACAACTCGATCTATACCCAGCTCGACATGCTGTACGAATTTTGCCAATGGGCATTGGCGCGCTTCGCAGCACCCGGGCAAAGCCATGTGCCGCTCTATCGCGGCATCAATTCCTTCGACGAGCATCAGATCATTGCCCGCATGGACCGCAAGACCGTGGTCATGCGCGTGAACAACTTGGCTTCGTTCTCGTCCGAGCGGGCGGTGGCCGATTGCTTCGGCGACACCATCCTGACCGCCCAGGTGCCGGCGGTGAAGATCGTCTTCTTCAACACCCTACTTCCGATCCACCCGCTGAAAGGAGAGGGCGAATATCTGGTGATCGGCGGCGATTACCGTGTCAGCGCCAGTTATTTCTAGGACGAAAGGCAAAGAATGGCGGATATCACACTGGAGGAGCGGGCGCTGGGCGCCTTTCTTGGCTTTGCCGTGGGCGACGCCCTGGGCGCCACGGTCGAATTCATGACCCGGCGCGAGATCGAGGCCAAATACGGCGTGCACCGCAAGATGATCGGCGGCGGCTGGCTGCATCTGGCGCCCGGACAGGTCACCGACGACACCGAGATGGCGTTGGCCCTGGGCCGGTCGTTATTGCGGCGGGGCGGTTTCGATGCGCGCGACGTGTGCGAGGAGTTTTCCGCCTGGTTGAAAAGCGGTCCGGTGGATGTGGGCAACACCTGTCGCCGCGGCATCCGCCGCTATATGACCCACGGCACCACGGAGGGCGCGTTCTGTGAAGGCGACGGCGGTAACGGGGCCGCCATGCGCCTGTTGCCCCTGGCCATCGCCACCGTTCACCGTCCCGACCTGTTCGCGGAATGGACGCCGGCGCAGTGCCGCATCACCCATCATCACCCCCTGTCGGACGATGCCTCGCTGACGTTCGGGCGCATGGTCCATGCCCTGCTGCGGGGCGAGGGGATCAAGGGGGCGCGCGAGATCGCCAGCGGCCTGATCGAACAGCACAAGGGGTTTCGTTTCGAACCTTATCGCGGCCAAAGCTCCGCCTATATCGTCGATACGGTGCAGACGGTATTCCACTTCTATTTCGTGACCGATTCGTTCAAAACTTGCGCCATCGAGACGGTCAACCAGGGCGGCGACGCCGATACCACCGGGGCCTTGGCCGGCATGCTGGCTGGCGCCACCTATGGCGTGGGCGCCATTCCCGCCGCCTGGCTGAACCGGCTGGACCGCAAGGTGGCCGAGGAGATTCGCGGCCAGGTGCGGGGCTTGCTCAAGCTGGCCGAGGGGCTGCGTCCGGCATAGGGCAGGGGGCGTAGGCCTCGTCCCTGGGGCAGCCCTCGCCCACGCCGCCGGCGGCCAGACCGATCCAGGCACGGAGGCGATCCTCATCCCAGCCGACCTCGCGTTCCATCCCCACCTGCAGCAGGGGGCGGCGGATCAGCAGCGGGTCGGCCAGCATCAGCGACAGCGCCTGGGCAGCGGTAATGTCACACGGCCGCAGTGCGCCAGACTTCACCTTGGGGTGGGCACGGTTGAACCACTGATCCACCGGACGGGCGCCGAAAAAGGCGCGCAGCTCCGCCTCGGTCCACGGGTGCGACAACAGGTTGCGGGCCTCGACGAGGTGACCGGATTCCGCCAGTCGCCGCTTCTGACGGGCATTGCCGCCGCAACCGGGCTTTTCGAAGAAAATCACGTGGGCCATCGGCGCCTCTTTCCTCAACAATGAAAAGGGAGGGAAACCGAAGTTTCCCTCCCACATCGACCTGCGTACGCTTCCGCCACCTTATCGCCGCAGGTCGATCTCGACACCGGGTTCGCCGGTGAATTCCACCAAGATGTCCTCGTCCTGGACCAGGTACTGGCACGCCAGCCGATAGGGCGGCGGCATGTCGTTCACTTCGGCCTGCTCCAGCACCTGCTTGGTCAGCTTGCCGTTCACAGACAGGGTCAGCTTTTCCTTGTCGGTCAGGTGAATGGCCTTGGGCTTGTTGCTGCCCAGATGGGTCACCTTGATCAGGCAGGACCCGCATTCGCCGTCCTGGCACTGGAACGGGATGGCGATGCCGGCCTTCTTGGCGAGAGCCAGCAGGGTCTGGGTATCGGCGACCGCATAGACGGTGACGTTCTTGGGCAGCGTCGGGCCGCTGAAAGTGACATTAGCCATGGGACTCCCTCTCAGGTTTCTTGGGGGTGGCGGAAACGAGCGGGGATGCGCCGGTCAGCGCAAGAGCGGCCTCGGACAGCGGCAGCACGATGGGGGTGATGCCCTCGATCTTGAGGAACTTGATCTCGTTGGGCGTCAGGTCGTCGGGCACCACCGCGTAATGGGGGCCTGCCGCGCGGCGCAGGATGCAGCGGGCGAAGGTGCGCAGGATCTGGTCGTAGAAGCGGCAGCCCAGGAACAGGAAGCCGCAGGTGCCGCGCCGTTCCCTGATCGCGCCGGGAATGGGCGTCTGCAGGTCGATCTCGGTCAGCACTTCCACATAATCCGAATCCGACGCCAGCACGTCGCCATCGGGCTGGGCGGCCCCGTGCGGTTTGTAAAGCACGGTCGTCCAGTCCTGCGCCGCCTCGGCCTCCACCTCCCGGCCGGCGGCGTCGAAGGCACGGATCCAGGGCACATCGGCGGTGCGGCGCGCCTTGGACGCGCCATGCAGCGATCCCCAGTCGGCGCGACCGGCCAAGGCCGCGCGCATGGCCCCGTCGTACCAGGTGTCGACGATCACCGGCAGGCGGTCGAGCGAGGCCAGCCAGCGGTGCAGCAGGTTCGGCTCGGGCACCGGGCGGAACACCTCGGCCAGCAGCTTGTCCACGGTGACGCGGTGGCGGAATGTCTCGATATACTGGGCGGTATGCCACAGGTTGTTGCGGATGCGCCCCGGAACCGCCACCCGCGACGCCAGCAGATGCGACAGCGCCCGCGCGCCCGTGGGCACCAATGGTTCGGCCGTGCCGAGCGTCAGCACTTCCGGCCCCAGATAGGGGATCATGCGGCCCGCCGCCATGTCGGCGGCCAGGCGCTCCAGCACGGCGTGCGGGGCGGCAGCGGCAGACATCGCCCTAGTCCTCGTCGCCCAGCTTGCGGGCGTCCACGGTGATCGGCATGGGCGTGTCGGCCGGCATTTCGGGCATCAGGAACCTCCAGCCGTTGCCGATGGTGACGATACCGCCCCACGGCGAGCCGTTTTCCATGGCGACGATCCTCTCCTCCAGGTCCTTCTTGGGGACGTAGATTTCGTAGTAATCGGCCACCTTGCGCAGGGTCACCTTCATGGCGCGGTCTCCAGAAGTTCGAGTTCGTGTCGGCGCATGCCCACCAGAATGCCGCGATCGACGAAATCGATCGCGTAGACGTAAAAGCGGTTCAGGTAGGTGCCGACGGATTTGACATAGCCGACGTCGCCGGCCTCGATCAGGAACTGCCCCATGGCGCTGCCGGGATAGGTCCCGTCGTTGCGCACGGCGCGGATGGCCCGCACCTTGTCGCCGGCGGTGTACGCAGGCGGGTCGTAGAGTTCGCAGATCGCTTCCATCGGCACCTCCCGCAAGCGGCTCACGCCTTGACGATGCAGCCGTCCACCGGGCAGACGGCCGTGCATTTGGGGTCGTCGCCGTCGCATTCCGTGCAGGCGCTGGCCTTGATCATGTAGGCGTCGCCCTTCATGGCGATGGCGGCGTTGGGGCATTCGAATTCACAGGCGCCACAGGCGGAACACTGCGACGCGATGATCTTCATGGCCATGGCGGTTCTCCTCTCTTCTCTCGATCAAACGGGTCAGGCGAAATCCTGCTCGGCCGCGGCAAAGGTGTCGGCGTACCAGCGGGCGATGGCGGATTCGATGTAGTCGAAGGCATAGACATCGACGGCGGCGATGCCGGCCCGCGCCAGGTCCTTCTTGGGGCAGCCGCCGATCTTGGCGACGAACACGGCGTCGATGCCAGCCAGGGTGGGGATGACCTTGTCTTCCAGCACGTCGTCGTCGGCCCACCCGCCCTGGCAGTAATTCTCGACCTTGCGGTGGCCGACGAAACGCACGCCGGCCGGGTCCACTTCGTAGATCTGGAACTCGCCGGCATGGCCGAAATGCTGGTTGACGCGGCCGCCGCCCTTGGTGGCGACGGCGACCAGCCGCGCCGGCGCATCGGGCAACGTCGCGGCCAGATCGATGGTCGCGGTCACGGTGGCGCGGCGATGGTCGGCGCGCTCGCGCTCCACCACCTCGCGGTAAAGGCGCCGGGGTTCGGGGTCATAGGCGACCTCGCTCCCGATCTTGTCCAGGGTGAAATCCTGGCTCAGGTCCTCGCCCAGCATGCCGACCGCGTCGGCCCGGCATTGGCGGCAGTGGCGCATCAGGTTGGCGCCGCCGGCCAGCTTGTCCTGCAACGCCTTGAGTTCGGCGGGGGTGGGGCCGCGCTGTCCGTTCAGCCCGAAATAGGTGCCGTGCGCGGCGTCCGAGATCAGCGGCATGACGTTGTGCAGGAAGGCGCCCCGCGCCTTGATGGCGGCGTTGACCTCCAGCAGATGGTGGTCGTTCACGCCCGGGATCATCACCGAGTTGACCTTGACCAGGATGTCCTTGTCGCGCAGGCGCTCCAGGCTTTCCATCTGGCGCTCGTGAAGAATGCGCGCGGCATCCAGGCCGGTGTGGCGCTTGCCCTTGAAATAGATCCACGGATAGATCGCCGTACCCACCTCGGGGTCCACCATGTTGATGGTGATGGTGACGTGGTCGATGTTGTGTTCGGCCAGCCGGTCGATGTGGTCGGGCAGGGCAAGGCCGTTGGTGGAGACGCAGAACTTCAGGTCCGGCAGCAATCGCTCCACCTGGCGGAAGGTCTCGAAGGTCTTTTCCGCATCGAACATGGAATCGCCCGGCCCGGCGATGCCCAGCACCGACAATTGCGGCACCTTGTTGGCCACCGCCACCACCTTGCGCGCCGCCTGTTCCGGCGTCAGCCGCTCGCTGGTCACGCCCGGGCGGGACTCGTTGGAGCAATCGTATTTCCGGTTGCAGTAATTGCACTGGATGTTGCACGCGGGCGCCACCGCCACATGCATGCGGGCGAAGTAATGGTGCGCCTCTTCGCTGTAGCAGGGGTGATCCTTGATCTTGTTCCACACGTGGTCGGGCATGTCACCCTGGCCCACGGCCTTGTCCTGGGGCGAACCGCAGGATTTGGACGAACAGCCGCCGGTGGGCTTGGCCTTGCCGCCCGCCGGGGGATGCTTGGCCAGGATGCTGGACAGGGGGATGACGTTGCTGCTCACCGGCGGCCTCCGCGATGGGGGATCGTACCGAAACCAGGCATCGCAAGGGGCGTGCCAGTCTTGCGAAATGGCGGAAAGCCTGGGATCATTCGCCCCGGCGCGGCTGTTGGGCTGTCGTATGTGCGACGTGCTGTCGGGGTTGCGACATTGCCTTGCCCCCCTTGATCCCCATCAAGGCCGGCGCATGCCCTTTGGCGGCACCCTTTATCCGTTCGCGCCCCAGGAGAGGACTTGATGGCAACCATCCCGTTGCAGGAACCGGTCTATCGCGGCAAACCCGGACCGCTGTTCTTTGCCGCCGGCTTTCGGCCGTTCTTTCTGTTCGCCGGCATCCACGCCATGCTGGCCCTGCCGTTGTGGCTGGCCGTCTATGTGGGGGGCGTCGACCTGCGCCTGCCGTTTGGCCCCACCGTGTGGCATGGGCACGAGATGGTGTTCGGCTTCGCGGCGGCGGCAGTCGGCGGCTTCCTGCTGACCGCGGTCCCCAACTGGACCAACACCCATCATGTCAGCGGGCGGCCGCTGATGGTCCTGTTCGCGCTGTGGCTGGCGGGCCGCCTGGCCTTTACCCTGGCGGGCCTGTTGCCGCCGATCGTGGTGGCCGTGCTCGACCTCGCCTATATCCCCATGCTCGCCCTGTTGCTGGGGCGGCCGCTGATTGCCGCCGGCAAGGCGCGCAACATGGTGTTCCTGCCGATCCTGGGCCTGTTCCTGCTGGCCAACGCGGTGGTTCACGGCGGTGTGTATCTGGGCTGGGGCGATCCCATGCGCGGGGTCTATCTCGGCATGGCGCTGCTGCTGGTCATGATCGCCATTGTCGGCGGGCGTATCGTACCGTCCTTCACCCAGAACTGGCTGCGCATGCAGGGCAAGCCGGTCGAGGTCACGCCGATCGGCTGGATCGAGAAGGGCGGCGCCCAGGGCAGCGTGCTGCTGGCCGGCATACTGACCGCCCTGGTGCCGTCATCGCCGGCGGCCGGGGTGGTCCTGCTGGCGGCGGCGGGCATTCATCTGCTGCGGCTGTCGCGCTGGCACGGTCTCAAGACCGTTTCGAACCCCATCCTGTGGGTGTTGCATCTGGGCTATCTGTGGATGGTGGTGGGCCTGGCCCTGCTGGGGGCCTGCAGCTTCATCGACGGGTTGCCGGTGTCGGCGGCGGTCCACGCGCTGACGGCCGGTTCCATCGGCACCATGATCCTGGGGGTGATGAGCCGCGCCGCGCTGGGCCATTCCGGCCGCCCGCTCCTGGTGTCGCCGCTTACCGTCGCCGCCTATGTGCTGCTGTCGGTGGGAACGGTGCTGCGCGTCGTCGCCCCGCTGGTGCCGTCCGCCCAGATGGGACTGACCCACGGGGGCGGAACCCTGTGGGCGCTGGCATGGCTGCTGTTCGTGGTGGTCTATTTCCCCATCGTGACACGCCCGCGCGCAGATGGTCGGCCGGGCTAGGGTTTAACCTTCCGGCAAGGCGGCGGCGATACCAAAGCGGCATCGCCACACTTTTGCCAGGAGCCATTCGGGACATGCCTCTCGTCGTTATGCAGACCACCATCCCCGGCACCGACGCCCAGCCGTTCCGCATCACCGAGGTGTTGGACCGGGTTGCCGAAAGCGCGAGCGAGGCGCTCGACATCGCGGCCATCCATATCGGCGGCGACCGCGAGGTGACCGAGGAGTTCCTGACCGCTCGTTGGCACGACAAGGGCGGATACTGGCTGGTGGCCTATGAGCCGGCGCCCGAGGTCAAGGCCGGCGAACGCCTGCTGCTGATGTAGGCGGTCGCCCACCTTATCCTCTTGCCAGCGCGGCCACCCCTTGGGATAGTGGCCGCGTAATAGGGGGAGGGGCATCGGGCATGCGCGCCGCGCGGGGGATCTGGTCGTTTTTGGCGGGGGTTGGGCTGATGGGTCTGGCCGGCTGCGCCTCGGTGGTCAGCTCGACCTCCTCGGACGTGCAGATCCGCACCAATCCCGACCAGGCGCTATGCGACCTCAAGGGCTACGAAGGCTTTTCCGCCAGCATCCGCACCCCGGCGACGGTGGCCATCCCGTCCAACGCGGCACCCGTCACCGTGACCTGCCGCGCCCAGGGCTACCGCCCGACCTCCTACACCCTGGACGCCAGCGCCGACGGCTGGATCTGGGGCAATTCGGCGTTTTTTGTCGCGACCGGCGGCGTCGCCATTCTGGGCGCCCTGGTGGACGAAAGCCGTTCCGCCGGCAAATCCTATGCCGAGGAAGTCCAGTACGACCTGTCGCCCGACCGCCCGCGCCCGGTGCGTGTGCGCAGCCGCACGGGCGACACCGACCTTCAGCTTCAGGCGCGCTGATCCCTCACCCCTCGCATTCCACGAAGACGGTGGCCTTCTTGAGGATGTCGCCCACATCCGCGGGCGACAATTGGCTGGCGGCCGGCGCGGTTTCGTAAGCAAGGCCGTTATCGGCCAGGAATTGGCGCGCCAGTTCCGATTTGATGGCGAAATTGACGTTCTGCGGCAGGTCGCCCGTCTTGTCGGCGATCTTCATGGCGTCCAGCTTGGATGCGACGATGCCCACCAAGTTGCCGCTCATGTCGGCCACCGGGCCGCCGGAGTTGCCCTTCTGCACGGGGGCCGTGATCTGATAATGCCGCTTGTCGCCCTTCACGCCCGCCAGCGCGCTGATCACGCCGGCGGTGACGTTGGGTTCGCGCGACAGCAGCGACGACAGCGGATAGCCGATGGCCACCACGCCATCGCCCGAGCGCATGGCCTTGTCCTGGCGGAAGCGTGCGACATCCATGGGCCGCAGCGACGACGCAAGCGCGGCAAGGTCGTTGGCGGCGTCGCGGGCCACCACGGTCGCGGCCTGCGCCGGCTGTCCCTCCAGGCTGATGCGGATATTGCGGCAGCGCTCCACCACATGGGAATTGGTCAGGATGGTGCCGCCGCGGTTGACGACGATGCCCGAGCCGGAATTCACCTGCGGGCGGGCAGGAACGGGGGAAGGGGCGGGGGCGGCCTTGGCGGTCGCCGGCGTTGCCCCGCCGGGTGCGGGGGCTGTCTCGTTCGGCGTGTTGGTGCGCGGCGTCCACGCCCGGGCCTTCGCCTCGGCCGCGCCCCATACGGCCGTATCGGTGCGTTCGCGCAGCCGGTCGCGGCTGTCCTCAAAGCGCGCCTTGTCGGCGGGTTTGGCATGGCGGGCCGCCAGGATGGCGTAAAGCGCCGCCTGGGCGGGGTCCTTGGCCACCCCGATCCCGTGCATGTAGGCCAGCGCCACATTGTGCTGTGAGGCCGCGTCGCCCTGGGCCGCCGCCTGGGTGAACCAGTGGACCGCCTCGGCCTGGTTCTTGGCGGTGCCGTTGCCGGTCCACAGGGCGTTGCCCAGCCGGTTCTGGGCCAGCATATGTCCGCGTTCGGCGGCCTTGCGGAACCAGCGCGTCGCCTCGGCACGGTCGGCGGCGGTGCCGCGCCCGTCCCAATAGGCGATGCCGAGCGCTTCCCAGGCGGCCGAAATGTTGCGATCCGCCGCCCGCCGCAGCAAATCCACCGCCTTCGCCTCGTCCTTGGCGACGCCGTTGCCGAACAGGTAAAGCTGACCCAGGTTGTTGAGGGCGTTGGGCTGGCCCTGGTCGGCGGCGCGGCCGAACCACAGCAGCGCGTTGGCCACGTCGCGCGGGGTTCCCCGTCCGGCGAAATACAGGCCGCCCACGGTGTTCTGGGCCAGGGCATCGCCGCCTTCGGCGGCGCCCAGCAACAGGCGCAGCGCGGCCGCCTCGTCGCGCGGCACGCCGTGGCCGTGCAGGGTCATATGGCCCAGACGCGACAGCGCCCCCACATGGCCGCCATCGGCCAGCGGCTTGAGTTCGCGCAAAGCGGTCGCCCAGTCCTTGCGTTGATAGGCGGCCTGTCCTTCGTCCCAACCCGCCAGGGCGCAACCGGGAAAGGCGGCCAGCAGGAGGATGGTGGCAAGGACAGATGGGGCGCGGTGCATGGAAAAGCCCGATCCTGGTGAAAGAACCGGCAGTATTTCATTGGCGCCGGACGGATTCCAGCCAAAGGCGGGTTCGGGCATGAAAAAAAAGGCCGCCCCGAAATGCTCGGGGCGGCCTGACGTCAGGGGGGTGGTATCAGAACTCGGCCCAATCCTCGTCCTGCGAGGCGGCGGCCGGTGCCGCCGACGCCCTCGGCTTTGTTGCCGCCTTGATGGTCGGACGCGCTGGCTTCGGCGCTGCCTTGGCGGCGGGCTTGTGGCTGGCGGCGGCGGCGGCCGGGGTGGGCGTCGCGGCGACCGCGGCGGCGCCGGTGTTGAAGAAGCCCATCAGGCGGTTCAGCTCGCGCGACTGGTCCTCCAGGGCGTGGGCGGCGGCGGCGGATTCCTCCACCAGGGCGGCGTTCTGCTGGGTCATCTCGTCCATCTGGCTGACGGCGGCGTTGACCTGGTCGATGCCGCTGGCCTGTT
>JAFAAW010000118.1 GCA_023426365.1 Pseudomonadota bacterium
TGAGAAGCTGCAGGCCGCCCGGAGAAGTTGCAGGGCGCCCGGACTAGATGCAGGTCGCCCGGAGAAGATGCAGGTCGCCAGGAGAAGATGCAGGTCGCCCGGAGCTACTTAGCCCACCTCTTCGCAGCCGCCTTCTTAGCGATCTCGGCCCGCTGCTCAGGCGTCAGCGCCTCGGCGCGGGCCTTCCCGCCTTTCTTTCCGCCAAGCCGGCCCAATGCGACTGCGTGAGGATTTTTGCCTTCATCCTCTGGCGTTGGCGGGGCCTGGTCTTCGGCTTCTCCGGTGGCGATATCCACGATCAGTTTGGCAAGCTGGTTCGGGTCGCGCGGGCGCTTTGGGTGTTTCGTGCTCATGCCGGTAATATGGCATCGGTCGGCGGGGAATGCATCCCCGCTCAAGCATGAGCCGATGCCATCAGATTTCAAACTGAGACACTACCCAATCCAGAGACATGCCGTATCAGCCTGCGGGACAATTGCGGGACACTGAGACCAAAATCGGACGTAGTTCTATGTAGCCGGATGCAGCGGTAATGCCTTGATATTCAACGTAACTGTATGTAGGCGGCGGGCTTCTGACTGTCTTCGGGAGGCAGGGGCCGGAGGTTCGAATCCTCTCACTCCGACCAATAAAACCCCCAGGGAAACCTGGGGGTTTTTCTTTTGCCCGCACCGGTGCGGCGGCATCGCCCCCATAGCCGTTGTGTCGTTCACAATTTTTGAACTTCGGTTTCCAGCCCGTTCAACCGGGCCTGCACCGCCGTTCATAGGCCGCCCCTATACTTTCACTATCACCTTTGTTTGGGTCTGCGGTGGGGGCGGCGATGGCGCGCGTGATCGGGATGGTGGCTGCCGTGCTGGCGGCCATGGCGGTGCTGGGGGCGCAGGCGCAGATACCGGCACCGGCGGCCGAACCCTTCGTGGTGGGGGTCGCCCCCCACACCAGCGCCCGCATCATCATCGAGCAATACCAGCCGGTGCGCGCCGCCCTGGCCCAATCCCTGGGCCGGCCGGTGGAAATCGTCACCGCGCCCGACTTCACCGAATTCGCCCGCCGCGCGGTGGCGCAGGAATACGATCTGGCGGTGACCACCGGCCATCAGGCCGAGTTGCTGCGCAGCGATGCCGGCTATCTGCCGCTCGTCACCTACCAGGCCGATTTCCGCGCCGTGCTGGTGGTGGATCGCGGCGCGGCCGTGACCAAGCCAGACGGGCTGAACGGCCAAGTGGTTCTGGGCCTCAGTCCGTCGTCGCTGGTCACCCTGTGGGGGGTGCAGTGGCTGCGCGACAACGGGGTGGCGCCGCGCCAAACCCGCTTCGTCAGCGCCGCCGACAGCGTCGCCCAACTGGTCCTGGCCGGGGATGCGGCCGGCGGTTTCATGTCGCTGGCCAACTTCCAGAAACTGCCGCCCGACGCTCAGACGGGCCTGCGCATCCTGGAAAGCAGCCGGCCGCTGGCCGGGCGCGTCTATCTGCTCAATGGCCGCCATGCCCCGCTGCGCGGCCCCCTGATGGCGGCGCTCAAGGCGTTTGCCGGCAGCCAGGACGGCAAACGCTATTTCCAAGACAACAAGCTGGAGGGCTATCGCGAGATCGGCGACGGCGAGCTGGCCGCGATGGCTCCCTATGCGGACGAGGTTCGCACCCTGCTGCGGGACGAGCGGAAATGAGCCGGTTCCTGCGGGTCCGCACCGTTCGCGCGCGGCTGCTGTTGGCGGCCCTGGTGGTCGAGGCGCTGATGCTGACCGTCATGGTCGGCAACAGCGTGCGCCTGCTGTACGCCAGCCTGGCCGGGCAGGCCCGCCTGAACGCCGAGCAGATGATGCCGGTCCTGAATGCCGCGCTGGTGGCGCCGCTGGCCCAGCTCGACTATGCCACGGTCCAGGCGATCCTCAAGGAAAGCCGGGCGGCCGAGGGATTGTCCTATCTGGCGGTCCGCGATCTGCGCGGCCGCGTGGTGGCGGCCAGCGGCTGGGACGCGGCGCGCCCGCTGCCTCCGGCCGATGGCGCGTTCTCGCTGTCGGACAAGGGCGGCGCGACCCGCTACGACGTCCAGGCGCCGGTGGCGCTGGCCGGGCAGGCGCTGGGCACGCTGCATTTCGGGCTGGACCTGGGGCACATCGCCGCCGCCCGCAGCACCCTGGTCACCCAGGGCATCGCCATCGCCGTGGCCGAGATCCTGTTGACCGCCGGGCTGCTGACCGTGGTGGGCTGGTGGCTGACCCGCCACCTGACCCAACTGACCCAGGCCAGCGAGGCCATCGCCGCCGGCGATTGCGCCCGCGTGCAGGTGGCCGAGGGTGACGACGACATCGGCCGTCTGGGGGCGGCGTTCAACGCCATGTCGCGGGCGGTGAACGAACGCCTGGGCGACCTCAACGTCGCCCTGCAACGCAATGCCCGCGTCACCGCCACCCTGGATCAGGAACGGGCGCGCCTGCTGTCGTTGCTGTCGGCCATGGAATTCGGCGTGCTGTTCGCCGATGCCGAGGGTCGGGTGGTCTATGCCAATCCCGCCTTTGCCGGGCTGTGGCAGTTGGAAGGTCCGCTGGTCGGGCGTCCGGCCCACGAATTGCTGCCGCCCATGGGCAACCCCGCGGGCGGCGACCTCGAGCTGGACTCGGGGCGCATCGTCACCTACCGCTCGTTCCCGGTGATGGGCGGCGAGGGGCCGGGCGGCCAATTGTGGACCTTCGTCGATGCCACCGCCTCGCGCATGTTCGCCCAGCAATTGCTGGCCGCCAAGGACGCGGCCGAGGCGGCGGCGGAGGCCAAGGCGGCCTTTCTGGCGACCATGAGCCACGAGATCCGCACCCCCATGAACGGCATCATCGGCATGACCGCGCTATTGCTCGACACGCCGCTGGACCCCCAGCAGCGCCATTTCGCCGGCACCATCCGCTTTTCCGCCGATTCCCTGCTCACCATCATCAACGACATCCTGGACTTCTCGAAAATGGAGGCGGGCAAGCTGACCTTCGAGGACAATCCGTTCGAAATCCGGCCGCTGGTGGCCGGGGTGGCCGATCTGCTGAGGCCGCGCACCCAGGACCGCGACGTGGTGCTGGACTGGCACCTGGGCGGGGCCAGCGACGGCGTGTTCGTCGGCGATTCCGGGCGCCTGCGCCAGGTGCTGCTGAACCTGGCCGGCAACGCGCTGAAATTCACCGAGCGCGGCCGGATTTCCATCATGGCCGAGGTATCGGTGGCCGATGGCCGCGACTGGCTGCGTGTCGCGGTCAGCGATACCGGCATCGGCATTCCCGAGGATGCCCAGGCCCGTCTGTTCACCATGTTCACCCAGGCCGATTCCTCGACCGCGCGGCGCTTCGGCGGTACCGGCCTGGGACTGGCCATCTCGAAGCGCATCGTGGAACTGATGGGGGGCGAGATCGGCTTTTCCAGCACCCACGGCCAGGGCAGCACCTTTTGGTTCCGCGTACCCCTGACCCGTGGCCGGGAACGCCGGGCCATGCGGCGCGACATCAGCCTGCCGCCCGGCCTGCGCCTGCTGGTGGTGTCCGAGAACTCGGCGCTGCTGGCCGATGCGCAGGAGGCGCTGGACCGCCAGGGGGTGGAAGTCGCCGCCGCCACCGACGCCATGGGGGCGCTGGCGCTCCTGCGGCAGGATGCGGCCGCCGGCCGGCCGCCGGCGGTGATGGTGCTGGACATGGGCCTGCGCGGCGTCACCGGGTTCGATCTGGTGCTGCTGACGCGGGCCGATCCGGCGCTGCGCGCGGTGGTGCCGGTGCTGGTCGGCGACGAGGCCGAGGCCGACCGCCCCCGCATGGCCGGCCTGGGCATCACCCACCTGCTGGCGCCGCCGGTGGCCGCCGGTCCTCTGGTCGAGGTGCTGGCATCGGTGTCGGGGGTGGATAAGCCAAGCCGCGCGAAGGCGCCCGTGCGCCTGCCCATGCCCGCTTGCGCGCCGGTGCCCCGCGCCAGCGGGTTGCGCATTCTGGTGGCCGAGGACAACGTGATCAATCAGCAGGTGGCGGTGGGCCTGCTGGAAAAGCTGGGCCATCGGGCCGACGTGGCCGATGACGGCGCGTCCGCCGTCGAGATGGTGCGCCGCCACACCTATGATCTGGTGCTGATGGACATGCAGATGCCGGGCCTGAGCGGCCTGGACGCCACACGGGTGATCCGCGCCCTGGACCACCCGGTGCGGGAGGTGCCGATCATCGCCATGACCGCCAACGCCATGAGCGGTGATCGCGCCCTGTGCCTGGCCGCCGGCATGAACGACTATATCGCCAAGCCCATCGACCGCGTGAAGCTGGCCGCCCTGATGGCCGAATGGCAGGCGCGCTTGGCCGCGCCCACCCAGGGCGTACCCGCCTAATCCTTCTGCTTCCAGCGATCGACCACCGTCCAGCGGCCGTCGCCGTCGCGGCAGGCGCTGCCGGCGGTGGTGACATGGGCGGCGGCGGTCTGGATGACCTGGCGGAAGTCGCGGCACCACGTGCCGTCCTCGGTCTGGAAGCTGGCGACCGGCTGCACCATGGCCTCGACGTCGTGGGTGCGGCCCAGGGCCTTGCGCCCGGCCGCCAGCGTTTCCAGCCCCTTCTGGCGCACCTTGTCGGCGATCCGTTCCGCCTTGGCATCCAGCGGGCCACGGCCGACCGCCACCAATTCGTCGGGTTCCTTGGCCCCGGTCCAGTTCCGGCGCACCACCTGTCCCAGGGTGGGGGCGTAGTTCCACACAATCTCGCCGATGTTGCTGCCGCGCCAATAGCGCTGGCAGCGCAGGCGCCAGGTGTCGAAATCGCCCAGGCGCGCGCTGATCCGCTCGGTCCCGTCCACCCCGCAGATCCATTCGTCGTTATAGGCGATTTCCGAGTTGTGGATTTTCAGCGTCAGGCGCTGGCCGACGGTGAAATGGGCGCGGTTGCCCGTCTTCAGCGGCCACAACAGGTCGGGTGGCAGATCCATGGCGGTCACCGCCCGCGTCTCGGGATAATCCCATTCCAGCGACGGCAGCATGAAATTGCGATAGCCGGCATAGGTGTTGCCGTCCTGGTCGCGCCAGCGCACCACCTCGCCCTCGACGGCGGTCACGGTTTCGGTCTGGCCGTTGCTCCAACTGACGCTGTCGCCGACGCGCCATTGCGGCAGCGGGGCCGGCGCCAGCACGGGCGCAGCGGCGGTCTCGCCAAGGTCGGGGGCCGGGGCGCAGGCGGCCAGACCCCAGGCGGCCAAGGTCCAGGCGGCCAGGGTCAGGACAAGCGGCGACGGGCGGCGGACACGGCTCATGGAAGCACCTCGCGGTGAAGAAACGACCGGCGACAGCTTGCCCTATCCCATGCGCGCGCCGCCGCCGTTCGGATGGCGACCGGGCGGGCGCGGAAGGGATCTCGTCTGCGCCCGGCGATACCCCTGGCGGCGTGCCCATATCTGGCCCCAGTGCCATCGAACGGGCAGTCAAGGAGGCCGGCATGGCAGGAGCATGGTTGAGGAACGTGGGTTTGGCCGGAACGCTTGGCTTGGCGCTGGCGGCCTTCACCTATCAGGCTATGTCGGACGCCCAGGCGGCAGCGGGCGGCTCGGCCGGCGGCGTGTCGGGCGGGTCCACCGGTGCCGGCGGGCCGTCGGGCGGCACGGCCGGCGGGGTGGGCGGCGGCAGTCTGGGC
>JAFAAW010000095.1 GCA_023426365.1 Pseudomonadota bacterium
CGTGCTTGGCACTCTCCTCACGACAGTGCCAACGCACCCATTGAGAGAGATCGGTCCCCTGCGGCCGACCCCGCCATCTGGAGCAAAATTTCCCATGAAGTTCCGTCCTTTGCACGATCGCGTCGTCGTCAAGCGCGTTGACAGCGAGACCAAGACGTCCGGCGGCATCATCATCCCCGACACCGCCACCGAAAAGCCGCAGCAGGGCGAAGTGGTTGCCGTTGGTCCCGGCACGCGCGACGAAAGCGGCAAGCTGGTCCCGGTCGACCTCAAGAAGGGCGACAAGGTCCTGTTCGGCAAGTGGTCCGGCACCGAGGTCAAGATCGACGGCCAGGAGCTGTTGATCATGAAGGAATCCGACATCCTCGGCATCCTCGCCTAAGTCCTGAACCCCAATTCCTGTTAGAGGTTAACGAACATGGCTGCTAAGGAAGTCAAGTTTTCCACCGAGGCGCGCACCAAGATGCTGCGCGGCGTCGATATCCTGGCCGACGCGGTCAAGGTGACCCTGGGCCCGAAGGGCCGCAACGTCGTGATCGAGAAGTCCTTTGGCGCTCCGCGCATCACCAAGGACGGCGTCTCGGTCGCCAAGGAAATCGAGCTGGCCGACAAGTTCGAGAACATGGGCGCGCAGATGGTGCGCGAAGTGGCCTCGAAGACCGCCGACCTGGCCGGTGACGGCACCACCACCGCCACCGTGCTGGCCCAGGCCATCGTCCGCGAGGGCGTCAAGGCCGTGGCCGCCGGCCTGAACCCGATGGACCTCAAGCGCGGCGTCGACATGGCCGTGGCCGCGGTCATCGCCGACGTCAAGTCCCGCTCCAAGAAGGTCTCGACCAACGAAGAGATCGCCCAGGTCGGCACCATCTCGGCCAACGGCGAGCGCGAGATCGGCGCCATGATCGCCAAGGCCATGGAAAAGGTCGGCAACGAGGGTGTGATCACCGTCGAAGAGGCCAAGGGCATCGACACCGAGCTGGACGTCGTCGAGGGCATGCAGTTCGACCGCGGCTACACCAGCCCGTACTTCGTGACCAACGCCGAGAAGATGACCGTCGAGCTGGATGCCCCGTACATCCTGCTGTTCGAGAAGAAGCTGTCCGGCCTGCAGCCGCTGCTGCCGGTCCTGGAATCGGTGGTGCAGTCGGGCCGTCCGCTGCTGATCATCGCCGAGGACGTGGAAGGCGAGGCCCTGGCCACCCTGGTGGTCAACAAGCTGCGTGGCGGCCTGAAGGTCGCCGCCGTCAAGGCCCCGGGCTTCGGCGACCGCCGCAAGGCCATGCTGGAAGACATCGCCATCCTGACCGGCGGCCAGGTCATCAGCGAGGATCTGGGCATCAAGCTGGAGAGCGTCACCCTGGACATGCTGGGCACCGCCAAGCGCGTGACCATCACCAAGGAAGACACCACCATCGTTGACGGCGCCGGCTCGAAGGGCGACATCGAGGCCCGCTGCAAGCAGATCCGCGCTCAGGTCGAGGAAACCTCCTCCGACTACGACCGCGAGAAGCTGCAGGAGCGTCTCGCCAAGCTGGCCGGCGGCGTGGCCGTCATCAAGGTCGGCGGCGCCTCGGAAGTCGAGGTGAAGGAGCGCAAGGACCGCGTTGACGACGCCCTGCACGCCACCCGCGCCGCCGTCGAGGAAGGCATCGTCGCCGGTGGCGGCACCGCCCTGCTGTACTCGGTCAAGGCTCTGGAAGCCCTGAAGCCCGTCAACAACGACCAGAAGGTCGGCATCGAGATCATCCGCCGCGCCCTGCAGGCGCCGGTGCGTCAGATCGCCGAGAACGCCGGCTTCGACGGCGCCGTGGTTGCCGGCAAGCTGCTGGAGTCGAGCGACATCTCGTTCGGCTTCGACGCCCAGACCGGCGAGTACACCGACCTGATCAAGGCCGGCATCATCGACCCGACCAAGGTGGTTCGCACCGCTCTGCAGGACGCCGCTTCGGTGGCCGGCCTGTTGATCACCACCGAGGCGATGATCGCCGAGAAGCCCAAGAAGGACGCCCCCGCCATGCCCGATATGGGCGGCATGGGCGGCATGGGCGGCATGGGCGGCATGGACTTCTAACGTCGCCCCTGGCGACGGACTTAGCTCCTGCCGTTCGGCCCGTGGCCGATCAAACGAACCCCCTTCCCCTGTGGAAGGGGGTTTTGTTTTTCCGGCGCCTCTGTTTTTCCGGCGCCGAGGAATGCGAATCGCGTCTAGGAAAGACCGATACCTTTGGTTAATTTCCTAGGGGGGAAAGCGTCCGGGGGAAGCGATCGTGGGAAAGATTCCCGGCTGGGCGGGGGCCGTGGTCACCGCCTTGATGGTCCTGGGACTGACGGTGGTGTTCGACCGGCTCGAGGCGGCGCGGTTCCAGTCGGAACAGCACGCCACCGTGCTGGACCGCCTCAGCACCAAGCGCGCCGCGCTGGAGGCCAGCCTGAATGCCCGCCTGCATCTGGTGCGCGGCCTGGCGGCCTTTGTCCAAACCGGCGATCCGGTGACCGAGGCCCGTTTCAGCGCCTTTGCCCACAGCCTGGTGGCCGGCCGCACCGACGTGCGCGGCCTGGTGCTGGCGCCCGATTGCGTCATCCGCTACGTCTTTCCGCTGGAAAGCAACGTCACCGCCATCGGCGTGGACCTGCAGACCATTCCCCGTTTCCAGGCGATCATCCGCCAGACCATCGAAACCAACCGCCTGACCGTGGCCGGCCCCGCCGAGCTGGTGCAGGGCGGCACCGGGCTGATCGGCCGCGTGCCGGTGTTCCACGACGTGGGCGGCCGCCGGGTGCTGTGGGGCTTGGCGATCATCGTCCTCGATCTGCCGTCGCTGCTGGCCGAGGCGGGATTGCTGGACGACCTTCACCTGGATTACGCCATTCGGGGCCGCGACGGCCTGGGCGCGCGCGGCGAGGTGTTCTTCGGCAACCCCGACATGTTCGGCAACGATCCCGTGTTGCTGGAGGTGTCGCTGCCCAACGGCTCGTGGCAGATGGCGGCGGTGCCCCAGGGCGGCTGGCCCAGCGCCTCGCCGCGCCGGCCGCTGCTGCTG
>JAFAAW010000135.1 GCA_023426365.1 Pseudomonadota bacterium
ACGCCACGGTCCAAGGGCTGAAGGCCGGCGACACCCTGACGGAAAGCTTCAACTATACGGTCTCGGACGGCAGCGCCACCGACATGGCCGTGCTGACCATCACCATCAACGGCGCCAACGACGCCCCCGTCATCAGCGGGCTGACCACGGCGACGCCCTATGCCGAAAACGCCATCCAGGCGACGCCGGCCCAATTGTTTACCGGCGGCACCGTTGCCGACGTGGACAACGCCCATTTCGACGGCGGCTACCTGCGCGTCAGCGGGTCGGCGGCCGGCGATCAGTTAAGCGTTGCCAACCTGGGCGGCGGTGCCGGCCAGATCGGGGTGTCGGGGTCCACGATCAGTTACGGCGGGGTGGTCATCGGCACCATCGACGCCACCGAGGACGGCGCCAATGGCGCGGCGCTCAAGATCAGCCTGAACGCCAACGCCAGCGCGGCCGCGGTGAACGCCCTGCTGGCGGCCATCCGCTTGTCCACCAATGACCAGCCGACGGCCTCGCGCACCTTCTCGGTCACGCTGAACGACGGCGACGCCATCAGCGCGGCGGCGACCACCGTGGTGGACATCACCGCCCAGAACGACGCGCCGACCCTGACCACCACCTCCGTCACCGGCGGCGGCGCGATCTATACCGAGGGCGGGACGGCCGTGGCGCCGTTCTCGGGCACGGCCATCGGCACGGTGGAAACCGGCCAGTCCATCAGCCAGATCGTGCTGACGGTGGCGGGCCTGGCAGACGGCGCGGCGGAAACGCTGACGGTGGACGGGGTCGAAATTGCCCTGACCAACGGCACCAGCGGCACCACCGCCACCAACGGCATCGCCTATGCGGTGTCGGTGACCGGCGACACGGCCACGGTGACACTGACCCGCGCCGGCGCCATGACCACCGCCCAGGCGCAAGGCGTGGTGGACGGGCTGACCTACAAGAACACCAATGCCGGCGCCGCCGTCACTCCCGGGGATCGTGTGGTCACCCTGGTTTCGGTCAAGGACAGCGGCGGCACCGTCAATGGCGGCGCCGATACCCGCACCGTGAACGTCGCCTCGACCGTCACCCTGCGGGCCAACGACGCCCCGGTGGTGACGGCGCCAGGCCGGTCCGGCTCGACCCTGGCGCAAATCGATCTGGCCAACGCCATCAGCGTCACCGACAGCCGCGGCGGCGCCACCTATGTGGCCACGGTCTCGGTGGCCAGCGGGTCGCTCAACCTGGACCTGTCCGGCGTGACCGTCACCGCCGGCGCCAACGACAGTGGCACCGTGACCTTCAGCGGCACCAAGGCGCAGATCAACGCCGCCCTGGCCACGCTGAAATACACCCCCGCCGCTTTTGGCACCCATTCGGTGGTGGTTCAGGTCCAGGACGGCGGCACCACCCATATCGGTGGCGAGAAGACCACGATCGCCACCCTCCAGGTCGCCCTGGCCGAGCCGAGGGACGAGCAGAGCAGCACCGGCGGCAGCACCAGCGGCAGCGGCGGGCGCGGCGGCGACAGATCGGGCGGCGGCGGCGATGCCGGCGGCCCGCAGCCGGGTTTGGGCGGCGATACCGGCACCCCGGTCATCACCATCAGCAATCTGACCGGCGTCCCGGCCAATGCCGGCGGCGGCCTGGGCGGCAGCGGCCAGGGCGGTGGTTTGGGCAGTGGTCTGGGCGGCGGTTTCGGCGGCGCCCCCGGGGCTGGAAGCGGCAGCGGCGGGGCCGGCTTGGGGGGTGGTGCGACCACCTCGGCCTTCGGCCTGTCCCCCACGCTGTCCGCCCCCGGCGATGGCGGCTTCCGGGTCGTCGTGGTGGCCGCCCCGGCGGGCGGCTCGGCGCTGGGCGAGGTGGTGGTGGCGCGGCCTATCGGCACGATCCAGGTGCCCGAGGGGCGCGTTTCCTTCGCCATTCCGGTGGATGCCTTCGCGGTGACCCGCCCCGACAGCATGGTGACGCTGATCGCCACCCGTGCCGACGGCCGTCCGCTGCCGGGCTGGATGAGCTTCAACCCGGCCACCGGCGCGTTCGAGGGCACGCCGCCACCCGGCGAAAAGGCGGTCTCGGTCAAGGTGATCGCCCGCGATCAGAACGGCCGCGAGGCGGCGCAGGTGATCCGCATCGAGATCGGTCCGCGTGCGAACCAGGGCGAAGGCCAGGGCGACGGACGGGCGCCGGGCGGCCGGGGCGCCGATGCCGGCCAGGGAGGCGACGGCAAGCCGGCCAAATCCGCCTTTGTCGGCCGCCCGGGGCTGGCCAGCCAGTTGGCGGCCGCCCGCAGCGGCGGCGAGCATGTGGGGGAATTGGTCAAGGCGTTGGGCAAAGCAGCGGCCAAGGTGGCCTGAGGACAGGGGGGAAGGTTGATGAAGAGTGTGAAGCTGCTGGGCACCGTCTCGGTGCTGGTGTTGTTGTCGGCCTGCGCGGTCCAGCCCACGCCGTTCACCGCCGAGGAGCTGAGGGCGCAATCGGCGGCCGACAAGGCCCAGATGTTCACCGCCGAGCCGGTCACCCGGCCGCTGACGCTGGCCGACGCCATCGCGCGTGCGCTCAAGCACAACCTGGACCATCGCACCAAGGTGATGGAACAGGCCCTGGCGCTGGGCCAGACCAAGGTGGATCGCTGGGAGATGCTGCCCAAGCTGGCGGCCAATGCGGGCTATGTGGGGCGGTCGGAACCGGCCGCCACCCGCTCGCGCGATCTTTACACCCAGCGGACGGGCGCCGATACCAATCCCACCTATTCGGCCGATCGCGACGCCATCACCGCCGACCTGACCCTGTCGTGGAACGTGCTGGATTTCGGCGTCTCCTACTACAACGCCCAGCAGAACGCCGACCGCGCCCTGATCGCCGAGGAACGCCGCCGCAAGACGGTGCACAATCTGGTGCAGGAGGTGCGGACGGCCTTTTGGCGCGCCGCCGCCGCCCAGGTGCTGGAGGCCGACGTTCGCAGCGTCGTCGAACTGGGCGAACAGGCGCTGGCCGATGCCCGCCGGGTCGAGGCGGCCAATCTGAAGAACCCGGCCGAGATGCTGCGCTACCAGAAGACGCTGCTGGAGAGCCTGCGCCAGTTGGAGGGCGTGCAGCAGGAGCTGGCCACCGCCCGCATCGAACTGGCGGCGCTGATCGACCTGCCGCCGGGCACCGAATTCACCCTGGCGGTGCCCGCCGATTCCGAGATGGTGCCGCCCACCCTGTCGCTGGCGGTCGAGCAGATGGAGGAGATGGCGCTGCTCAACAACGCGGAGCTGCGCGAACAGGGCTACAACGCCCGCATCGCCGCCGACGAGACCCGCAAGGCCATCCTCAAGATCCTGCCCGGCATCAGTTTCACCGCCGGCCGCAATTACGACCAGAACTCGTTCCTGGCCGACAATCGCTGGTACGAGGCCAGCGCCAAGGTCAGTTGGAACCTGTTCAACCTGATTTCCGCCCCCGACCGCATCCGCGACGCCGAGGCGGGCGAGACGGTGGCCACCGCGCGGCGCCAGGCGCTCAGCATGACCGTGCTGGCCCAGGTGCATGTGGGTCTGCGCCAGGTCGGCATCGCCACCAAGCAGTACCACCGGGCCGACCAGCTTTATCAGGTGGAGCGCCGGCTGGCCACCTTCAGCCGGGTGCGGGCCGAGAACGACGCCCAGAGCCAGATGGAGCGGATCGCCAACCAGACCGCCGCCATCGCCGCCAGCCTGCGCCGCTATCAGGCGTTCGCCCAGGTGCAGTCGTCGCTGAGCCGGCTTTACGCCACCATGGGGCAGGACCTTCTGCCCGGCACGCTGCAAAGCCACCAGCTTGACCAGTTGAGCCGTCAGGTGGCCCTTGGCCTGGAGGCATGGAGCAAGGGCCTGCCGGTGCCGGCCCTGCCCGACCCGGCCGCCGGCGACCCGGCCCCGGTTCCGGCGGTTCCCGCCACCCCCGACGCCCCCGCCGTTCCGGTGGCGGCCCCGCCGCCGGTGCCGCCGGCCAAGGACGACGTGGGCATCGGCAGCCTGTTCTCGCGCATCGGCGACTGGTTCGATCCCACCGCGCCCGCACCCGCGCCTCAGCCCCAGCCGGCCCAAGTGCCGGCGGCCGCGCCCGACGACGACAGCGCCGCCTTGCGCGAGCATGTCTCGCAACTGGTGGCCGAGTCGTCGCGGTGAGGCAGGCCGTGATCGCCGGTGCCGCTCTGGTGCTGGCCGCCGCCGCGCCGGTGCACGAGGCGGCGGCGCAGGACGCGGCGCAACTGGACATCCGCGCCCAGTTGTCGCCGCGCCGCTTCACCACCCTGTCGGCCGAACTGGGGGCCAAGATCGATCGCCTGGCCGTCAGGGAGGGCGAGCGTTTCCGCGAGGGACAGGCATTGGTGGCCATGGAATGCTCCATCCACCGCGCCAGTCTGGAAAAGGCGCGCGCCGCCCTGACCGCGGCCGAGAAGACGTCGTCGGTCAACAAGAAGCTGCACGAGATGAATGCGGGCGGCGCGCTGGAGGCCGAGGTGGCCGCCGCCGAGGCGCAGAAGGCCCGCGCCGAGGTGGAGGCCGGCCGCGCCGTGCTGGCCAAATGCCAGGTGGCGGCGCCCTTCTCGGGCCGGGTGTCGGAGCTGAAGGTGCGCGAACAGCAATACGTCCAACCCGGCACCCCCATGCTGGAGATCATCGACGATTCGGTGCTGGAGGTGGAGTTCCTGGCCCCCAGCAAGTGGCTGGCCTGGATGAGAACGGGCAGTCCGTTCCAGATCGCGGTGGACGAGACCGGCCGCACCTATCCGGCCAAGGTGGCGCGGCTGGGGGCCAAGGTCGATCCGGTCAGCCAGTCGGTCAAGGTGGTGGGCGAGATCACCGGCCGTCATGCAGAATTGCTGGCCGGCATGAGCGGCCGGGTGCAGATGGCCCCGGACGACGGGGCAACGACCGCGCCGTGAGCGTCGCCAATCTGCTCGACCTGCTGCACCGCGTGCGCGACGCCGCAAGTCCGGCCGAGCTGGCCTTCATCGCCGTCAACCAGACCGCCGCGCTGGTGCCCTATCGCCAGGCGGCGCTGTGGGAGCAGGGGCGGGGGCTGCTGGCGGTGTCGGGGGTGCCGGTGCCGGAGGCCAACGCCCCCTTCACCCTGTGGCTGGAACGGGTGTGCCGCCAATTGGGCGAGGCCGGTCCCATCCGCCCCGAACAGCTTTCCCCAAACGAGCGCGAGGAATGGGGGGAATGGCTGCCGCCGCACGGCTATTGGCAAGTGCTGCCGCGTGCCCGCGCGGCCTTGCTGCTGGCGCGCGACGACGATTGGGGCGAACAGGACGCCGCCCTGCTGGCCGAACTGGCCCACGCCTACGACCACGCCCTGGCCGCCCTGCGCCGGCCCGGCCTGTGGGCGGAATGGCGCCGCCGTGCCGCCCTGCGCCGCAAGACCTTGGCAGGGGCGGCGGCCGCGCTGGTTCTGGTGGCCGCCTTTCCGGTGCCGCTGACCGTGCTGGCCCCGGCCGAGGTGGTGGCGCGCGACCCGGCGGTGGTGCGGGCGCCGCTGGACGGCGTGGTGGCCCGCCTGCACGTGCGCCCCAACCAGCAGGTCGCGGCCGGCCAGCCATTGTTCGACCTGGACGACACCGCCCTGCGCGGCCGGGTCGAGGTGGCGGAAAAGACCCTGGCGGCGGCCGAGGCCGAATGGCGCCAGACCTCGCAGCAGGCGGTGTTCGACGCCAGCGCCAAGCCCAAGCTGGCCGCCCTGGTGGGCCGGCGCGAGCAGCAGCAGGCCGAACTGGACTATCTGCGCGGCCTGATGGAGCGCATCAGCGTCAAGGCGCCGGCCGCCGGGGTGGCGGTGTTGGACGACCCCTCCGAATGGATCGGCCGGCCGGTGGCGGTGGGCGAGAAGGTGATGGCGCTGGCCGAGGAACGCGACACCGAGATCGAGGCATGGCTGGCCCCCGCCGACATGATCGCGCTGGCGGAGGGGGCGGGCGTGACCGTGTTCCTCAACGTGGCGCCGCTGTCGCCGGTGGATGCCCGGGTGGCGCAGGTGGCCTACGAAGCCTCGCTGCGGCCCGATGCCACCGTGGCCTATCGGGTGCGCGCCCGGATCGACGGGGACGACAAGCCGCGGCTGGGCTTGCGCGGCACCGCGCGGCTGTCGGGCGGGCGGGTGCCTGCAATTTATTGGTTGTTGCGCCGGCCCATCGGCGCCATCCGTGCCTGGGTCGGGCTATGACCGGTCAACGGCCGCCCGCGTCCAGGTCCGCAGCCGCGCCGGCGGTGTCCCGGCGCCGGTCCTGTTCCCAGTCCAGACGGGCGGACAGCAGGGCGAAGCTGGCATGGTCCAGGCGGGCCAGCGCCGGGTCTTCGGCACGTCCCCACACCAGGCCCTCGGCATCCCGAATCTCCCCGGCCCGCACCTCCCGCCAGCGCAGGGTTTCCAGCGCGACCGCATCGCCCGCGCGGTTCAGCTCGGCTTCCGCCGCCGGCGCGGGCGGGGCGACCGCCAGCGCGGCCAGGATCGGAATCAGCTTGCCCATGCCCGGCCATATGGGGGGCAGGGGGATGGAGAGCAAGCCATGACCGCTGCCACCGCCGCCGCGGCCCCCTGGCCCAGCCTGCGCGACGAATTGTCGCTGCATCCCGGCCCGGTGGGCGGCGACGGCTGGCCCAGTTGGGTGCTGCGCGACCCGGTGCGCAACCGCTTCTTCCGCATCGATTGGGCGGGTTTCGAGATCCTGTCGCGCTGGTCGCTGGCCGATGCCGAGCGCATCGCGGCGGCGGTGAACGCCGAAACCACCCTGCGGGTGGAGGCCGACGACGTGTTGGATCTGGTGCGCACGCTCGAGGCCGGCCATCTGCTCAGCGCCCGCGATCCGGCCGCGGTGGGGCGGCTGGCAGCGGCGGCGCGGGCGGAAAAGTCCTCGGCCTTCCAATGGCTTCTGCACCATTACCTGTTCTTCCGCCTGCCGCTGGTGCGGCCCGACCGCTTCCTGGGCGCCACCCTGAAGTGGGTGCGCTGGCTGGGCGGGCGTCCCTTCCGCCTTGCCACGCTGGCGGCGCTGCTGGTGGGGCTGGCCATGCTGGCGCGCCAGTGGGACCGCTTCGCCGTCACCTTGCTCGACACCTTCACGCTTGCGGGGGCGGCCACCTATGGCGTCGCCCTGGTGCTGGCCAAGGTGGCGCACGAATTGGCGCATGCCTACACCGCCAAGCGGCTGGGCTGCCGGGTGCCGTCCATGGGCGTGGCCTTCCTGGTGTTGTGGCCGGTCCTCTATACCGACGTGAACGACGCCTGGCTGCTGCCGCGCCGGCGGGACCGGCTGGCGGTGGGGGCGGCGGGAATCGCGGCGGAACTGACGCTGGCGGCGTGGGCCACCCTGGCCTGGGGGCTGCTGGACGACGGCTTGCTGCGCCAGGCGGCGTTCGTGCTGGCCACGACCACCTGGATCTCGTCGCTGCTGATCAATGTCAGCCCGTTCATGCGCTTTGACGGCTATTTCCTGCTGATGGACGCCCTTGACCTGCCCAACCTGCACCCGCGCAGCTTTGCGTTGGCCCGTTGGCGCCTGCGCGAAGCGCTGTTCGGACTGGGCGAGGAGGCTCCCGAGCATTTCCGGCCCGCCACCGCCCGGGCGCTGACCCTGTTCGCGTGGGCGGTGTGGCTGTACCGGCTGGTGCTGTTCCTGGGCATCGCCGTGCTGGTCTATCACTTCTTCATCAAGGTGGTGGGCATCGTGCTGTTCGTGGTGGAGTTGGGGTGGTTCGTCGTGCGGCCGGTATGGGCCGAGGTGATGGAATGGCGGGCGCGCGGGCGGGCGTTGCTGCGCGGCCGGCGCGGGCGTCTCTCGCTGATGCTGGCCGTGGGCGCCGTGGGGGCCGCCCTGGTGCCGTGGCCCACCGGCATCACCGCGCCGGCGATGGTGCAGGCGGAACTGCACATGCCGCTCCATGCCCCGGTGCCGGCCCGGGTCGAGCACGTGGCCGCCGCCAATGGGGCAAGGGTGGCGGCGGGGGAGGAATTATTCCGCCTGGCGGCGCCCGATCTGGTGGAACGCCGCGCCCGCGCCGAGCGCCGCATCGCGCTGGTGCAGCAGGAACTGGGCGCCAGCGGCTTTGATGCCGCGCTGCAATCGCGCACCCAATCCCTGCGCGAGGAATTGCAGGCGGCGGTGGCGGAACGGCTGACCGCCGAGCGCGAGGCCGGGTTGCTGGTGGTCACCGCCCCGGCCGCCGGCCGGGTCAGCGACGTGATGCCCGGCCTGCGCGCCGGCCAGTGGATCAGCCCCAAGGAAAAGCTGGCCTCGGTCCTGGGCGGCGATCATGCGGTGGTGGTGGCCTATGTGGCCGAGGACGCCGTGGACCGGGTGGCGGTGGGGGCCAAGGCCCGCTTCGTCACCACCGCGCCCGGCCATGCCGCCATCGACGCCACCGTGGTCACGGTGGAGCGTACGGCAATCCGCGCGCTTGACGCCGCACCGCTCGCCTCGCTGGCGGGCGGCCCCATCGCCGTGCGCGCCACCGACCGCGCCCTGGTGCCGGAACAGGCGCTGTTCCGCGTCCACCTTGCCACCACCGCCCCGCTGCCCGCCGCCGAACTGATCGGCACCGTGCACGTGGCGGCGCCTGGCACCAGCATGGTGGCCAGCCTGTGGCGCGACCTTGCGCGCCTGTTGGTGCGCGAAGCGGGGATGTGAGGGCGGCCGGGGGAGATTGGTGGGCCCGGAGGGAGCGTCCACCATATCGGCAAAGCCGCAGAAGCCTTGGAAACCCTAGGCGGGAGCGGGACAACGTGTCCCACTTCCATGTTCCACCAATAGCCCTTAAGCCAGTCCAAGCCAAGGGCGATTTCCGGGCCGTGGGGCGGGCAGAACCATTCCGTTGCCATTCGGGTTCCCCGCAGGGCCAGGGGCTGTCAGCGGCGCTCTGGACCGGCTACGGTGCACACAATCTAAAATGGCTTAATATGCCGATATAACGCCTTGTTGGCCGTTGAGGTTGTCGCTACCATAAGTCGAAGCGTTCGCCATTCAGGATGCAGTTCAACGCGAGAGCAGCCATGAACGACAATCTAAAGATTACCCATCCGCAGGATGCAAAGCGCATCAACATGGGCCAACCCCATGAAGTTGATTACTGGTGCGCCAAGTTCGGGATCACCAGGGACATGCTGGAAGCGGCGATCCGTGCAGCCAAGAGCGATTACGCGGATGCCGTTGAGCGGGTGCTGAACAACAAGCGCCCGTAACGTGTGCCAGCCCAAGGCGCACGCCATGCCGACACAGCGTGTTTGCCGCTTCAGCAGCCCTCTGGTAGGGTGCGGAACGGCGTGTCGAAGCGCCGAGAAAAAAACCGAAGAAGGCCGCCTTGTCGGGTGGCCTGCGAATACAACACCCGGCTTTCGCCAAGGGTGCGCCTTCGTGCGTGCCCTCTTGGGAAATAAGCAGGGCGTGATTTCTTCGGTTACACGCTTCGACCCACCCGGCGCCAGCCGGGTTGTGGATCTTGGTGTGCCTTGTTTTTGGCAACCGAAGAGAACTCAACATGGAACTCGCGCTAATCATATTCGGGCTGTTTGCCATCTACCTGTACCTGAAGCGGAAACGGCAGCATGACCAATTTGAGCTTCAAATGCGGACGCTCGGACTTACAGACGACGAGATGCGTCATTTGGCGCAGCGGGCGGCTGACCCAAATAACCCAATGCGTAAAGACCTTGAATTTATTGAGCGCCTTGGTGCGCAAGAGCATATGGCAGTCAAAGCACTTAACTCAGCCACTTTTGATGAAGTTATGAGAGCGACGAACAGGTTGTCATTCTCTCCTAAGGAACATCAGTACATCCTGCATTTTCTCAAGACAGAGGCGAGGAACGGGTTGGTGGTCCGGTTTCATCCGACGATGGAAAAGGAAGACGTGGCTGCCAGCTTAAACAATGGTGTAATTTTATTACACTGCCCACAAATCGAGAGTGACTTTCTTTTTGTCAAAGTCAACGATGGCAGAGGACTTTTGGGCGGAAAAAAGTCGCGGATCATGAGCTATATCAGTGATCCCATGCAGAATGCGTTTACCGCAGCAGGATCGCACGGTCATCTCATGATGGCGCTCACAGGCATCAATAACGTCTTCCGAGGGTACGGCCTTGCATCTGGAATGGTGACATAGCCACATCCCGATTGGGTATACCACAGCAAGACACTTGGTCGAGACACATCCTGCGTCTCATATGGGTTGCTTTCTGACTTGCAAGACGCTATAGCAGTCATGTCTAGAGTTAAACGAGACATGCGGGGTGCGTCATGCTGTACGGTTACGCCAGGGTTTCGACCACGGACCAAGACCTGACACTTCAGGAAGAAGCCTTGAAGGCGGCAGGTTGCGACATGGTGGTGTCGGAGAAGGTGACGGGCACCAGCCGCGAAGGTCGGCGGGAGTTGGAGCGGTTACTTCAGTTCATTCGAGAGGGCGACACTCTGGTTGTTACCCGCATTGATCGGCTGGCCCGTTCCATCGGTGATCTTCAGGACATTGTGCGGGGCTTGAAGGCCAAGGGCGTGAGCCTGCGGGCCACCATGCAATCCGTCGATACCAGCACGGCGGCGGGCAAAGCCTTTCTCGACATGCTGGGCGTGTTCGCGGAGTTCGAGACGAACTTGCGGAAAGAGCGGCAAGCGGAGGGCATCGCCAAAGCTAAGGCAGCGGGAGTGTATAAGGGCCGCAGGCCTGAGATTGACCGTACAGCGATCCTCACGCTTAAGGCTCAGGGCTTGGGCGCTACGGCCATCGCCAAGCGCCTGGGTATCGGTCGCGCTTCCGTCTACCGCATCCTGACCGATATTGCCGCCGATCCCCTGGCCGGTGGCCCTGATCATGAGGACCTCATGGCCTTAGGTTGACGGATGGGCATTTCGCCGCTCTGGGCTTCCGCAGGGGCTGGGAAGCGGGGTGACGGCTACCCACGGTGCGGCGGGGCGCTTCCTGCCGTCAGGGCGGCTTGAATTCGGAAATTCGGCATTCTGAAAAATACAGACAAAGAGCAAATCCCTGTGTTAATACTCCATGCGCTCACATTCGTTCGCACGGCTTCGCCTTGCATGGCATTAAACAGATACCATGATCTATGTATGATCTAATTTAAACTGATTTGACATCTTAACTATATCCTTGCGTTCCTAATCTCGTTCCTCGATTAGTCACATCGCTTCGCTATGCAAGGTAGATTTACAGATATAATACTATAAACGGATACCAGCTCGTTAACGAATTGGCCTCTTTGTCGATTAGGCAGGGACGCCATCAATCAATTGGTGGGCAGGCTGGGAGGTGTTCTTCTCCACATACGAAGGAACCCAAGATGTTGTGGTTGATGGCACCGAAAAAGATAGATACCAGCGGAATTCCGACCCAGGACGGTTATCCCTCAATCTCGCCCGAACCCAACCACTCCGAACCCAAGCCGATTTCTCCGGTCCCCAGCATCCTTGCCGTACCAAGTGCCCTATGGGGGACGATGGGGCGGACGATCATTGAACTGCCCCGTCGCAAAATTGTGCCGGATTTTGGCCCCGTGATAGCGGATCAAGGTTCAGGCCAGTGCAGCCGTTCCAAGGCATCCGACAACTGCCGCAGAGTGTATCCTTCCTTGAAATAGTTCTGCTGGGTAACGCCAGCCTGGGCATGTCCGACGATGGCCTTGACGATGGGCTCGGGGATATTGGCCTGCATCAGGAACGTGACCACGGTGTGCCGCAGGCTGTGGAAGACCAAGCCCTTATCGGTCAGGCCGATCTTGTCTAAGAAAGTGTCGTTGAACCAGCGGCCCAATGAACGACCCCAGCCATTCTTGGGGCAGTAGGAGAAATCCGGGAATAGCTTCTTTGCGCCCGTCTTGCGCATGGCCTCCACATGGTCAAGCAAGCCAAGCTCGATCAACCGGGAATGGATCGGCACCAGCCGCTTGGATGCCCCGGTTTTGAGTTGCTTTCCCTCATCGTCGTCATTCACGTCAAAGCACCATATGCCTTGCTCCTGGCGAATGTCGGACAAGTGGATTTGCGAAATCTCGTTCAGTCTGGCCCCGGTGTAGAGGCCGATAAGCGGCCCCCATTTCTGGTAGTCCTTACGGATCAGTCTGGTCTTGTTGTGAACCAGTTCGGCCAGCATGGTGCTGACCTGATCCGTGGAGAAGGCGTCTCGCCCACCCTTGCCCGGCTTCTTGGTCTGGCGAATGGTGAAGCCCGAGAACACGGCATCGTCCACATACCCGTTGTTCTTGGCCCAGATGAACAGTCCGGCATAGGTGGCGAGGTACTTGTTGATGGTTTGGACGTTTAGCTTCTCGACGCCTGGAACGGCAATGGCTTCCGCAAGCGACAGACCCTTGGTCTTCGGGTTCTTGTTGCGGTTCTTGGGGAAGGCCAGAAGCGTTTCCTTCACTTCGCGGGCCTTGGGCGCGGTCACGGCGCGGATATCGGTTTCGGCCCCAAGGATTTCGTAAAGCAGGGCGATATGTTCCCCCTTCTCGAATTCCGTCTTCTTGGCCCAACGGTCGCCGCGAATGTTCTCTTCGATGTAGCGGTCGCCAACCTCACGCAAGGTTGCCACGGGTTCGGCAACGGCGGTGGCCTCCGACACGGCTGCAACGGATGGCGTGAAGGTGTAGCCATCAAGAGCGCGGTCATGCTCCAGCACCGCACTGCACCAATCCCGGTACGCTTTCTTGAATTCCGTCCGCAGGGTTTCATGGGCCGGGGAGCCCGGCTCGACGGATAGGCCGTGCAGGGCGATAAAACGGGCCAGGAGGGCGGTATCGTCCTCGCCCAGCAATTGGGGCTCGTTCCGGTCCAAGGCGTCCTGGGCGAACGCCACGCCGCTTTCCAGGGCCTGCACCATATCCGGGGCCAGACGCCCGGTTTCGGCCATCTGGGCTTTCTTCCTGTCCAAGGCGTCGGAGAAATGGCGCTTCAGGACGGCGCGGATGTCCTCGTACTTCATGCCCGACGCGGTTCCCTTGGCGATCAATCGTTCCGCCGAGTATCCCAGGGATCGAGCCAGTTGCAAGGCTTGGCGCTTGTCACAGGTGCCCAGCGACACCTTGACCGTGGATGGCCTGCCCTGGGGATGCAGGGCCTTGGGCAGCGGCCAACGCAGGTAGAAGACCCGGTGCCGCGAGACGTGCAGATAGGCGGGAGCGTGCAAAGCCAATGTTCCACCCTGATGTCCCACCAGGGGTTCATCAAGGCTATGTCATTGACTTTGCAGGATTTGGTGGGCCCGGAGGGACTCGAACCCCCAACCAAGCCGTTATGAGCGGCCGGCTCTAACCATTGAGCTACAGGCCCCACCGGGCGCGGAAGATAACCCAAACCGCAGCCGGGGGCGAGGGGGCATTCGACCCCAACCTGCACATGATGTCCGT
>JAFAAW010000152.1 GCA_023426365.1 Pseudomonadota bacterium
TGAGGTCCTTGTCCTTCAGCATGGCCAGCGAGCGGCAGATGCGCTTGCGGGTCGAGTGCGGCATGATCACGTCGTCGATGAAGCCGCGATGGCCGGCGATGAAGGGGTTGGCGAACTTCTGGCGGTATTCCTCGGTGCGGGCCGCGATCTTGTCGGCGTCGCCGATATCCTGGCGGAAGATGATCTCCACCGCGCCCTTGGGACCCATCACCGCGATTTCGGCGGTCGGCCAGGCGAAGTTGACGTCGCCGCGCAGGTGCTTGGACGACATCACGTCATAGGCGCCGCCATAGGCCTTGCGGGTGATGATGGTGATCTTCGGCACGGTGGCTTCGGCATAGGCGTACAGCAGCTTGGCGCCGTGCTTGATGATGCCGCCGTATTCCTGGGCGGTGCCGGGCAGGAAGCCGGGCACGTCCACGAAGGTCACGATCGGAATGTTGAAGCCGTCGCAGAAGCGCACGAAGCGGGCGGCCTTGATCGAGGACGCGATGTCCAGGCAGCCGGCCAGAACCATGGGTTGGTTGGCGACGATGCCGACGGTGCGGCCTTCCATGCGGCCGAAGCCGACGATGATGTTGCCCGCGTAGCCCGGCTGGATTTCGAAGAAATCGCCCTCGTCCACGACCTTCAGGATCAGTTCCTTCATGTCGTAGGGCTTGTTGGGGTTGTCGGGGATGAGCGTGTCCAGGCTCATCTCCTTGCGCTCGGGCAGGTCGGCGGTCGGACGGACCGGCGGCTTTTCCTTGTTCGAGCTGGGCAGGAAGTCCATGAAGCGGCGCAACTGCAGCAGCGCTTCCACGTCGTTCTCGAAGGCGAGATCGGCCACGCCCGACTTGGTCGAGTGGGTGATGGCGCCGCCCAGTTCCTCGGCGGTGACGGTCTCGTGGGTCACGGTCTTGACCACGTCGGGACCGGTCACGAACATGTACGAGCTGTCCTTCACCATGAAGATGAAGTCGGTCATGGCCGGGCTGTACACGGCGCCGCCGGCGCACGGGCCCATGATCATCGAGATCTGCGGCACCACGCCCGAGGCCAGCACGTTGCGCTGGAACACTTCCGCATAGCCGGCCAGCGAGGCCACGCCTTCCTGGATGCGCGCGCCGCCCGAATCGTTCAGGCCGATCACCGGGGCGCCGACCTGGACGGCCTTGTCCATGATCTTGCAGATCTTCTCGGCATGCGCTTCGGACAGCGAGCCGCCGAACACGGTGAAGTCCTGGCTGAAAACGAAGACCAGACGACCGTTGATGGTGCCGTAGCCGGTGACCACGCCGTCACCCGGAATGGATTGCTGGTCCATGCCGAAATCGGTGCAGCGGTGCTCCTTGAACATATCCCACTCCTCGAAGGAGTCGGGATCGAGAAGCAGCTCGATGCGCTCGCGGGCGGTCAGCTTGCCCTTGGCATGCTGCGAAGCGATACGCTTCTCGCCGCCGCCCAGCCGGGCACGGTTCCGTTTCTCTTCGAGTTGGCGAATGATTTCCTGCATCCGATTTCCCCTAATGAAGGTAAGGGCAAGCGCCAGTTTCGGGCACGCCGGCACCTTCGGGTGGTATTCCCACCCTTATGGTCAGGGCAGTGCAGATACCATTACTTCCCGCCGGCTTCCACCGAAAAAGGCCCCACGCCCACTCACGTTGTGTTGCAATTTGTGACTAACGAAAAGGCTTGCGGCACTTGGCTTTAACGGGGTTGCGCAACACGCATGGCTTAAGTAATTATATTACCCAACCATACCTCCCTCCACCACTGGCTTAAATTCCGCCCCGGAAGGCGAAAAGCCCCGGAATCCGGGGCTTTTCGGGTAGGGTGCGGGCGACGGCATCCATGCACGCCGCCCGCAATCATGGAAATTTTCTTTCAACCGCCCCTTACCGGGCCAGCAGCAGCAGGCGCTCGGCGGCGACGATATCGCGCCTGAGCGCGGCCCGGCGGGCGGCGGCTTCGGCGTCCTCGCCCCATTGCTCGATCTGATAGGTCTCGTCCAGTTGCGAGATCTCGTAGGTCTGCTCGCCGCTCAGGCGGCCTTCCACCAGCGCCAGCGCCAGCACCAGCGATCCCGACGCCGCGCAGGCGGCCTGGGCGGCGGTCAGTTGCCAGTCGTCATAGGAGGCCAGCCGGCCGGTAAGGGCGGCCACCGCCTCGGCCGGCTGCGCCACCGCCACCACGCCCGAGGTCACCGCCAGCCGCCCGCCGGTGAGCTCGGCCGCCCAGTCCAGCAGGGGCTGCCACTGGCTGGTCTGGCGCTTCACCAGGTCGGGCGGGAAATCGGCGCGATAGCACAGCAGGTCGGTGTCGGCGAAGCGGGCAAGCTGGTCCAGGATGGTGGCGCGCTCGGGGCCGATGCGGTCCAGCGCCGTGCTGGCCAACTGGGTCATGGGCATGGTGTGGGGCTTGATCTCCTCGACCTGGGCCTCCCACTCCTCGGCCATGGCTTCGGCCAGCGGGCGGAACGGCACCGCGAGGCGGCACCCCGCCGGGGTCTTGACCGGGCGGCCGTCCAGATGCACGGCGAAGCCGTCCTCGGTCGCGGCCGCGCTGGCCTGCTTGTAGAAACGCTTCAGGGTCTTGTTGAGCATGCTGGCGCCTCGCACGGGGAATCACGGCGGGACATAGGCGAAAACGCCCTGCCCCGCAAGAGGATCAGGCCAGCGCCCGCACCGCCAGCCGTGCCGCCTCGGCCACCGCATCGTCGCGGCGGGCGGCGTCGCGGGCCGGACGGCGCGAGAACACCGCCAGCACCAGCGGCGCCCGGCCAGGCGGCCACAGCACCGCCATGTCGTTGGCGATGCCGTACGGCCCCGACCCGGTCTTGCCCGCCAAGGCCCAATCGGCGGGAATTCCGGCGCGGATGCGGGCGGCCCCGGTGGTGCTGGCCTGCATCCACGCCACCAGACGACCGCGTTCGGGATTGCCCAGCACGTTGCCCAACACCAGCCGCCCCAGGGTGCGGACCATGGCCAGCGGCGTGCTGGTGTCGCGGGGGTCGTCCGGCGCCGCCTCGTTCAGATCGGGTTCGACGCGGTCCAGGCGGAAGGTGTCGTCGCCCAGCGACCGGACAAAGGCGGTCAGCGCCGCCGGGCCGCCGATTTCCCGCAACAGCAGGTTGGCGGCGGTGTTGTCGCTGCTGCGCAGGGTGGCGGCGCACAATTCGGCGATGCTCATGCCCTGCCCGGCGCGCGGTTGGGTATCGGGGGAATGGGTCACCAGATCGGCGCCGGAAAAATCGACGCGACGGCCCAGCAGCGGCCGGTCGGCCATCACCCGCTTCAACACCGCCGCCACCAGCAGCGCCTTGAAGGTCGAGCAAAAGGCGAAGCGGTCGTCGCCGCGATGGCTGAAGACCCGACCATCGCCCATGTCCAGCGCCGCCACCCCCAGCCGCACATCGTGGCGATGTTCCAGCGCCGCCAGCGTTTCCCCGGCCAGCGCCGGGCGGGCCAGCAGCGGCGACAAGGCGGCGGCGCCCAGCAGGGTGCGGCGGGGTAGCAATTTCATGGCGTTTCCCGGCTCGGCACGATCGGCCGTCGAGCTTCGTCGGCCAGCCCGGTCAGCACCAGGCCGCCACCGGCGATCCGCACCACGGCGAAGCGCGCCCGTGCCCAGTCGCGGCCGGCGCCTTCCTGGAACAGAAAGGAATCCGGCCCCAGGCGCGGATCATGGCGTCCCGGCCCCAGGCGCAGCGGCACCTCGTCGGCGGCGGCATCGGCCGGGGTGGCGATGGGGCGGGCCGCCACCATGACGCCGTCGCCGTCCAGCCGCAGCGCCGCCAGCCCACCGGTTGCGGCCACTTCGACCCCGCCCATGTCATAGGCCAGCGCCATGTAATCGCCCTGGATCAACGAGCGCGGATCGACGGGCCGCAGCGGCAGCAACACCTGCCGCCCCTCGGCGACGATGCGGGCCTTGCCCTGCCAATCCCATGCCTCGAAGGCGGCGGGCAGCAAAGCGGCGGCCAGGATCGCCAGCACCGCGGCCCGCGTCGGCCGCGCCAGGGCGGGGCGGCCATTCACCAGCAGCCAGCCCAGCCCGGCCAGCACCGCCCCCGCCGCCAGCAACGCCGCCTTGCGGTCCAACGGCACCGCCAGCAGATAATAGAAGCGCACCACCGACCATCCGGCCAGGGCGATGCCCAGCACCACCAGCAGCCGGATGCCGAAACGGGCCGAGGCGGCGGCCAGCCCAACCAGCCCGGCGCCCCCGGCGGGCACCACCAGCGCCCCGCCCAGCATCAGTCCGGCGGCGCCCAGCAGGCGCGGCTGCATCAGATCGCGCCGCGTCCACAGCGCCGCCGCCATCAGGCCAAGCGCCGCAACCGCCGCAGCCCCCCGGCAGAACCACGACAATTCCGGCTCGGCGAATTCCAGCCCGGCGGGCACCAGGAAGGCACACAGCAGCAACACCATGCCGACAGCCCGCACCGACGGGCGCAGCCGCCCGACGCACCACCAGCCGGGCAGCGCCAGCACGGCCGCCAGGATTGCCACCCCGGCGGGCGCGACCTCGTACACACGCAAGATTGCCGCCACCACGGCCAGCAGCACCGAAACGGCCCCGGCCACCGCCTCGCGCGACAGCAGCAGCACCAGCGGCAGCACCCCCCAGGCGGCCACCACCACCGCATCGGACAGGGGCGGCGTGTCGGCGGCGCGAAAAGCGATTTCGGCCACCACCGCGCCATAGGCCACCACCACGCAGGCGGCGTGGACATGGCGGACGAACGCCCCCTGTCCCCGGCGACTGACCAGGGCGGCAACCCCGCCCACCACCGCCAGCGGCCACGCCCGTTCGCCGTGGGACAGGGCGAACTGCAGCAGGGCCACGCCCAGGGCCGCCGTCACCACCGCCACCCAGGCACCGATGCCGATGCCGATGCCCAACACCCGCTCCAGCACGGCGGGCGACAGGCCGCCGATGCCGAACAGACGGCGCAGGGCCACCGCCAGCACCGCCAACCCGCCCAGCATCACCAGCGCGGCGAGCAGCAGGCGCAGGGCTTCCTCGGTGCCCGAGCCGCCCGTCATCTCGCGCAGCAGCAGGTATTCCAACAGCACCACCGCCAGCACCAGGGCGATGGCGGCGGGCCATGGGCCACGTCGGCGCGGCGGCGCCGCCGGCACGGTGACGGCGGCCAGCGCCAGGGCCACGGCCAGCGGCCCGTCGTCAGAGGCGAACAGCCCGCCCAGCCCCAGACAGGCCGCCACCAAGGCCAGCACCACCGGCACCAGCCAACCGTCGCGCCGTTCCACCGCTAGCCACAGCCCGCCCACCGCCAGCGGCGCCAGGGCGGCGGCGGTCAGTTCCCATTGAACGGGCAGCCACGCCGGCGGCGCCACGCCCGCGGTCCAGCGCAAGGCCGCCGCCGTCGCCGTCAGCACCGCCACCAGCCATGCGGCGTCGGACCGCGCCGCCAGCGCCCACGCCACGGCAAGGCCGCTCCACAGCGCGAACAATTCCCAGGCATCGGCGCCGGTCTGCCAGATCTGGCCGTGCACGCCCAACAGCACACCCGACAGAACCGCCCCCGCCGTCGTCCAAGCGGAACGGACGAAGCCGCCCGCCGGCGCCGCCAGCGCCCCCAGGGCACACAGCACCAGCAGCAGGTCCAGCCCCACCACCTTGAGCGCCGGGGCCATGTCCCACCAATTGGCCGCATAGAAGAACAGGATGGCGGCCACCGCCTGCGTCAACGCGGCGACGGCCAGCCCCAGGGCGACAAAGCCCCGGCCGGAACCGGCCAAAGCCGACAGGCCGGGATCGACCGGGATGGAGTTGCCGGAATCGGCCTGGATGGACATGACCGCTTCAGTTTCCGAACAGAGAATCCAGCAGGCCGGGTTCGGCCTTCTTGCCCTTCCTGGCCTTCTTGTCGCCGGCCTTGGCGGCCGGCGCGGCGGCGCCCAGGGCGGTGCGGCACGGATTGGAATCGCCGGTCAGCCGGTCGAACAAAGCCTCGCCCACCAGGGACAGGCCACCGGTGGCCACCGCCGCCCCCACGGTGGCGGCGGTGCGCACGGTGCCCAGTTCGTCCAGGCTGAGCGCGGGTTCGGCCAGGGTGCCGCGAATGCGGGTCATGCCGGCCAGCGGCGACGTCAGCGACAGCCCGATGCCGTCGCGGGCGCGCGGGGTGATCCCCAGGTCCAACTGCTCGTCGCGCAGGTTGACGGTGCCGGCGCCGACCACGTTGACCTTGGCCGTTTCCACGGCGATGCCGCGATCGGCGGTGGCGACGCCGTCGCGCACCACGAAACGGGCCACCGCGCACGACAGCGGCGTGCTGTCCTCGGACCGGCTGAGCGGATTGAGGATGCCGACCAGTTGCACCAGCAGATCGCCGCCGGCCCAATTGAGGGCGGTGTTGCGCAGGCGGCCCTCGCCCACGCTGACCACCGCCTCGCCCGAGACCGACGCCATCAGCGCCCGCCAGGACGGGCCGGCGCCACGCAGGTCCACCCGCAGGTCGGTTCGGCCGCCGGTCAGCGCCTCGTTGCCGGCATCCTTGAGCAGGCGGCCAAGATCCAGGCCACGGCCGTTCAGCCGCAGCGACAGCGCCGGCACCTTGGCGGCACCATCGAGCACCGCCTCGGCCTCGACCGGGGCGCCGGCGGCCAGGGCGCGCACCGGACGCAGGCTGAGCCGTCCGCCCGCCAGCTCCACCGCCGCCGACAGATCGGCCAGATGCAGGGCGCCCAGGCCCAGGCGCTGCGCGTTCAGCGTCAGCCGCGCATCCAGCGCCCGCAGCGCCTCCAGCGACAGCGGCTCGGCGGGGAACAGGCGGCCGTCATCCGCCACCTTGATCGATTTGGGGGCCAGCTTCTCGCCGGGCTTGGAGGCCGGGGTGGTGAAGTCGGCCAGATTGAGGACGCCCGAGGTCAGCACGCCGGTCAGCACCGGCCGGGCGGCCCGCACATCGAGCGCCAGTTCGCCGTTCACGTCGCTGCCCGCCAGGGTCGCCTTGAGGTCGGCCAGCTTCCACTGGCCGGCACCGCCCGACAGCAGGCCGGTGGCCTTGAGCGGCCCCATGGACGGCACCTCGGTGCCGGTCAGGCGCGACAGGCCGGCCAGGCTGTCGCTTTCCACCACCAGCGACAGGTCCACCCCCTCCAGGCGGGAGAGGTCGCGCACGGCGCCGCGCGCGGTGACCAGCAACGCGTCGCGCCGCCCGGCCGACAGCTCCATCTCGCTCAGCGCCAGCGCGCCGTGGCCGTCGCCCAGATTGGCCGACAGCTTGAACGGCCCTAGGGCGGGCGGCGGCGCCTCGGCGGCGGCGCCTTCGCCCAGGCGCATCACCTTGCCCAATTCGTCGCCCTGCACCGCCAGATTGAGGGCCAGGCCGCGCCCCGCCAACGGGTCGGCCACGGTGCCCTCGACCTTGGCCAGCAGGCCGTCGAACGTGGCCTTGAGCTGCACCGACCACGGCCTGTCCGCCGCCGACGGCATGACCACCCGCCCGTCCACGTCCAGCATGCGCTGGCCCAGATTACCCACCATCTTGACCGCCAGATGCTGGCGCGCGGTGGCCTCGGGCAGCACCGTCAGCTTGTGCAGGTAGAAGGTGTTGAGGGTGTCGCCGTCGCGCCAGCTCAGGCGGGCGTTCTTGATCTTGACCTCGCGCAGGGTGAAACGGGTGGCGGCCACGCCGGCCTTGTCGCCCCGCGCGGCATCGGCCGCCTCCACCGGGGCGGCCTTGGCCGGCGAGAACGACCAATTGACCTGGCCGCCGCGGCCGGATTCCAGCAGCACGTCCGGCGCCGTCAGCACCAGCCGCTGGATGCGCAATTCGCGCTTGAGCAGCGGCAGCAGGGCGACCTCGGCCTCGATGCGCTCGACCTTGATCATCTCGGGCCGCGACCCGCCGGGGACGTTGCCCAGCGACACCCCGGTGGCGATGATCTTGGGGATCAGCCCCAGCCGCAATTCCAGCGGCCCGGCGATGGTCAGCGTGCGGCCGGTGGCGGCCTGCACCTGCTCGACCACCAGCCCCTTGATGCGCTGGAAATCCATGGATTTGGTGGCGGCCACCAGCCCCACCGCCAGGACGGCGGCCAGCACCGCCAGCAGTTTCAGCGCGGTGCTCAGACGCATTGGTGGGTTCCCGGCAAGGCATCGAGCATCTCGGCCAGTCCTTCGAAGCTGTCGATGACGGTGAAGGCGCCGGACTGGTGCAACTCGGGGATGGAGTGGTAACCCCACGACACGCCGATGCCGGTAGCGCGCGCGGCGCGCGCCATCGCCATGTCATAGGCGGTGTCGCCGATCATCACCATGTCGGCGGCCTCGACTCCGGTTTCGGCGGCGGCGCGCAGCAGCATGCCGGGATGGGGCTTGCCGGGATTGTCGTCGGCGGTCTGGATGGTGACGAAGCGCCCCCAAAGCCCGTGGTTGCGCAGCATGTTGTCCACCCCGCGCCGCGACTTGCCGGTGGCCAGCCCCAACAGCCAGCCCTGGGCCTCGAGCGCGTCCAGCGTCTCGATCACCCCGGGAAACAGGGGTTCGGCGTTGTCGGGCAGCAGCCTGAGCGCGCGAAAGGCGTCCTTGTAATGCTCGGCCACCGCGCGATGGGTTCCGTGATCCGCCCACGGCAGCAGGCTGGCGCACGCCTCGACCAGCGACAGGCCGATGATGCGCCGCACCTCGACCGGGTCGGGCACGCCCAGTTCCATGCGCGACCACGCCATGGTCATGGCGCTGACGATGTTGTGCTCGGAATCGATCAAGGTGCCGTCCACGTCGAAGACGGCAAGTCGCAGGCGGCTCATGGAAAACGCCACGTTCATTTGTTCAGGGCGGGCAGCTTACCCCATGCCCGTGCGCCAACCAACCGCGGAACGATGGCGAAAGTGAGGCGCAGGACGGCCATGACATGCATGGGGTCTGTGCAGCCTGGGCCAGTTGAGATAAGGTGCCGGCCACCATCGCCCCCTTGTCCGGCCGCCATGGGCCGCAGCGGCGAAGTTGAATTGCAAAGGTGCCTTTGAAAGCCGTACTTCACCGGCACCACCCTTGGAGGTCGCCTCAGATGCGTTTTGGACCGTTTGCCATTGCCCTTGCCGTTGTGGTTACCGCCGCCGCCGCCCCCGCGCTGGCGCAAGGCGTAACCGAGCAGCCCGCCCAGGGACAGGCCCAGCCGCAGGACCCGGCGCAGCGCTTCCAGGCTTACGTGACCAGCGACGGCTATAAGACCATGCTGGGCCAGATGGCGGTGATGGGCGACACCATCTCGGCGCCCGAATGCAAGGAGCACAAGCCGCAGGAGCGCGCCAGCCTGACCATCTACGCGGCGCCGCTGTTCGAAGCCGGCGTACACCCGGTGGCCGGCCTGTGGCTGGACCGCATCAAGATGAACCGCTGCGGCGCCACCACCTTCCAGAACATCCTGATCCAGGCGCAGAGGGACGGTCAGCCGCCGCGCGCCGCCCTGATGATGCCGGGCACCACCATGGCCAACCCGCCCATGCAGAACCTGATCATGAAGGACATCCTGGGCGCGCTGGCGAAGAAGAACTGCGCCGACCAGAGCAAGATCATCCCGGTCGACACCAAGCGCGACAAGGAGACCAAGCCCATGAAGCTGGACGACAAGGGCATGATCGTCGAGGGCGCGTGGAAGGAAACCTGGACCCTGAAGGCGTGCGGCAAGACCGTCACCGCCACCGTGGACATCGCCAGCGACGGCAAGGGCAGCCTGACCCACAAGGTCAAGATGTAGGCCGGTCCCTGGCCGGACATGGAAAAGGCGGGCCGTGGCCCGCCTTTTTTCATTCCAGCTCGGTGAAAGCCGCGAACGGCTTGCCGGCGGTGCTTTCGCTGAAGCCGAAGAACTCGAACGAGCGTTCGATGTGCTCGGACAAGGGCGCGATCACCGTCAGTTCCTTGCCGGTGCGCGGATGGGGCAGACGCACGGCCCGGGCATGCAGGTGCAGCTTGCGCGACACGCCGGTGCCGGCGATGAAGGCGTTGGCCGCGCCGTACTTGCCGTCGCCCAGGATCGGGGTTTCCAGCAGGGCGCAATGGGCGCGCAACTGGTGGGTGCGGCCGGTGCGCGGCTCCATCTCCAGCCAGGCGGCGCGCTTGAGTGCGTTGTCCACCACCCGGTACCAGGTGACGGCGCGCTTGCCCTCGTCCTGGTCCACCGCCATCTTCTCGCCGGCGCGGCCGGGCAGCTTGGCCAGCGCCGCGTCGATGCGGCCCTGGCGGTGCTTGGGCACCCCCACCACCAGCGCCCAATAGCACTTGCGCGCCGCCCGGCTCTTGAACGCCGCGGCCAGCTTGGACGCCGCATTGGCCGACCGCCCCAGCAGCAGCACGCCGGAAGTGTCCTTGTCCAGGCGATGGACCAGGCGCGGGCGGTCGGGCTTGTCGAATTGCAGGCAGTCCAGCCAGGCGTCCAGGTGCTTGTCGGCCATACCGGTGCCGCCCTGCACCGCCAGCCCGGCGGGCTTGTTCAACGCGATGACGTCGTCGTCCATGTACAGGATGGCGTCGCGCAGCATCTTGGCGGTCTTGTCGTCCACCGGCGCGCGCTTGGGCGCCTCGGGCCGGGGCGGGGCGTCGCCGGCCGGCATGGGCGGCACGCGGATCTCCTGGCCGGCCTCCAGCCGCTGGTTGGACTTGGCGCGCTTGCCCGCCACCCGCACCTGGCCGGTGCGCAGCCATTTTTCCAACAGCCCGTGGCCCACATCGGGGAAATGGCGCTTGAACCAACGGTCCAGCCGGATGTCGGCATCGTCGGCGGAAACGGTGATGATCTGGACGGACATAGCGGGGTTCACCACAAAGGCAGGTGGGCCAAAAAGGGGTTTTAGCGCGTCGCGGCGGGCAGAGACACGAAAATCGCCCTATGCCACCACCTGCCGCACCGCCGCCATGGCGGCGAACAGCGCGCCGACCGACAGCAGGACCGACAGCGCCACGTAAAGCGCCGCCACCGCCCAGGAATGGCGCTCGACCAGCAGGGCGACATCCAGCGAGAAGGTGGAGAAGGTGGTGAAGCCGCCCAGGATGCCGACCGTCAGGAACACCCGCAGGTCGGGGCTGGGCTGCCACGCCAGCGCGCCCAGTTCCGCCAGAACGCCCATGACGGCGCTGCCGGCGATATTGACGAACAAGGTGCCCCAGGGAAACCCCGCGCCCACCGTCTGGCCGATCAGCACCATGGACAGGTAGCGGGCGACCGAACCCAGCGCGCCGCCGGCCGCGACCCAAAGGACGGAGGTGAAGGTGGTTGTCATGGGCACGGCCCCCGGGGAATGGAACGCCCCCTTTGTGCCGCAGGCGGCGCGGCGCGTCCAGCGCCGGCCGCACCCCTTGCGCCCCGGCTCGGGGCACGGCGCCTTTAGACCATCGCGCGTCAAATATGACGCACGCTGGTCTCGTTTTATGTTTGGCCCTCGCCGGGCGCGCGGCTGCGCGCGCTTGGCCGCCGCCTCAATGGCGGCAGATCGCGGCTGTGCGCCACATCTAGCGCGCTTCAGCGAATTGGGTCAGGGGCGTGATTTCGACCGGGCCGCCGCCCTTGTTGCGGAACCTGAGCACGCGGGCGGCGCCTTCGGACAGGTCGATGCGGCCGGGTCCCGCCAGCAGGCGGTCGTTGATGCGGACGACGACGCGGTGATACTCGCCATGCTTGGCGTTCTTGGTCAGGCGCCGCACCTCGACCAATGTGCCGAACGGCAGCGTCGGATGGGCGGCGGTCATGGCCCAGGGATCGAACATTTCGCCGTTGGCTGTGGGGCGGCCCGCATGGTCGGGGCCGTACCAGGTGGCCCGGGCCACCTCACCCGCGCGAACCGGCGCGACGGTCACGCCCACGGCCAGGGCCGCGAGCAAAAAACAGAGTCGAAACAAACGCGTATCCTTCGTTGCTGCTCACTCCCTCCCATCCCAGGGTGGAATATCCACAGGTTCACAAACTGTCGCAACATATTTAATTTCTGTTCATTTCGACACAAAACGACTCATCCGCCCGACGAACCGCGCTCCTTGCGCGCGCGCAGCCGGTCCCAGTAATCGATGCGCTTGCGGATTTCACGCTCGAATCCGCGTTCGGGCGGGTCATAGAAGCGCTGGCGGTTCATGCCGTCGGGAAAGTAATTCTGGCCCGAGAAGCCGTCGGCGGTGTCGTGGTCGTACTGGTAGCCGGCGCTGTAGCCCAGTTCCTTCATCATCTTGGTCGGCGCGTTCAGGATGTGCATGGGCGGCATCAGGCTGCCGGTCTGGCGGGCGGCGCGCATGGCGGCCTTGTACCCCGTATAGCCGGCATTGGATTTGGGCGCCGTGCCCAGATAGATCACCAGTTGCGCGATGGCCAGCTCGCCCTCGGGACTGCCCAGCCGCTCGTACAGGTCCCAGGCGGCGATGGCCTGGGTCAGCGCGCCCGGATCGGCCAGCCCCACATCCTCGACGGCGAACCGTGCCAGCCGCCGCAGCAGGTAAAGCGGGTCCTCGCCGCCATCCAGCATGCGCGCCATCCAGTAGAGCGCCGCATCGGTGTCCGACCCGCGCAAGCTTTTGTGCAGCGCGCTGATCAGGTTGTAATGGCCCTCGCGGTCCTTGTCGTAGGCCGGCGCGCGCTTCTGCACCACGCCGGCCAGGCCGGCGGCGTCCAGCTTGGGTTCGGGCGGCAGGATGGACACCGCCTCGACCAGATTGAGGAAATAGCGCCCGTCGCCATCGGCCAGGGCCTTGAGCTGGGCGCGGGCGTCGTCGGCCAGCGGCAGGGGGTGGCCGATGGCGGCCTCGGCCCGGCCGATCAGCGCCTCCAGCGCCCCATCGTCCAGGCGATGCAGCACCATGACCTGGCAGCGCGACAACAGCGCCCCGTTCAGCTCGAAACTGGGGTTCTCGGTGGTGGCGCCCACCAGAACCACCGTGCCGTTTTCCACATAGGGCAGGAAGCCGTCCTGCTGGGCGCGGTTGAAGCGGTGGATCTCGTCCACGAACAGCAGCGTGCCCTGCCCCATCTCCTTGCGCTTGGTGGCGGCCTCGAACACCTTGCGCAGGTCGGCCACGCCGGAGAACACCGCGCTTAAGGGTTCGAAATGCAGCTTGGTGCGTTCGGCCAGCAGGCGGGCGATGGTGGTCTTGCCGCAGCCCGGCGGCCCCCACAGGATGAAGGACGACAGCCGCCCGGCCGCCAGCATGCGGCCCAGCGGGCCGGCGGGGCCGATCAGATGGTCCTGGCCAACCACCTGATCGAGGCTTTGCGGCCTCAGGCGATCGGCCAGCGGCCGGTCCTCGTCGCGATCGAACAGTGTGCTCACCCGCCGACCTGCATGCTGAGCGTCTGGCCGTCGCGGTTGATGGTGATGCGCCACACGTCGCGATTGGCGGCCAGCAATTGCTTGACCTCGGCCACGGTGGCGACCGGACGGTCGTTGATGCGCAAGATGATGTCGCCGGGCTGGAATTGCAGCCGGTTGGCGATGGAGCCACGCTTGATGCGCAGGATGACCACACCGGTGGCGGCGCTGGACATGCCCACCTCCTCCGCCAGGGCGGGGTTCAGGTTGGCGATGGTCGCGCCCGTGAACGGGTTGGCGCCGTTGAGGTCGGTGACCTCGCGCGGCGGGTTTTCCGGCGGCGCGATCAGCCGCACGTCCACCGTGCGCTCGACGCCGTCGCGCAGGAACCCGACGCGGGCGTCGGTGCCCAGCGTCAGGGTGGCCAGCCGGAACCGCAGGCCCTCGGGGTCGTCCACTTCGCGGCCCTGCACATGGGTGACCACGTCGCCCACCTTGAGGCCCGCCCGCGCCGCCGGGCCGTCCTTGGCCACGGCATTGAGCAGGACGCCCGCCGGGCGCGGCAGCCGCATAGCCTGGGCCAGCTCGCTGGTCACCGCCTGACCCGAGGCGCCCAGCCACGGCCGCACCACCTTGCCGGTCTGGGTGATGCCGGCCAGCACGCTTTTGACCAGCGCGGTGGGAATGGCGAAGCCGATGCCGTTCGAGCCGCCGTCGCGCGAATAGATGGCGGTGTTGATGCCGATCAGCCGGCCGTTCATGTCCACCAGCGCGCCGCCCGAATTGCCGGGGTTGATGGCGGCGTCGGTCTGGATGAACGAGCGATAATCGGTGATGCCCACATTGGTGCGCGCCAGCGCCGAGACGATGCCGCTGGTCACCGTCTGGCCGACGCCGAACGGATTGCCGATGGCGATGATCAGGTCGCCCACCTCGATGGCGTCGGAATCGCCCATGGGCAGGACCGGCAGCGTCTCGCCCCGCGCCGGCTCGACCTTGAGCACGGCCAGGTCGCTGCGTTCGTCGGAACCGACCACGCGCGCCTCGAACTCGCGGCGGTCGGCCAGCACCACGGTCACCTCGTCGGCGTCCTTGATGACGTGATGGTTGGTCACCACCGTGCCGTCGGGGGTGACGATGACGCCCGAACCCAGCGAGCGCTGCACCCGTTCCTGCACCGCACCGGGCGGCAGGGCGTCGCCGAAGAAGCGGCGGAAAAACGGGTCAGCCAGCAACGGCGACGCCGCGCGCACGATCCGCTTGGTATAGATGTTGACCACCGCCGGGGCGGCCGATTTGACCACCGGAGAGAAGCTGAGCTTGATCTGCTCGCGCGAGGTCGGGGTCTGCTGGGCGCCGGCCGGCGTCACGGCCAGCGGCAACGCCACGGCCACCAGGGCCAGAACCCGGAGCATGGGGAAGCGCGACAGCCTCATGGGGGGGAACCTCTACGGCACGAAAGGAGATTTGTCCGCTATACTATCGGTTCGCGGCCAAATCGTGGCAAGCGGCCGTTCATCCCTCTGGCGACAGATTGGGAACCTGGACCTCCAGCCTGCGCAATAGGTCGCGCCCGTCCGCCCCGCCATCGCCCGACAGCCGCTGCGCGACCACCTGGGCCATGGCCTCGGCCACCATGTCCAGCCGGCGCAAAAGCACGGCATCGACGCCCTCGGCCGCGTGGACCAACCGGCACAGGGCCAGGCCCAGCCGGGAAAGCAGCGGATAATCGAACGTGGCGGCCTGCCCCTTGATGTCGTGGGCGACGGCGAACACGGCGGCGGCGGCCGCGTGCCATTGCGCCGCCCCGGCGGAGCGCAGCGCGGCAAGGGCGGTGGCAAGCCGAAGCAGGTCGGCCTCGATCCAGCGCAGGTATTCGTCCGACAGGGCCGACAGGGCGGCTTCGGCCCGGGCCAGCGCCTCGGGGTCCAGCTCGCCCTCGCCGCCCGCCGCCATGGCGGTCAGCCCGTGGCCTGAAGCGCCGGCTGGCGGCGCAGCGAGGTTTCCAGCAGATGGGCGGCACGCTGGATCACCTCGATGGCGGAAATGGGTTTGGCGATCACGTCGTCGATGCCCGCCTCCCACGCCTGCTCCAGCACGGCGTGATGGGTGCTGCCGGCCAGCGCCAGCACCGGCGTGCGGGCGTCCACCAGCTCGCCCCGGCGGATGCGGTGGACGAACAGCACCGTTTCGGTGGTGTCGCCGGCAAAGTCGGCGATGATCAGGTCCGGCGGCTGTTCCAGCATCAGCGGCACGGCCGCGGCGGGGCAGCGCGCCTCGCGCACGTCCTTGACCGACAAGGCGCCCAGCAAGGTGGCGATCAGCCGTCGGATATGTGCGTTGGCATCGACGACCAACACCCGAAGATCGTTGAGTTCGCTCAAGCCCAGCCCCTGTCCCGGGCTTGTTCCGCCCGGTTCTTCGTTATGCATTGATAACCGTTATATCCCGGCGGGCTGGCTATGCACAACAATCTCGGCGAAGGAAAATCGCTTATGTCTTGTGGCTAAAGATTGAAAGAACAACTATTGAGTAGGTGTCACGCCGAGGGCAGGGCGATGGTGACGCGCAGGCCGCCCTCGGCCCGGTTGCGCGCCTCGACGGTGCCGCCCACGGCGGCCACGTTGCGGCGCACGATCCACAGGCCGATGCCGAAATGGGGCGCGCCCGACGGGTCGCTGGCCGGGCGGTGCGAGACGTAGCGTTCGAACATGCGTTCCAGCACCTCGGACGGCGCCCCCGGCCCCTGGTCGTCGATGGTCACCGCCACCCGGCCGCCACCACGCGCCACCGTGACGGTGACGGTGCCGCCATCGGGCGAGAACGACAGGGCATTTTCCAAGATGTTCTCGATCACCGTTTCCATCATCTCGACGCCGGCCCGCACCACGCACGAGGCGGCGACGCGGCGCTCGATGACGATGCGGCGGTCGGCGGCCACGTCGTCATAGGAATCCAGCAGCGCGCCCACCAGCTTGGACAGGTTGACCGCCTGGCGGGGCGGGCTGACCAGATCGGCGTTGACCTGGTCCAGACGGCGCGACGCCGCCACCAGCGCGTCAAGCCGGTCCAGCGACGCCTCGATCACCTGCAGCGAGCGCTCGGCCCCCGGCATGCCGCCGGCCGCGCGGCGCAGCGGCTCGACCGCCTGGGCGATGGTGGCGATGGGGGTCTTGAAGGCGTGGGCGTTCTCCTCGGCGGCGAAGCGGAACGCCTCGGCGGTGGAGCGCAGATTGCCGACCATGCGGTCCAGTTCGCGCGCCACGCCGTCCAGTTCGGGAATGTGGTTGGCCTGCACGAACGGCCGGGTGGCGGGGATGCCCTCGGCCACCCGGCGGGCCTCGCGGGCGAAGCGCGACATGGCCAGCGCCAGACCGCCGAACACCGTCAGCACCAGCACCATCAGCAGCGCATAGACGCCGGCCGCCATGGCCACTTCCGGGCTTTTCCAATAGGGCCGGTCCAGGAACGATCCGGCGGCGTCATCGGTGGCTTGCGACGCCACCACCGCCCAGCAGCCGGCGGCCGTGGTGAACGGCACGATCGAGGTCAGCACCTCGTCGCGGCCGGCCGCACCGGCGAAATGAAGATCGAGCGCGTGGCCGCCCTCGCAACTGTCGGGCACCGCGCGGATCACGCCGGCGGCGGCCAGTTGCTCGCGCTCGGCCTCGACCGCCTCGGCCGCCAGCGGCGGAATGGCGCCGACCAGGAAGACCGGGCCGGAACGCCCGTCGGGCAGCGCCGGGCGGAACAGCAGGCGCATGTTGACCCCGGTGGGGTCCAGCTCCTCCAGCACTTGGCGGGTCTCGCTGACCGATGGCGCCGGCAGCCGCGACAGCCCCAGCGCCAGGCCGCGCGCGATCAGCCGGCCCTCCACCTGAAGGCGGGCCAGCAGCAGGTCGCGCTTGGCGTTCTCCGCCGCCGAGAACTCGCCATACAGAAACAGCGGCACGGCGACGAACGCGCCGGCCACCAGCACCAGCCGCGCCGCCAGCGAACGGGCGACGCGGCGCAGGGCGTCAGACATCGGCGTCGGTCTTCCAGCGGTACCCGAAGCCGGCGTAATTGCCGATCATGTCGAAATCGGGATCGACGTCGCGGAACTTCTGGCGGATGCGCTTGACGAAGGTGCGCACGTTGGCGCGGAAGCCCTCCGGTCCCGCCCCGGCCAGGAAGCCGGCGCCGTGCACCAGATCGTAGATGGCCCGGTAGGGTACGTCCTCGCCCGCCTTTTCCACCAGCAGGGCGACGATCTTGAACTCGGTCAGCGTCAGTTCGACCGGGCGATCGCCCCACAGCGCGCGGCTGGTCTTGAGCCGCAATTGCAGCCGCCCCCGCACCACCGTGTCGGTTTCATTGCTGTTGGCGGCGCCGCGCGCCTTGGCCCCATCCAGGATCAGCCCGATGCGCTTTTGCAGGATGGAGAAGCTGCGGCTTTTTTCGACGAAATCCACCGCGCCGGTGGCCAGCGCCGCTTCCTCGTAGATCTGGTCGGTCAGCGCCGTCAGGAAGATGGCGGGCACGTCCAGATTGGCAGCCCGGATGCGCTTGAGCACCTCGATGCCGTTCATCTCGGGCATGCGCCAGTCCAGGATCACCAGGCCGGGCTGTTCCGGCACCGCCAGCAAATGGTCCAGCGCCTGCGCGCCACGGGCGAAATCGCGCACCTGATAGCCGGCATCGGCCAGATTGCGCCCCAGGGACTCGCGGAACAGATCGTCGTCGTCCACCAGCACCACTGCGGTCGTCATTCAAAGATCCTCCACGCTCGAGATGCGCCCATCCATATCGCGCCTGCCATTAAAGCCGGGTTATTTCGCCGCCACCCACTGGCCATCCGACCTGCGGCAATATGTGCCGAAAGTCTGGGATGATCCGGCGGGAAGCACCATTTCCGCCCGCCAGTCCCGGCAGGCCGCGCCATCCCTTATATGTGTGCGCGCGGTGCTGATCCGAAAGAGCGCGCCGCTTTCGCCCATCCAGGCGATCGAGCGGTTGTCGGGAAGGCTCTCCAGGGCGCCCCACAGGCATTCGCGGTCCGAGGTGTCCATGGCGCGGCCCAGCGGCTCGCCCACCTGCACCGCCCGCCCCGCGGCCGCCTCGATCAAGGTGCGGTCGCAGGTGCCCCGGTTGAAGCCATAGGGCAGACCGCGCGCCACCGCCTGCATGTCGGTGGCGGTGGTGAATTGCACGGGGCGCTCGTCGCCGTCGGGGCGGTGATAGCGCTCGCGCAGATGCCACACCCCGCTCCACGACGGCGGATCGGCGGCGGCGGGCGCCGCCAGCAGGACCAGGGGAACCAACAAGAGCAACTGACGCAGCATGGCGGCCCCCGCAGGTGTGGGTTATTTGGACTTGCCCGATGGCGAGGTGAGCGCGCCGACCGCCGCGCCGCCGGCACCGCCGATCAGGGCGCCGGTCACCAGCGAACCGCCGGTCAGGACACCGATGGCGGCACCGCCGGCCGCGCCGATGGCGCCGCCCGACAACGCGCGTTGCTGCTGTTGGCTCATGTGGTCGCAGCCGGCAGCCGCCAGAGAGAACAGGACCACGGCGATGACAGTGGACTTACGCATGATGACTTAAGACCCCATTTAGCTGAAACCGCCACCTCATTTGATGACACTTGTTTTTGTTGCGCAATTACCTCATTGTCGTGTACCGACATTTGCCACCAGATGACATTCTTTTGCCACGATTTGACATGACAATGTCACAGGCTGGTCGAACGGAGGGTTGTTCCCACCCCCGCTGCCCGGCATGCTTCCGCCAAACGGACCCCAGAGGCACCATTTCGCCATGCGTCTTCGCCGCCGCTTTGCCCCCGCCTTCCCCGTGTGCGTTTCGCTGGCGCTGTCCGCCTGCGCCGGCTTCAGCCTGGACGAGACGCAGTCGCCGCCCCCCCGCCCGGCCGCGGCGGCAGCCAAGCCCGTCGTGTCGTCGGCACCTCCGCCGACACGGCCGGCGGCCAAGCCCGCCACCCCCGACCTGAACGCGCTGCGCCCCAACCCGCGGCCCGACACCGCCGCCACGGCGGGCGCCGCGCCGCGCCTGGTCGGCCTGTCCGAGGACGAAACGGTGGGCTTGCTGGGGCGGCCGGCCGAGGAATCGGCGCAGCCGCCGGGCAAGGTGTGGATCTACCGGGCCAGCGGCTGCCAGTTGTCGGTGCATCTGTTCCCGGATATGGAGAGAGGCGGCTATTATACGCTGGACTACACCGCCGACGGCGCCCGCGACCAATGCCTGGGCAAGGTGGCGGGCGAGGCGCGCCGTCGCGGCGGCGCGCTGTCGGAACAGGCCAGCAAGGCGGGCTGAACCGCCCGAGGGGGGACCACGCATGCTCAAAAGACTCTTCGCCCTGGGGGCGGCGGCGCTGGCGTCGCTGACCGCCGGATGTGGCGATGGCCCGGCCACCGTGTCGGGCACCTGGCGCAGCCCGGCGGCGTGGAGTTCGCTGATCTACGCCACCAGCAACGGCCCCCTTCTGGTGGAGGTCCACGGCTCGCCCTTCGGCGAGGCCCCGGCCCCGTTCCGCGCGGCCATGGCCAAGGCCATGACCAACCGGGTGTTCGGCCGTCCGACCGCCTTCACCGCCGACCGCGAGCAGGCGCCGCAGCCGCGCTATCGCGTGGTGCTGGCCTTCAACCCCGCCCCTGATGCCGACCCGCGCGCCATGTGCCAGGGCCAGGTGCCCGTGGCCGCCACCCCGGGCGAGCGCATCACCGTGCAGGGGATCTTCTGCGACGGCACCACCATGCTGGCCTCGGTGGCCGGCTGGGTGGCCAAGGTCAAGGATCGCGACGACCCGCGCTTCCTCAAGCTGATGGAACAGTTGACGCGGGAATTGTTCGGCACCCCGCCCTGAGGCCGGAGGCGCCGGGGGCGTGACCTTCACGCACAACCTGTGCTATCGTGCCCCTGATCCGTCGAAAGGAGACGATCATGGAGATCGCCGCTGCGGCCCAAATGGCCATGGCCATGAAACGGGCAGAGTTGTCTCAGGACCTGTCCATGCAGATGATGAAGCAATCGCTGCAGCAGGATGTTGCGGCATTGCAGATCGTTGCCGCCACCACGCAGCCGGCCGCCGCGGCAGCCTCCCCGCCGCCCGTCAGCGGCCCCGGCCAGGTGCTCGACATCCTCGTCTGATCATCTTTCGACGCGACCACGACAGGCGCCCCTGAGGGCGCCTGTCGCGTTTGCGGCGCCGTCTCGCGCCTCCCGGCGCCGTCTCGCCCAACAGCCACTCGGCCACACCGGTTTACTGACGGGCCGCCGCCCTCTCTCGGGTCTCCACCAAAGAAGGCCCTCCCCCCTCGGGCTCGCGGGAGGCCCCGCCCCTTCCTGCGCCCCGACCATTACGCATTGTGCGACCCGGAGCCGGCGCCCCCACGTCGGGGCCGCCCGCGTCGCCCGCCCCCGTTTCCGGCCGGATCCCCGGCCCCACGCCGATGACGCAAACGAAAAGGGCGCCCCCTTGCGGAGACGCCCTTTCGCGAACCTTGCGGCTGGAGAGGAGATTACTCCTCGCCTTCCTCGGTCTTCTCGGCGGTCGGGCCGGAATCCTGGCCCTTGGCGGCCAGATCGCGGTCAACCAGCTCGATGAAGGCCATCGGGGCGCAGTCGCCATAGCGGAAACCGGCCTTCAGCACGCGGGTGTAGCCGCCCTGGCGGTCCTTGTAGCGCTCGGCGATCACCGAGAACAGCTTGGCCACCACGGCCTCGTCGCGCAGGATGGCGAAAGCGCGGCGACGGTCGTGCAGAGTGCCGGACTTGCCGAGGGAGATGATCTTCTCGGCGATCGGACGCAGGTCCTTGGCCTTCGGCAGGGTGGTCTTGATCTGCTCGTGCTTGATCAGCGCGTTGACCATGTTGGCGAACATCGCCTTGCGGTGCGAGCTGGTGCGGTTCAGCTTGCGGCCGGACATACCGTGACGCATGGGATCACTCCTTTGGCTTGGTCTCGACGGGCGAAACCGATGGTGGTCCCTGCACGCCCCCGCATCTGGCGGAGCACGTCAGGGGCGGGCCGTCTTGGCCCTGGAAAAACAGCCGGCGCGACGCGGGGGATCGCCCCTCGGCGTCGCGCCGGAAACCCGAAGGCCCTTAGTAGGGCTCTTCCAGCTTCTTGGCCAGCTCCTCGATGTTCTCCGGCGGCCAGTTCGGAATTTCCATGCCCAGGTGCAGACCCATCTGGGACAGAACTTCCTTGATCTCGTTCAGAGACTTGCGGCCGAAGTTCGGGGTGCGCAGCATCTCGGCCTCGGTCTTCTGGACCAGGTCGCCGATATAGATGATGTTGTCGTTCTTGAGGCAGTTGGCCGAACGGACCGACAGCTCAAGCTCGTCAACCTTGCGCAGCAGGTTCTTGTTGAAGGGCAGCTCGTCCTTCTTCTCTTCCTCGACGACCGCTGTGGGTTCCTCGAAGTTGATGAAGAGCTGCAACTGGTCCTGCAGGATGCGGGCGGCCAGGGCCACCGCGTCGTCCGGCGTGACCGCGCCGTTGGTCTCGACCACCATCGACAGCTTGTCGTAGTCGGTCACCTGACCGACGCGGGTGTTCTCGACCTTGTAGGCGACCTTCTTGACCGGCGAGAAGATGGCATCGATCGGGATCAGACCGATCGGCGAATCCTCGGGACGGTTCTGCGAAGCCGGGACATAGCCCTTGCCGGTCTCGACCGTGAACTCCACATTGAGCTTGGCGCCCTCGTCCAGGGTGCACAGCACCAGGTCGGGGTCCATGATCTCGATGTCGTGTCCGGCCTCAATCATGCCCGCCTTGACCTCGCCGGGGCCGGTGGCACGCAGATGCATGCGCTTCGGCCCTTCGCCATGCATGCGCAGGCCAAGGTTCTTGACGTTGAGGATGATGTCGGTGACGTCCTCACGCACGCCGGGGATCGACGAGAACTCGTGGAGCACGCCCTCGATCTGAATGGCGGTGACGGCGGCGCCCTGAAGCGACGAGAGCAGAACGCGGCGCAAGCTATTGCCCAGCGTCATGCCAAAGCCGCGCTCCAGCGGCTCGGCGACCACGGTAGCGGAACGGGACGGGTCAGCCCCGGCCTCGACCTGAAGCTTCGAGGGCTTGATCAGTTCCTGCCAGTTCTTCTGAATCACGAGCGTGACCTCATGCTAGGAACAATCCATGATCCTTGAACGGCACGACCGCCGACCTCCCGGGACGGGAGGCGGCGGCAACGCCCCGTATAGGACCTCTCCGATCAGACGCGACGGCGCTTGCGCGGACGGCAACCGTTGTGCGGGATCGGCGTGACGTCGCGGATCGAAGTGATGGCGAAGCCGACGGCCTGCAGAGCGCGCAGAGCGCTCTCACGGCCGGCGCCCGGACCCTTCACCTCGACCTCGAGGGTGCGCATGCCATGCTCCATCGCCTTGCGGCCGGCGTCTTCGGCGGCCACCTGGGCGGCGTAGGGGGTCGACTTGCGCGAACCCTTGAAGCCCTGCATGCCCGAGGACGACCACGAGATCGTGTTGCCCTGGGCATCAGTGATGGTGATCATGGTGTTGTTGAACGTGGCATTCACGTGAGCCACGCCCGAGGTGATGTTCTTGCGCTCGCGGCGGCGAGGGCGCGCGGCAGCAGCAGGCTTAGCCATCTGAGGTGATCCTTACTTCGTCGCTTTCTTCTTACCGGCGATCGGCTTGGCCGGGCCCTTGCGAGTGCGCGCATTGGTATGCGTACGCTGACCGCGGACCGGCAGGCCACGGCGATGACGCAGGCCGCGATAGCAACCCAGGTCCATCAGCCGCTTGATGTTCATGGCAACCTCGCGCCGCAGATCGCCCTCGACGGTGTAGTCGCGGTCGATCAGCTCACGGATCTTCAGCACCTCGTCGTCGGTCAGCTGATTGACCCGACGCTCGGCGGGGATGGCCAGGACGGTGCAGATCTCAGCCGCCTTGGCACGACCGATGCCATGGATATAGGTCAGCGCGATCATGACGCGCTTATTGGTCGGAATATTGACGCCAGCGATACGGGCCAAAGCTGGTTACTCCTTCAAACGATCAAAGGGCGGACGGATTTGATCCGCCCCCGCTTCTTCACCCGGCATGGGCCCATCCCAGAGGCCGGAATTCAAAAAACACCATCTCAGGCCTCGCCCAAGATGGGGGAAACCGAAGGTGCGCGATTATAGGGTGAATCGACGAAGAGTCAACGCAAAGACTCTTCGTCGCTCCCTCCTCAGCCCTTCAGGGCCGCGCCGAGGATACCCTCGAGCGATTCCGTCACCACCGCGATGTCCTGGGTGCCATCGACCAGATGATAATTGCCCTTGCCCTGGTAATAGGGGATCAGGGGCGCCGTCTGGGCGTGATAGGCAGCCAGGCGCTTCTCCACGGTTTCGGCATTGTCGTCGGCGCGGCGGCTGAATTCGGTGCCGCCGCAGGCGTCGCAGGTGCCATCCACCTTGGGGCGCTGGAACTTGTCATGATAGCCCGCGCCGCACTTGGCGCAGGTGAAGCGGCCGGTGATGCGCTCGATGATGGGGGCGTCGGGCACGCGGATTTCGATGGCGAAATCCAGCTTCTTGCCCTTCTTCGCCATCATGGCGTCCAGCGCCTCGGCTTGAGCCACGGTGCGGGGGAAGCCGTCGAAGATGACGCCGTTCTTGGTGTCGGGCGCGTCCAGGCGGTCGTCGATGATGGCGATCACAATGTCGTCGGACACCAGCTGGCCGGCATCCATCACCGCCTTGGCCTTCCTACCCACTTCGGAGCCGGAGGCGACGGCCGCGCGCAGCATGTCACCGGTGGACAGCTGGACCAGGCCGTACCTGTCCATCAGACGCTTGGCCTGGGTACCCTTGCCGCCGCCGGGCGGCCCCAACAAGACCAGATTCATCTCTGCTTCTCCCCTGTTGGCCGGCGCGGATCAGCCGCGACGGCCCCTGAGCCGGGACTTCTTGATGAGTCCCTCGTATTGATGCGCCAGCAGGTGCGACTGGATCTGAGCCACGGTGTCCATGGTCACCGTCACCACGATCAGCAGGCTGGTGCCGCCAAAGTAGAAGGGCACAGACCACTTGGCAATCAGCACTTCCGGCAGGATAGACAGGGCGACCAGATAGGCGGCGCCCACGACGGTCAGCCGGGTCAGCACATAGTCAAGATAGTCGGAGGTGTTCTTGCCGGGGCGGATGCCGGGGATGAAGCCACCGTACTTCTTCAGGTTCTCGGCGGTGTCGGTCGGGTTGAACACCACCGCCGTATAGAAGAACGCAAAGAAGATGATCAGGCCGGCGTAGATCGCCAGATAGAGCGGATGCCCGCGGCCCATCAGCGCGGTGAAGGTGGTCAGCCACTCCGGGCCGCCCTGCGCGGTGAACTGGGCGACGGTGACCGGCATCAGCAGCAGCGAGCTGGCGAAGATCGGCGGGATGACGCCCGAGGTGTTGATCTTGAGCGGCAGATGCGAGGATTCGCCGCCATACATCTTGTTGCCGACCTGACGCTTCGGATACTGCACGATCAGGCGACGCTGGGCGCGCTCCATGTAGACGATGAAGGCGATCGCGGCGACCGACAGCACCAGCAGCAGGATGATGACGACGGCATGCAGCGCGCCGGTGCGGCCCAGTTCCAGGGTGGCGGCCAGCGCGTGCGGCAACTGGGCGACAATGCCGGCGAAGATGATCAGCGAGGTACCCTGGCCGATGCCGCGGGCGGTGATCTGCTCGCCAAGCCACATCAGGAACAGGGTGCCGCCGGTCAGCGTCACCACGGTGGTGAACTGGAACAGCACGGGGCTTTCCATCATCACCGCCGGGCCGGACGAACCGGTCATGCCCAGCAGGCCGGTGGCGATGCCCCAGGACTGGAAGATGGCGATCAGCACCGTCAGGTAACGGGTGTACTGATTGATCTTCTTGCGGCCCTGCTCGCCCTCCTTCTTGATCGCCTCCAGCGACGGCACCACGGTGGCCATCAACTGCATGATGATCGAGGCCGAGATGTAAGGCATGATGTTGAGCGCGAAGATGGTCATGCGCTGCAACGCGCCGCCGGCCAGCATGTCGAACATGCCCAGCAAGCCGCCGCCGCTCTGCTTGAACAGATCGGCCATCACGTGCGGATCGACGCCGGGAATGGGCACCCAGGTGCCCAGGCGGTAGACCACCAGGGCGGCAACGGTGAACCAGATCCGCTTCTTGAGATCGGTCGCCTTCGCCAGGACGCCAAAATTCAGGTTCGCGGCAAGCTGCTCGGCGGCAGAGGCCATGCCCTTCTCCAAGAAAGAAAGTGCGTTACGCTGGTATTCCGATTCCGGCGCCCCGACCTGAACACAGGGCGGGCACCGTCACCGGAACGGGGACACCAGCTTTTAATGCAATTACGGCGTGGCGCCAACCCATGTCCTGCGGGGATGACCTCGTTCCCCGAAGGGAGCGGCGTATTCCCGCAAGATCGTGACCCGCCGGAAGTCCGACGGGCCACGGGGTCGGCGCCACGCGCGCAACAGTAAACCGGATCAGCCCTCGGCGGCGACGGCGGCCTGGGCCACCTTCACCGAACCGCCCAGCTTTTCGACGGCTTCGACGGCGGCCTTGGACGCACCGGCGACCTCAATGGTCACCTTGGTCTTCAGCTCGCCGCGCGCAAGGAGGCGAACCCCATCGCGCACGTTGCCGACCAGCCCGGCGGCCTTGAGGGCGGCAGCGTCGATGGTCTTGCCGGCGTCGACCTTGCCCGCCTCGATGGCGGCCTGCAGTCGGCCCAGGTTGACCTCGGCGAATTCCAGGGCGAACGGCTTGTTGAAGCCGCGCTTGGGCAGACGGCGGTAGATGGGCATCTGACCGCCTTCGAAACCGTGCAGGGCGACACCGGTACGCGAACCCTGGCCCTTGACGCCACGGCCCGAGGTCTTGCCCTTGCCGGAACCGATACCACGACCGACACGCTTCGCCTTGTAGCGGGCGCCGTCGTTGTCACGAAGATCGTTGAGCTTCGTCATTGTCTTCTTCCTCGTTGCCGGCCCCCGCCGATCAAGGCGGGGGCCGGTCGGAGTATTACTCCTCGACCTGGATCAGGTGCTTGACCTTGTTGATCATGCCGCGCACGGCCGGAGTATCCTCCAGGGTGCTGGTGCGACGGATCTTGTTCAGGCCAAGACCAACCAGGGTGGCGCGCTGGTCCTTGGTGCGGCCGATCGGGCTCGCAACCTGGGTAACCGTGACGGTCTTCTTGTCAGCCATCGTCATGGTCCTCCGTTACGCAGCGGTGGCCGCGGCAGCGGCACCGTCGCGACGACCGATGATGTCGCCGACCTTCTTGCCGCGCTTGGCCGCGATGGAGCGGGGAGAGTTGAGGCTCTCCAGAGCGGCGAAGGTCGCCTTGATCATGTTGTGCGGGTTGGAGGTGCCCAAGCACTTGGCCACCACGTCGGCCACGCCCACGGTCTCGAAGACGGCGCGCATCGGACCGCCGGCGATGATGCCGGTGCCGGGCGGGGCAGCGCGCAGCACGACGCGGCCGGCACCGAAGTGGCCGTTGACGTCGTGATGCAGGGTGCGGCCCTCGCGCAGCGCAACCTTGATCATGTTGCGCTTGGCCTGTTCGGTGGCCTTGCGGATGGCTTCGGGGACCTCGCGGGCCTTGCCGGAACCGTAACCGACGCGGCCCTTGCCGTCACCGACCACCACCAGAGCGGCGAAGGCGAAGCGACGGCCACCCTTGACCACCTTGGCGACGCGGTTGATGTGGACCAGCTTGTCGATGAACTCGGACTCTTCGCGCTCTTCGCGCTTGCCCTCGTTGCCACGACCGCGCGGAGCACGGCCCTCGCCGTCACGGCCACGGCCGCGGCGCTGCTCGGTGCTGTCTCCACCACGTTCGGGATTGGGAGTACGTGCCATATTCTCGTTCCCTTAGAAAGACAGGCCGCCTTCGCGGGCCGCATCGGCCAGGGCCTTGACCCGGCCGTGATAGATGTAGCCACCACGGTCGAACACCACCTCGGTGATGCCGGCCGCCTTGGCCCGCTCGGCGATCAGCTTGCCGACAGCGGTCGCAGCCGCGACGTCGGCGCCGGTCTTCAGGCTGCCCTTCAGATCGGCCTCGAGGGTCGAGGCGGACGCCAGGGTCTTGCCCTGGACGTCGTCGATCAGCTGAACATAGATGTGCTTGCTGGAGCGGAAGACCGACAGGCGCACACGGCCACCCGACTTCTTCGCGATGCTCGCACGGGTGCGCCGCTTGCGGCGCTCGAAAAGTTCCTTCGGCGTCATCATGGCGGTGCCCCTTACTTCTTCTTGCCTTCCTTGCGGAGGATGGTCTCGTGCTCGTACTTGACGCCCTTGCCCTTATAGGGCTCGGGGCCACGGAACGCACGGATCTCCGCCGCAATCTGACCCACCTGGCGCTTGTCGCGCCCGGAGATCGAGATCGAGGTAGGCTTGTCGCACTTCATGGTCACATCGGCCGGGATCGGATAATCGATGTCATGGGAGTAGCCGAGCTGCAGCTTGAGGGTCTTGCCCTCGACCGCGGCGCGGTAACCGACACCGTTGATCTCCAGGTTGATGGTGAAGCCTTCGTTGACGCCCTTGACCACGTTGTTGATGAGGGCACGGGTAGTGCCCCACATCATGCGCGCCTTCTTGGACTCGGACTTGGGCTTCACCCAAATCTTGTCGCCCTCGATGGTGGTCTCGACGTCATCCGACAGGGGCATGCGGGACTCGCCCAGCTTGCCCTTGGCGATGAATTCGGCGCCGGCGATCTGGACGGAAACCCCAGACGGCACCGGCACGGGGTATTTGCCGACTCGCGACATCTGTCAGTTCCTCCTTAGAACACCTGGCAGAGAACCTCGCCGCCCACATTGGCGGTGCGGGCCTCGGCATCGCTCATCACGCCACGCGGGGTGGACAGGATGGAGATACCCAGACCATTCGCAACGCGCGGCAGGTCAGCGATCTTGGAATACACACGACGGCCCGGCTTGGACACGCGGGAGATCTCGGTGATCACCGGCTTGCCCTCGTGGTACTTCAGCTCGATGGTCAGCTCGGACACGCCCGAGCGGACATCGGCCTTGGAATAGCCGCGGATGTAGCCCTCGCGCTTGAGCACTTCGAGGACGTTCATACGCAGGCCGGAAGCCGGCGAGGTGATGGTGGACTTGTTCGCTCGCTGCCCGTTGCGGATGCGGGCGAGCATATCGCCGAGCGGATCGGTCATGGACATGGTCTGATGCCTCCCTTACCAGCTCGACTTCACGAGGCCGGGAATCTGGCCCAGGTTGCCAAGCTCGCGGAGCTTGTTACGGCACAGCTTGAACTTGCGGTAGTTACCGCGCGGACGGCCGGTGAGTTCGCAGCGCAGACGCACGCGATTCTTGGCCGAGTTACGCGGCACTTCCGCCAGCTTCAAGGCAGCCTCGAAGCGCTCCTCGGGAGAGGACTCGCGGTTCATGATGATCGCCTTCAGGCGAGCGCGCTTGGCAGCGTAACGCTGAGCCAGCTGGGCGCGCTTCTTATTCTTTTCGACGGAGCTGATCTTAGCCATTGCGACTGGTCTCCATTAGCTCGCGAACGGCATGTCGAAGCCCTTGAGAAGCGCCTTGGCTTCCGCATCGGACTTGGCCGTCGTGACGAAAATGATGTCCATGCCCCGGGTGGCATCAACCTTGTCGTAGTTGATTTCCGGGAACACGAGCTGCTCCTTCATGCCCAGGGCATAATTGCCACGGCCATCGAAGGACTTGTTCGGCACGCCGCGGAAGTCGCGGACGCGCGGCAGCGCAATGTTGATCAGGCGGTCGAGGAACTCGTACATGCGGTCGGCACGCAGAGTGACCTTGCAGCCAACGACCTGGCCTTCGCGCAGCTTGAACTGGGCGATGGACTTCTTGGCCTTGGTGGCAACCGGCTTCTGGCCGGAAATCAGGGTCAGCTCGGCGAGGGCGGCCTCGATCTTCTTGGCATCCTGGGCGGCTTCACCGACGCCCATGTTGATGACGATCTTCTCGAGCTTCGGCACCTGCATGGGGTTCGCGTAGTTGAACTCCTGCTGCAGGGCGGGCCGGACCTGGGTGTCGTAATGGGAACGCAAACGCGCGGTCATGTGTCCTGCTCCCCTTAGCGGTCGATGGTTTCGCCGGAGCGCTTGGCGACCCGGACCTTGCGACCGTCTTCCAGGACCTTTACGCCGACGCGGGTCGGCTTGCTGTCCTTGGGATCGACGTGGGCGACGTTGGAAACGTGAATGGCAGCTTCCTGCTCGACGATGCCGCCGGCATTGGCAGCAGTCGGACGCTGGTGCTTCTTCACCTTGTTGACGCCCTGGACAACGACGCGCTCTTCGCGCGGGTAGGCGGCGATGACTTCGCCGATCTTACCCTTGTCCTTGCCGGCGATCACGATGACGCGATCGCCCTTCTTCACATTAAGACCGGCCATTAGAGCACCTCCGGAGCCAGCGAGATGATCTTCATGAACTTCTTGGCGCGAAGCTCACGGGTGACCGGGCCGAAGATACGGGTGCCGATGGGCTCGCCCTGCTTGTTGATAAGCACGGCGGCATTGGTATCGAAGCGGATCGCGGTACCATCCGGGCGACGGATTTCCTTGGCGGTGCGAACGATGACGGCGCGATGCACGTCACCCTTCTTCACCTTGCCACGCGGAATCGCCTCCTTGATCGAGACGACGATGATGTCGCCCACGTTGGCGATGGTACGGTGCGAACCACCCAGAACCTTGATGCACTGCACCCGGCGGGCACCCGAATTATCGGCGACGTCCAGGTTGGTTTGCATCTGGATCATGTCGAGTTTCCTTTATCTCGAGGTCGATATCGTCGAGCAGGCTTACGCCTGTTCGACGATCACTTCCCAGGTCTTGGTCTTCGAGATCGGACGGCACTCGCGGATGCGGACAGTGTCGCCGGCCTTGAAGGTGTTGTTCTCGTCGTGCGCGTGATACTTCTTCGAACGACGGATGAACTTCTTGTAGATCGGGTGCATCACGCGACGCTCGACGGACACGACCACGGTCTTGTCCATCTTGTCGCTGACCACCACGCCCTGAAGAATGCGCTTCGGCATTGCTTGAGGTCCTTTTCTTAAGCCGCGCTAGCGCGGGCGCGCTCGCCGAGGATGGTCTTGATCACCGCGATCTCGCGGCGCACCGCGGTGACGCGCGCGGTGTTCTCCAGCTGACCCGACGCCTTCTGGAAGCGCAGATTGAACTGCTCCTTCTTCAGCTCAAGGAGAGCATCCTTGAGCTGATCGTCGGTCTTGGCGCGGAGATCGGTAGCCTTAGCCATGGCCATTACTCCCCGAGGCGGACAATGAACTTGGTCTTGATCGGCAGCTTGGCAGCGGCCAGTTCAAAACCACGACGGGCCAGATCCTCCGGCACGCCGTCCACCTCGAACAGCACGCGGCCGGGCTTGACCTTGGCCACCCAGAACTCGGGCGAACCCTTACCGGAACCCATACGGACTTCGGCGGGCTTGCTGGAGACCGCCACGTCGGGGAACACGCGGATCCACACGCGGCCCTGACGCTTCAGGTGACGGGTGAGCGCGCGACGGGCGGCTTCGATCTGGCGGGCGGTGATGCGCTCCGGCTCCAGCGCCTTCAGACCGAAGGCGCCGAAGTTCAGCAGGGTGCCGCCCTTGGCATCGCCATGGATGCGGCCCTTGTGGAACTTGCGGAACTTAGTACGCTTGGGCGAAAGCATCTCTTGCTACCCCTTCAATCAGCGGCGCTCGGCCGGAGCGGATTCGCCGGCAGCGCGCTTGTCCTGGGCCATCGGATCGTGGGCCAGGATCTCGCCCTTGAACACCCACACCTTGATACCGCAGGTACCATAGGTGGTCTTGGCGGTGCCCACACCGTAATCGATGTCGGCGCGCAGGGTGTGCAGCGGCACGCGGCCTTCACGGTACCATTCCATGCGGGCGATCTCGGCGCCGCCCAGACGGCCGGAGCAGTTGATGCGGATGCCCTGGGCGCCCAGACGCATGGCCGACTGAACGGCACGCTTCATGGCGCGGCGGAACGACACGCGACGCTCCAGCTGCTGGGCAATGCTCTCCGCCACCAGCTGGGCGTCCAGCTCGGGCTTGCGGATCTCGACGATGTTCAGGTGGACTTCGCCACCGGTCATCTTCGAGAGGTCCTTGCGCAGCACCTCGATGTCGGCGCCCTTCTTGCCGATCACCACGCCCGGACGGGCGGTGTGGATGGTGACGCGGGCGCGCTTGGCCGGACGCTCGATGACGATCTTGGCCACGCCCGCCTGGGCCAGCCGCTCGCGCAGCACCTTGCGGATGTGGATGTCCTCGTGCAGCATGGTCGAATATTCGCCGCCCTCGGCGTACCAGCGCGAGTCCCAGGTCCGGTTGATGCCGAGACGCAGGCCGATCGGATTGACCTTCTGACC
>JAFAAW010000094.1 GCA_023426365.1 Pseudomonadota bacterium
TTGTTGACGCCCTCGCACAGGTTGAGCAGGAAGCCGTCCTTGCCGGCCAGGTCGATGCGGCGGTCGAGATCGCCGGCCGACGCCGCCTTGGCCACCTCGGCCACTTCGGCGACGATGGCGGCCTCACGGGCGCGCTGCTCGGCCTCGGCCTTGGCCTGGGCCTGGCGGGCGGCCTCGGCCTCTTCCTCCATGCGCTTCTTGTCCACCGCGTTCTGCTTGAACACCTGGACGGCCTTGGCCATCTCGCCGATCTCGTCGGTGCGCTCCAGCGCCGGCACCGCCACGTCCAGCTTGCCGCCGGCCAGATCGCCCATGGCATGGGTCATGCGGTTGATCGGCACCAGGATCGAGCGCGCGATCAGATAGGCGGCAAGCAGCCCCAGAACCAGCGCCACCGCCGAAGCAACGGTGGCAATGGTGGAGCGGCTGGCCATCAGGGAGAACGTCGAACCCTGAATCTGGGCCAAGGCATCGTGCTGGCGGTTCGCCGACAATTGGGCCTGGTCGCCGAATTCCCCGGCGATTTCTCCCATGGCGGCCACCAGGGTGCGGTAGGTGGTGGTCACCTCGTGCTGGCGGACAAAGGCGTCGCGGTAGCTCTTGACGTTGGCCAGCGCCTTTTCCAGTTCCGCGCGGTCGGCCGGGTGGGCTTCGGCACGCACGGCATTTTCCAGCATGGCGATGGACTCGCCCAGGCGCTTGAGGGCGGAGTCGGCCTCGGCCTCGTCCGTGCGCCCCTGATAGCGCAGCACCGCCAGCCGGCTGCCGTGAAAATGTTCGTTGGCGCCCGACACGTTCACCAGGGTGTCGAAATCGCGGTCCTGGATGCGCGCGGCGGTCAGCTTGGCCAGGGCGGCGGTGGTTTCGCGGCCGAGGGTGTCGGTTCCCTCGCGTACCAGACGCTCGCGCTCCTGGCGCAGTTCCACCACCTTGTCGAAATCGCGGCTGTAGCGCTCGAACAGCGCCAGCATCTTCTCCAACGCCGCCTTGGTTTCCGGCAGGCGCACGCGGTCGGCGGTGGCGGTCAGGTCGCGGCGCAGGATGGTGCGCAGCTCGTTGGCGCGTTCCAGAACCTTGGGGCTGCCATCGCCCATGTAGAGGAAGACGTTGCGGCGCAGGTCGGCCACGTTGCGATCGATCTGCTGGATGGCCGCCGTGTTGTCCGAAACGCGGCTGTAATCCTCGACATTGTCGCGGACGGCGGAAAAGCCAAGCAGCGCCACGGTGGCGACCGCCACCAGGAAGGCGAGGACGGCTCCGAAGCCTCCGAAAATGCGGCCCTTGACGGTGAGACCGGACGTCTTGGCCATGATGCCCCCTTGTGGCTGGTGTTTATTTTTCTCAGGCCGCGTCGGCGGCGGCTTCCAGATCGCTTTGCAGCATGCTTTCCAGGTCGAGCAGGGCCACCATGCGGCCCTCGACCGCCACCAGCCCCGACAGGAAGCGGGACCGTTCGCCGCGCTCCAGTTCCGGCACCGGCTGGATATCGCCAGCGGCCACGGTGATGATATCGGCCACCGCATCCACCAGAATTCCCAGCACGCGCCGGCCCACGGTGACCACGATAGTGACGTGGCGCGGCGTGGCCTCGGTCAACTGCCCGCTGAAGCGCGCGCGCAGGTCGAAGACCGGGATGATGGCGCCGCGCAGATTGATGACGCCGCGCAGGTGCGGCGGCGAATCAGGCAGTTCGGTGGTGTCGGTCCACCCCTTGATCTCGCGGATCGCCATGATATCGACGCCGTATTCCTCGTCGCCGATCTTGAACGAAATGAACTGGCGGACACCGGTCTGTCCGGCTTCGCTGGCGTTGGACATGAAGCCCCCCTTGATGCCGTAAAGACGTTAATTGCGGGAAATAATCGCCACCCTGGAGGTGCGCGGCCGTGGAAGGCAGGTCAATCGCGTTTCACCCAACTCATTCCGCCGCGGCCGGGCTGGCAAGGCGGTCCTGCGCGGTCAGGCGTTCGCCCATCACGCGGATGGCGCCCACGTCCAGGATCAGCGCCACCCGGCCGTCGCCCAGGATGGTGGCGGCGGAAATGCCCTCGACCGGGCGGAAATTGGCGTCCAGCGACTTGATCACCACCTGTTGCTGGCCCAGCAATTCGTCCACCAGCAGGCCGACGCGGTCGCCGCCTTCGGTTTCGACCACCACCACCAGCCCACGGGTGGGATCGGTGATGGCGTTGCCGATGCCGAACAGGCGATGCAGCGGAATCAGGCGGATGTATTCGCCGCGCAGCGTCAGCACGTCGCCGACGTCCACCAGCGCGCGGGCCTGATGGGCGGCGGGCCGCAGCGATTCGACGATATTGGTCAGCGGCAGCACATAGCGCTGGCCGCCGATGGCCACCAGCATGCCGTCCATCACCGCCAGCGTCAGCGGCAGCGACAGGATGAAGCGCGAGCCGGCGCCGGGGGTGGATTGCACCACCACGCGGCCGCCCACGTCCTGGATGTTCTTGCGCACCACGTCCATGCCGACGCCGCGCCCCGAGACGTCCGACACCGCCGACGCGGTCGAGAAGCCGGGCGCGAAGATCAGCATGTCGGTCTGTTCGTCGGTCAGGGTCTGGCCGCGTTCCACCAGCCCCCGTTCCATGGCCTTTTCCAGCACGCGCTTGCGGTCGATACCGCGGCCGTCATCGGTGATCTCGATAATGATGCGGCCGGAACGGTGCTCGGCCGCCAGATGGATGGTGCCTTCCGCCGGCTTGCCGACGGCGATGCGCTCCTCGGGCGTTTCCAGCCCGTGATCCAGTGCGTTGCGGATCAGGTGGGTCAGGGGATCGGACAATTGTTCGATCACCGTCTTGTCCACCTCGGTGTTCTCGCCGCTCATCACCAGCCGGGCCTGCTTGTTCAGCTTGGCCGACAGGTCGCGCACCAGGCGCGGCGCCTTCGAGAACAGCGCCTTGACCGGCTGGGCGCGGATCGCCATGACGCTTTCCTGCAGCTCGCGGGTGTGATGCGACAATTCCTGCAGGCCCTGGATCAGCTCGGGGTGCGATTCGACCGAGAACCCGCTGGCCTGCTGGCCCAGCATGGCCTGGGTGATCACCAGCTCGCCCACCATGTTGACCAGCCGGTCCACCTTGTCCAGATCGACGCGGATCGATGCCGTGTGGACCGGCCCGCCGGCGCTGGCGGCGGCGCCGTTGCCGCCCGCCGGATGCGCGGCCGGGGCGGCGGCGGTGCTGGGCTTGGC
>JAFAAW010000039.1 GCA_023426365.1 Pseudomonadota bacterium
AACGGCGGGCCTCGGCGCGCCTGACACCGCTGGCCACCGGGCCGGGCGCCATGGTCGCGGTGGTCGGCATCGGCCTGCAAGGGGTGGTGATGGCGCTGCCGATTCCGTTCGGCAACGTGCCGCCCGGCCTTGCCATCCTGGGGCTGGCGGGCGGGCTGGTGTGGCGCGACGGCCTGGGCGTACTGGCCGGCCACCTGCTGTCGCTGGCCTCCTTCGGCATCGTCGGCGGCATGACCTGGGGGGCCATCGCCGCGCTGGGGTGGTTGCGGGTCTAGCGGTGGCCGCCCATCAGGGGCAGCCGCCGTCGAGGCCCAGCCGCACCTGGTCGGCGCGGCCGTCGATGGTCGCCGCCCGCCGTGCCACATAGGCCGAGGGCCGGGCCGGCGACCGGTCCAGCGGGGCGGGCAGCACGGCCGCCAGCAGCGCCGCCTCGCGCGCGGTCAGGTTTTCCGCGCTTTTGCCGAAATTGCGGCGCGCCGCCGCTTCCGCCCCATAAAGGCCAGGGCCGAATTCGGCCACGTTCAGGTAGATTTCGAGGATGCGGTCCTTGGGCCATAACGCCTCCACATACAGGGTCAGGTATGCCTCCAGGCCCTTGCGCAGGAACGTGCGGTCCGGCCAAAGGAACACGTTCTTGGCCGTCTGCATGGATATGGTGCTGGCCCCCAGCACCTTTCCGCCCTGTTCGTAGCGGTCGATGGCATTGTCTATGGCCCGCCAGTCGAACCCCCAATGGGAACAGAAGCTGGCATCCTCGGCGGCGATTACTGCCCGTTGGAGGTGGGGTGAAATCCGCCCCAGGGGTCGCCAGCTTTTATCAAGCCCATAGCCCTGGGCCAGCCGGATGACCATCAGCGGTGTCGCCGGCGGCGGCACCAGCCGGAACACCAGGGTCAGGGCGGCCGGCAGGCCCACCAGCAGCCCCAGCGCCATGACGGCGATGCGCCGCCGGTGCCGGCGCAGCCAGCCGGTCATGCGTTGCCGTCCTTGCGACCATCACGATCGGAGCCTGCCATGCCTACCAGAATCCACCCCACCGGAACCTCCGCCCGCGAACTGACCGAGTTGTCGGCCATTATGCGGTCCATCGCCATGGAGCGCAAAGGGGCGGCCAGCGCGTTGCGCGACATGGCCGAACACTACGAAATGAAGGCTGTGGCAAGCCAGATCACCCGGGCGTGGGAATCCATGGCCTGACCCCTTGGGCGTGACCTTGGGGGCGGCGCTTTCCCGCCCGCGCCGCAGCCGGCGCTTGACGAACAGCTACGGGAAATACCTATTATGGAGGGGACGAGGCTTCGAGCCGTGGAAGCGAGAGCGTGACGATCGGTTTGCCGCAATGGTGGAGGCGTATGGGGATGCTGGCCGTGCTGCTGGCAATCCTGGTATTTGCTGCCGCCGGCCGGGCCGACGCGGCCGCCCCTGCCGGCCATGATCACCCGGGCCATCACGGCGCCGTTGCCGCCGCGCACGACCCGTCCGCCGCAGCCACCGGCCATGCCGCCCATCCCCGCGACGAAATGCCGGGGGAGAGCCAAGACGGCGCCTCCCACCACGGCGGCGGCTGCCATTGCGTGTCGGCGGGCTGCACGCCGGTGCTGCCCACCGCGGCGTCCGAGCATCACCTGACTTTGCCGCGATCCCGCCACGACCTGCCCAGTGGCATCGATGCCTTGGCGCTGGCCGGGGTCGATCCGCCCGCCGAACCTCCCAAATCGTGACGCTCCGCCAAGCCCGTCGTTGACGGGCCTGCACGCGCACGCCCACAGGGCTGCGCACGGATCACCGATTCCGGGAGAGTTCTTCCCATGCTCAGACGCATCCTGCCGGGTGCCGCGGTGGTCGCGGTCCTGGCCCTTGCCGCCGTGTCCGCCCATGCCCATGGCGGCGAGGACCACGGCGCGCCGCCGGCCGCTTCCGCCGCCGCGCCGGCCCCCACCGCCGCGCTTGCCCAACTGGGCGCCGGTGCCGAAAGCCCCCTGTTCCAGGTGGTGCTGTCGCCCCTTGCCAAGGACGGCGCCACCGCGCTTTTGCTGGCTGACGCCGATACCAACGCCCCCATCGCCGACGCCATGATCGAGGCGGAGGCCGGTGGCTGGCAGGGACGCGCCGCCATCGGCGGCTCCGCCGGCCTTTATTCGCTGCCGTGGCTGCCGCCGGGCGGCGGCGTGGACGTCACCCTGATGATTTCGGCGGGCGGCCGCGACGACTTGCTGCTGGTCCAGGGCGTGCGCCTGCCGCCGCCGCCCGTCCAGGCCGCGGCCGAGCCAGTCGCCCATTGGACCCATTGGACCGGCGGCGGCCTGATCGGCGCAGGCGTGGCTCTGGCGTTGTTCATGCTGTTGCGGCGGTCGCGCAAGGCGGCGGCGATGACGGCCGGCGCGCTGGCGCTGATGCTGGCGGCCCCCGACGTCCGCGCCCATGGCGGCGAGGACCACGGCGCCCCGGCCTTGGCGCCGGCGGCCGAGCCGGGCGCCGTCCTTGCGGTGCCCAAGGCCGCGCAATTCCTGCTGGGCATTCGCACAACCCGCATCCAGGCACAGGAGGCCGCCGACAGCGTGCGCGTGGTCGGCCGCGTCATCCCCGATCCGACCGGCTATGCCCGCGTACAGCCGTCCCAGCCCGCCCGCGTGCTGGCCGATGCCGAACTGCCGCTGCCCGTCCCTGGCCAGAAGGTGCGGCGCGGCCAGGTCCTGGCGGTGCTGGAGCCCACGCTGACCGCCCTGGAAAAGGGCGACCGCCGCGCCGCCCTGGCGCGCATCGACAGCGAACTGGCGATCCAGGAGCGCGAGGTGCCGCGCCTCGAGGCCCTGCAAAGCGCCATTCCCTTCCGCACGCTGGAAACCGCGCGCATCCGGCTGGAACAGTTGCGCCGCGAGCGCGCGCAGATCGCCGGCACCGCGTTGGGCCGCGAACTGGTCCTGGCCCCGGTGGACGGGGTGGTGACCGATGTGCATCTGGTGCCGGGCGAGGTGGTGACGCCCGACCGCGTACTGGTGGAAATCATCGATCCCGCCCGCCTGCGCATCGAGGCCGTGGTCCACGATATCGCCGTGGCCGGGCGGATCAGCGGCGCCAGCGCCTCGACCCGGCTGGTGCCGGACGCCACCTTCGCGTTGTCCACGGTGGGTGTCAGCCCGCGTGTCGATCCGGTGGACCAGGGCATCCACGCCGTCTTCGCCGTCGATCCGGCCCAGGCCCCCATGCTGCGGGTCGGCCTGCCGGTGGACGTGTTCCTGGCCACCGGCGCCACCCGGCTGCGCACCGCCGTGCCGCGCGACGCCATCGCGGAACATGGCGGCCGTCAGGTGGTGTTCGTGCGCACCGCGCCCGAGGCGTTCGAGGCCCGCCCCATCATCGTCCATCAGGTGGTCGGCCCGCTGGCGGAGGTGCATGGCGTCGCCACCGGCGAACGGGTGGTGACGCAGGGCATCGAACAGCTCAAGGCGGCGAGGTAGCCATGTTCGACCGCATCATCGACCTGTCCCTGCGCCATCGCCTGTTCGTCCTGGCCGCCGCGCTGGTGCTGCTGGTCTATGGCGGCCTGGTCCTGGCCCGGCTGCCCATTGACGTTTTCCCCGACCTCAACCGTCCCACCGTCACCATCATGGCCGAGGCCGCCGGCCTGGCCCCGGAAGAGGTGGAAGCCATGGTCACCCGCCCGGTGGAAACCGCCATGAACGGCGCGCCGGGGGTAACGCGGGTGCGCTCCACCTCGGGCGTGGGCCTGTCCATCGTGACCGTTGAGTTCGACTGGGGCAGCGACGTCTACCGCAACCGCCAACTGGTGTCCGAGCGTCTGGCCGCCACCAGCGCGCAACTGCCCGCCGGCATCACCCCGGTGATGGGGCCGGTGTCGTCCATCATGGGCGAGATCATGCTGGTGGGCATGCGCTCGGAAACCGGCGCCACCAGCACCATGGACATCCGCTCGCTGGCCGATTGGGTGGTGCGCCAGCGCCTGCTGTCCATTCCCGGCGTGTCCCAGGTCATTCCCATCGGCGGCGAGGTGCGTCAGCTTCAGGTGCTGGTGTCGCCGTCGCGGCTGTCGGCGCTGGGGCTGTCCTATGCCGAGCTGGAAAAGGCGCTGGCCGGCTTTGCCCGCAACACCACCGGCGGCTTTCTGGAACAGCGCGCCAGCGAATACCTGATCCGCAATCTGGGCCAGACCACCGACCTTGAAGATCTGCGCAACACGGTGGTCGCGTGGCGCCAGGGTGCGGCGGTGACGGTGGGGCAGGTGGCCGAGGTGCGGGTGGGGGCGGGCGTCAAGCGCGGCGACGCCGCCGTCAATGCCCGCCCGGCGGTGATCCTGGCGGTGCAGAAGCAGCCGGGCGCCAACACGGTGGCCCTGACCCGCCGGATCGAGGCCGCCCTGGCCGAGATCGGCCGCTCGCTGCCCGCCGACGTCAAGGCCGACCACATCCTGTTCAAACAGGCCGATTTCATCGAGCGCGCGGTGGACAACGTGGAAGACGCGCTGCGCGACGGCGCCATCCTGGTCGCCCTCGTGCTGTTCGCCTTTCTGATGAACATGCGCACCACCTTCATCAGCCTGACCGCCATTCCGCTGTCCATGGTGGTGACCGCGCTGGTGTTCCAGTGGCTGGGGCTGTCCATCAACACCATGACGCTGGGCGGTCTGGCGGTGGCCATCGGCGAGTTGGTGGACGACGCGGTGGTGGATGTGGAGAACATCCTGCGCCGCCTGCGCGAGAATGCGCAAAGCCCGCATCCGCGCCCCGCCCTGGTGGTGATCCGCGACGCCTCGGCCGAGGTGCGCAACTCCATCGTCTACGCCACCCTGATCGTGGTTCTGGTGTTCGTTCCGCTGTTCGCCCTTTCTGGGATCGAGGGGCGGCTGTTCACCCCCCTGGGCATCGCCTATGTGGTGTCCATCGTCGCCTCGCTGCTGGTGTCGCTGACCGTCACCCCGGCGCTCAGCTCCTATCTGCTTCCTCGGGCGCGGGCGGTGGCGCACGGCGATTCGTGGCTGGTGCGGCGGCTGAAGGCGGCGGATGGGCGGCTGTTGGCGTGGTCGTTCGACCATCCCCGCACCGTACTCGCCGCGGCCGGGCTGCTGGTCGTGGTGGCCGCCGCTTCGGTGCCGTTCCTGGGGCGCGCCTTCCTGCCGGCCTTCAACGAGGGCACGGTGACGGTGAACGTGCTGTTGCCGCCCGGCGCCTCCTTGTCGGAATCCAACCGCATCGGCACCATCGCCGAAAGCCTGCTGCTGCGGGTGCCCGAGGTGGTGTCCACCGGCCGCCGCACCGGCCGCGCCGAACTGGACGAACATGCCGAGGGCGTCCATTACAGCGAAATCGACGTGGATTTGCGGCCCTCCGACCGCTCGCGCGGGGAAATCCTGGGCGATCTGCGCGCCCAGTTGGCCCAGTTGCCGGGCGTGTCGGTGAATATCGGCCAGCCCATCTCGCACCGCCTGGACCACCTGCTGTCGGGCGTGCGGGCCGAGATCGCGGTCAAGATCTTCGGCGACGATCTCGACACCCTGCGGCGGCTGGCGGCCGATGCCCGCGGCCGCATGGTCGGGGTCGCCGGCATCGCCGACCTTCAGGTGGAAAAGCAGGTGCTGATCCCGCAATTGCAGATCCGCCTGGACCGCAACGAGGCCATGAAATACGGCCTCACCCTGGACCAATTGACCGAAACCCTGGAAGCCGCGTTGCAGGGCAGGGTGGTCAGCCAGGTGCGCGACGGCCAGCGCAGTGTGGCGGTCGTCCTGCGCCTGGCCGAGGACTGGCGCTCGCAGACCGCCGATTTCCGCCAGATCCTGGTGGACACCCCGGCGGGCAAGGTGCCGCTGGCCCTGCTGGCCGAGGTGGTGGAGACCCAAGGTCCCAACGTCATCAACCGCGACGACATGCGCCGCCGCATCGTCGTTCTCGCCAACACCCAGGGCCGCGACGTCGGCTCGGTGGTGGCGGACGTCCAGGCGGCCCTGGGCGGCATGGCGCTGCCCCAGGGCTATTACCTGACCTACGAGGGACAGTTCAAAAGCCAGCAGGACGCCAGCCGGCTGATCGCCCTGCTGGCGGGGCTGTCGCTGGCCGGCATCTTCCTGGTGCTGTTCAGCCATTTCCGCTCGGCCGTCCTGGCGCTGATCATCATGGGCAACATCCCCATGGCGCTGGTGGGCAGCGTGGCCGCCCTGTGGCTGTCCGACCGCACGCTGTCGGTCGCCAGTCTGGTCGGTTTCATCACGCTGACCGGCATCGCCGCCCGCAACGGCATCATGAAGGTTTCCCACTACCTGCACCTGATGCGCAACGAGGGCGAAACCTTCGGCCCGGCCATGGTGGTGCGCGGGTCGCTGGAGCGCCTGACGCCGGTGTTGATGACCGCCCTGGTCGCGGCGCTTGCGCTGGTGCCCCTGGTGGTGGCGGGCGGCGATCCGGGCAAGGAAATCCTGCACCCCGTCGCGGTGGTGATCTTCGGCGGGCTGATGTCGTCCACCGTGCTCGACACCATCGTCACCCCCGTCCTGTTCCTTCTGCTCGGCCGCAAGGCGGCCGAGGCCAACCTCGCGGCCCCCGCCCAGCAGGCGCTGGAGGCCACCCCATGATTCGGGAGAAGACCATGAAGACCGTTTCCGCCGCCTTGCTGGCGCTGTTCCTTTCCGCCGGCGCCACCGGCGCCCATGCCCACGGCACGGCGGTGCCGTTCCATGGCGGCCAGTTGGCCGAGGTGGGCAACCTGCACGTTGAGTTCGCCGTGCGCGACGGCGGCGTGCGCGCCTGGGTGCGCGACCATGCCGACCAGCCGGTGGCGGCCGCCGGCAAGGCGACCCTGTTGCTGGCCGGGCGCAAGCTGGACATCGCGCTGGCCGCCGATGGTGCCGCCCTGGCCGGCGAGGCGCCGGTGCGCGCGGGCGACAAGGTCACGGCGGTGCTGGCGCTGACGGTGAACGGCGCGCCGCTCAGCGCCCGCTTCGCCCAGGACGCGGTGGCGACCCCGCCACTCTCGCCCCAAGCCCGGGCGGGGCAGGCGGTGTTCGCCCAAAGCTGCGCCGGGTGCCACGGTGCCACCCTGCGCGGCAGCGATGCCGGGCCGCCGCTGCTGCACCCCTATTACGCCGCCGGCGGCGGCCATGGCGACGATGTGGTGCTGTCGGCCATCACCAAGGGCGCGCAAAGCCACCACTGGAAATTTGGCGACATGCCCAGGCCCGAGGGCGTGAAGGCAGGGCAGGAGCACGACATCCTGGCCTTCATCCGCGCCATGCAGGCCGCCAACGGCATCGGCCCGGTCCCGGGCGCGCCCCCAAGCGCGCCCCTGGGGACGACCCCGGCCGGGGGCGCCGACCCGCACGCCGGCCATCACTGACCGGCGGCCTTCGTTGGGCGGAAATGGGCTGGCCCCGTGCCCGGGGCCGGCCTTTCACTGCGCCGCGTTGGCCGGGGCGCGGATCAGGACTCTGGCGCGGCGCGCATCCTGTGGCATAAGGGGCGGCTTATTTCAGGGGAAACCAGCCGCACATGATCCGTTTCGAGAACATCAGCAAGCAGAACAGCCATCGCATCCTGTTTTTCGAGTCGTCCGCCGCGTTGAACAGGGGCGAGAAGGTCGGCCTTGTCGGTCCTAACGGCGCGGGCAAGACGACGCTGTTTCGCATGATCACGGGCGAGGAACTGCCCGATGACGGCCAGGTGTCGATCGAAAAGCAGGTCACCATCGGCTATTTCAACCAGGATGTGGGCGAGATGTCGGGCCGCAGCGCGGTGGCCGAGGTGATGGACGGCGCCGGTCCGGTCAGCACCGTCGCGGCCGAGCTGGCGGTGCTGGAAGCCGCCATGTGCGACCCCGACCGCGACGACATGGATGCGGTCATCGAGCGCTATGGCGAGGTGCAGGCGCGCTTCGAGGAACTGGGCGGCTACGAGTTGGAGGGGCGGGCGCGCGAGGTGCTTGCCGGCCTCAGCTTCAGCCAGGAGATGATGGACGGGGATGTGGGCGCCCTGTCGGGCGGCTGGAAGATGCGCGTGGCGCTGGGGCGCATCCTGCTCATGCGGCCCGACGCCATGCTGCTGGACGAGCCGAGCAACCATCTGGACATCGAAAGCCTGATCTGGCTGGAGGGCTTCCTGAAAAGCTACGACGGCGCGTTGCTGATGACCTCGCACGACCGCGAGTTCATGAACCGCATCGTCACCAAGATCATCGAGATCGACGGCGGCACGCTGACCACCTATTCCGGCGATTACGAATTTTACGAACGCCAGCGGGCGCTGAACGAAAAGCAGCAGCAGGCCCAGTTCGAGCGCCAGCAGGCCATGCTGGCCAAGGAGATCAAGTTCATCGAGCGCTTCAAGGCGCGCGCCTCGCACGCCGCCCAGGTGCAAAGCCGGGTCAAGAAGCTTGAGAAGATCGAGCGCTTCGAGCCGCCCAAGCGCCGCCAGGTGGTGCTGTTCGACTTCCCCCCGGCGCCCCGTTCGGGCGAGGACGTGGCGGTGCTGAAGAACGTCCACAAGGGCTATGGCAGCCGCGCCATCTATCAGGGCCTGGACCTCACCATCCGCCGCAAGGAACGCTGGTGCGTCATGGGCGTCAACGGCGCGGGCAAATCGACGCTGTTGAAGCTGGTGGCCGGCGCCACCGAACCCGACAGCGGCACGGTCACCGTCGGCGCCAGCGTCAAGATGGGCTATTTCTCGCAGCACGCCATGGACCTGCTGGACGGCGAAAAGACCGTGTTCGAAACCCTGGACGGCTATTTCCCCCAGGCGAACCAGGGATCGCTGCGCGCGCTGGCCGGCTGTTTCGGCTTTTCCGGCGACGACGTGGAAAAGAAGTGCCGGGTGCTGTCGGGCGGCGAAAAGGCCCGGCTGGTCATGGCGGTCATGCTGTTCAATCCGCCCAATTTCCTGGTGCTGGACGAACCGACCAACCACCTGGACCTGGACACCAAGGAAATGCTGATCAAGGCCCTGGCGTCCTACGAAGGCACCATGCTGTTCGTGTCGCACGACCGCCACTTCCTGGCCGCGCTGTCCAACCGGGTGCTGGAATTGACGCCGGAAGGCGTGCACCAGTACAGCGGCGGCTATACCGAGTACGTGGAAAGCACCGGCCAGGAAGCCCCCGGCATCCATAGCTGAGCAAGCCGCCATAAGACATCGGGCCGGCCCTCATGCGAGAGCCGGCCCGTTGCATTGAGGGACCCAAGAGAGGAAAGAACGGTCCCTCAAAAATCGACTGCGGCACGCTGTTGCTTCGTTTGGGTCAGGTTATGCCGCGCACCGACCAAACTATGGTGCGCGGCATAATATGAAGAGTACCAAAACATGCCGCAGGGGGTGTCGTAAGATATTGATATACAAGGATCATGCCCCTGTATGCGCAGCATAAGTTGGCCCAAAAGAGGCAAATGGGCGCCGCTGCGCCGCCCACGCCGGGCCAAGCTTGGTCCATGGCTTTATGAGTTATGGGGACGGTTCCAATGCAGACACCCGTATCGATGGCCATCCTCTCAGGATGCCCTTGACTCCCGGCTCAGCATGTTCCGCATAAGTTCCGTCAACGCTACAGGCGCGCCCGGAGACCGGCAACGGTTTCGGGCGTTTCGTTTTTAGGGCATCGAGCCTTTAATCTGAGACATATCCGGCATGCCTGAGGTAATTCCAGCATTCGTCGGGTGTGTAGAGGTCGCAGATGCTGCCAACCGCGTCCCATAGGGCACTGATGGTGCGCGCCCCGATGCGGCGGAGGTGAGCCTTGAGCTTGGCAAAAGCCATCTCGATGGAGTTGAGGTCGGGGCTGTATGGCGGGAGGAACAGGGACCATGCGCCCCGCTTCTTGAGGGTGGCCTTACCCTTTTCGCTCTTGTGGCTGGATAGGTTGTCGAGGATGACGACATCGCCCGGCTGGAGGGTTGGCGCCAACTGGATTTCCACATAGACCGTGCTGCCCAAAATGCGCATCACGGTCTAAGGCTTGTCCGCGCCCGCAATGGACCCCAGAACAACCCGCCTCAAATCGAAGGCGCGTTGCTATAGGTCTCGAATATCTGGCGGTTCATCGGCTTGTTGATGACCCAGGAGCCCTCGGGCCGCCGCAGCGTAGCGCGGCGACGAAGGTTTGGGTTCCCCAATGCGCAAACGGGGCATGGGTCTTGAGGCGTCGTCCGCGTCGTGCCCGCCCCCGCAGCCGGGTCATCTTCGTGGTGGTCGCGGTCTCGTCGATGAAGACCAACCGATGCGGCCCCAGGCGCATCCTGGGCTGACGCTTCGCTCGCCAGATACGGCGATCCTCGGCGACGTCAGCGCGACCGACCTCGGAGGCCTGCAGCGATTTTTTTTGACGTTGAAGCCTTGCTTGATCAGGAACGTCGACAACGACGCGGGATGCGCGACGACGCCATGCTCAGCAGCGAGCTTGGCCACCAGTTCGGGCATGGTGATGTCGCCTTCTTCCTCTACCCAGCGGATCAGAGCCGCGGCATACGGCGCCAGTTTCCCACCACCAGGCGGCCGCCCTTGTCGTACGGGAGAAGCCGAGCCTGTCGCCGATACCCGTTGCGCGATCCGAACGCTCGTGCTGGCACTGATGCCGAAACGGCGCGCCGCCCCACGACGCGAGGTTCCATCCTCAATCGCGCCGTAAACTCCAACCCGAAGGTCCGACGAAAAGCTCTTGCCCATGGCTCACCTCCAAAAATGGTGAATCACAAATCCGCCCCAGGGGAACCCCTTCGATTCGGATTTCAGGCTCGAGGCTCTAACTCTGGCGCACAGCCGCGATCTGCCGCCATTGAGGCGGCGGCCAAGCGCGCGGAGGCGGCGCCCGGCGAGGGCCAAACATAAAACCAGACCATCCTGCGGCATATCTGACGCTCGATGGTCCAACGTGAAAGGGGCGCCCCGCGGTCTGGCGGGGCGCCCCTTGGCACAGGATCGCTCCTCCCCGCACGCGGCGGGAGGGGCGCGGCCGGTTACGAGGTCAGCTTGTTCCACCAGCCCTTGCGCGCCGGACGGGCAGGGGCGGGGGCTTCCTCCTGGGCCTCGGCCTGCGGCGCGGCGTCGGCCACGACCTCGGCCGCCGCCGCTTCCGCCGGCAGGGCGGTTTCGACGGCCGGGGCTTCCGGCGCGGTCTCCGCGACTTCGGCGCCCGGCTCGACCACGGCTTCCGCCGGGGCGGCCTCGGCCTCGACGGCCTTCTTGGCGCGGCTGCGCTTGGGCTTGGCCGGGGTGGCCTCGGCCGCAGCCGCAGCCTCAGCCTCGGTTTCCGCGGTTTCGGCCTTCTTGGCGCGGCTGCGGGTCTTGGCCGCAGGCTTTTCCTTGTCCGCCTTCTTCGCCTTCGGCTCAGCCGCCTTCTTGGCGCGCGACCGCTTCGGCTTGGCTTCGCTCTCGCCCTCGGCCGCCGGGGCGTCGCCCTCGGTGGCGGCCACGATTTCGGCCTCGGCCTGAACGGCGGCGGGCGCTTCCGATTCGGCGGCGGCCGCCGCCTTGCGCGGGGCGCGGCGGCGACGCGGCTTTTCCTCGGCGGCCGGCTCGGTCGCCGGGGCGGCGGCCTCGTCCTGGCCGGTTTCCGCCTTGCGGGCGGCTTCCGCTTCGGCGGCGGCTTCGGCCTGGGCGAACACGTCGGCCACGGCGTCGGGGTTGGCGATCAGGTCGCCGCCCGGAACCGCCGGCCTCGGCTGCGGCTCGGCAGCCAGCTCGCCGGTCTCGCTTTCACCGTTCTCGCCTTCGCCGTTCTCGCGGTTGCGGCGGCGGCGGCGGCCGCCGCGACGGCCCCGGCGGCGCTTGCGGCGTTCGCCATTGGCGTCGAATTCGCCTTCGCCGTCACCTTCGCCTTCGCCGTCATTGTCCTCGGCTTCGGCTTCGGCTTCGGCGTCCTCGGCTTCGCTCTCGTTGTCCTCGCCTTCGGCGGCGTCGGCATCCTCGCCACCTTCGGCGGCCAGGTCCTGCGCCGACGGCTGCTCGCCCGGGCGCCGCTTGCGGCGGCGGCGGCGGCGGCGCTTGCGGTTGTCGCCGCCATCGCCGGCCTCGCCCTGGGTGCGGTCCTCGGCCTCGTCGGCATCCTCTTCCTCGTCGGCCTCGTCCTCCTCGACGACGGCCGGCGGCGGGACGTCCAGAACCACCGGGCGGGCTTCCTCGGGACGGTTCTCCGCCTTGACCCGCTCCATGCGCAGGTTCGGCGGGATCAGGCTGTCGTCGCCGGCCAGGAACACGCGGAAGTCATAGCGTTCCTCGATGGCCGCCAGGGCGTCGCGCTTCTGGTTGAGGATGTAAAGCGCGATCGAGCTGGGCACATAGACCGTGACCTCGGCCGAGCGGCGGCGGATGCCTTCCTCCTCGATGGCGCGCAGCACATGCATGGCCGCCGATTCCACCGAACGCACCAGACCGGTGCCGCCGCAATGGGGGCAGGGGGCGAAGGTGGTTTCCTGCAGGCTGGGGCGCAGGCGCTGGCGCGACAGCTCCAGCAGGCCGAAGGCGCTGATCTTGCCCACCTGGATGCGGGCGCGGTCGTCCTTCAGCGCCTCCTTCAGGCGGCGTTCGACGGCGTGGTTGTTGCGGCTTTCCTCCATGTCGATGAAATCGATCACGATGAGGCCGGCAAGGTCGCGCAGGCGCAACTGGCGGGCCACTTCCTCGGCCGCTTCCAGATTGGTCTTGAGCGCCGTCTCCTCGATGTGGCGCTCCTTGGTGGCGCGGCCCGAATTGACGTCGATGGCGACCAGCGCCTCGGTCTGGCTGATGACGATGTAGCCGCCCGACTTCAGTTGCACCACCGGCGAATGCATGGCGTCCAACTGGGTTTCCACCTGATAACGGTGGAACATGGGCATGGTCGGGTCCTTGTAGGGCTGGACCTTCTTGGCATGGCTGGGGGTCAGCATGCGCATGTAGTCCTTGGCCAGGCGATAACCCTCGTCGCCGTCCACCAGCACCTCGTCGATGTCGCGCGAATAGAGATCGCGGATCGAACGCTTGATCAGGCTGGCTTCCTCGTACACCAGGGCCGGCGCGCTGGATTTCAGCGTCAGCTCGCGCACGTTGTCCCAGGCGCGCAGCAGGTATTCGTAGTCGCGCTTGATCTCGGTCTTCGAACGCTCGGACCCGGCCGTGCGCACGATCACCGCCATGCCCTCGGGGCAATTCAGCTCCTGGGCGATGGTCTTGAGGCGACGGCGGTCGGTGGTGCTGACGATCTTGCGCGAAACGCCGCCGCCACGGGCGGTGTTGGGCATCAGCACGCAATAGCGGCCGGCTAGCGACAGATAGGTGGTCAGCGCCGCGCCCTTGTTGCCGCGCTCCTCCTTGACGACCTGCACCAGCATGATCTGCCGGCGCTTGATCACTTCCTGGATCTTGTAATTGCGCAGCAGCTTGGCGCGGCGGCGCTCCAGTTCCTGCTCGCTGGCGTCGTCGCCGCCGACGCTTTCCACCGCCGTCGGCTTGGCCACCTGCTCGGGGCCGCCCTCGACGGCTTCCGCGCCGTCGCCGGCCTCGACGCCCTCGGCCGCGGGGGCTTCGGTCTCGGCCTCGCCGCTGCCTTCGCTGACCGCCGCCTTCTGGGCCGCCAGCAGGGCCTGGCGGTCGGCCACCGGAATCTGGAAGTAGTCGGGATGGATCTCGCTGAAGGCGAGGAAGCCGTGGCGATTGCCGCCGTAATCGACGAAGGCCGCCTGGAGCGACGGCTCCACGCGCACGACCTTGGCCAGATAGATGTTGCCCTTGAGCTGCTTCTTAGTGCTGGTTTCGACGTCCAGTTCTTCCAGACGGGTTCCATTCACCACGACGACCCGGGTCTCCTCCGGGTGCGTGGCGTCGATAAGCATGCGCTTGACCATTAAGTCCTAATCTCCGTGGCGCCGCCCGCGACGCCAGACGGCGCGCAGGGCGGGGATGTGCAAAAGCGAAGCCGGCGGCGCCTGCGGGCGATTCCTCGGTCGATGCTGAGAAAACGGGCATTTGGCGGAAACCTGTCACGGGCATCACGCCCGGCTTCGAAAAGGTCTAGTGACGAAGGCCGCTTTCCCAGTCCTGTTGGTGCCCGTGGCCCCCGTCATCAGCGCTGAACGATCGATGTCCACCAGCGCGAGGGAGGCCGCGTCACGCATCCCGACGGACGGGAGTCCTGGAGCCGCGAACCTATGGTCGGACAAGATAGCCATAGCCGAAAGTTTCGACAATCATCTTGTTGTACACGGGCGGATTACTCTCCGGCCGGGTGGCATAGTCCGCTGGGCTAAGCGGAAGAGTCTGTGGAATCAATGCCTTTGGGATTGAACTTGAGTCTTCGCCTGCGGTATAGATGTTAGGGTTCGCTGAACGTGTCCGCGCGACAATGGGGGTATGGTGTTCCGGGTATCGTGGCGCTTGTCCGCTTTGGCGGTTCTGATGGCGGTGGCGGTTTTGCTGGCCCCCGTCGGTGCCTGGGCGCGCGCCACCGCCACCGCCATGCGCCTCGGCTCCCATCCGGATGGCATAACCCGTCTGGTGCTGGACCTGTCCGAAGCCATTGACTTCAAGACCGCGCTTTATGCCGACCCCTATCGCGTGGTGATCAACACCCCGGCCATGGGTTGGGCGTCCGACGCCAATCTCCGGCGCCCCTATGGCGCCGTGCAGGCCCTGCGTTTCGATGAGGATTCGCTGGGCGGCCGCATCATGATCGACCTGAAGGAGCCGGCCACCATCAAATCGGCCTTCGTCATCCCGCCGCGGGACGGCCAGGGCTGGCGCTTCGTCATGGACCTGCAGGCCACCACCCGCGCCGCCTTCCTCAATGCCGCCACGCCGGGGCGCGCCGCACGGCTTGAGAAGCCCGAGGCAAAGCCGGCGCCGCGCGCTGCCGAGATCGCCAAGGCCGACCCGCTTCCCGTGCCCGAGGCACGCCCGCAGGCGCCCGAGCCGGTGACCGCGCCGCTGCCGGCGGCGGCCGCCGCCGCCCAGCCCCAGCC
>JAFAAW010000061.1 GCA_023426365.1 Pseudomonadota bacterium
GATTCATGGCTGCTCGCGACGGTATCCTGGCGGGGGCGCGGCCCACATTCGCCTGTGTCCTGGTCTTCAGCCTGTTTTCCAACGTGCTGATCCTGGCCATTCCGCTTTACAGCCTGCAGGTCTACGACCGGGTGATGTCCAGCCGCTCGGGCGCGACCCTTGCCATGCTGACCCTGGTGGCGCTGGGGGCGTTGCTGGTGCATGCGGTGCTGGAAGCGGTGCGTTCGCGCCTGATGGTGCATGTGGGGCTGTGGCTGGAACGGGTGTGGGCGCCCGACCTGCTGCGCCGGTCCATCCGCAACGGCCCCGAAGGCGACGGCGCCACCGGCGCCCAGGTGCTGCGCGACCTGTCCACCTTGCGCAATTTCATCACCGGGCCGGGGGTTTTCCACCTGTTCGACGCGCCGTGGGTGCCGGTCTATGCGGTGGTGATGTTCCTGCTGCATCCGGTGCTGGGCTGGGTCACCCTGGCCGGCGGCCTCGTGCTGTTCGGGCTGGCCTTCGCCAGCGAGTGGGCGACCCGCGCGCCGCTCAAGGCGGCGGGCCAGCGCCTGACCGTCTCCCAGGCCCGCGCGGACGAGTATGTGCGCCGCGCCGAGGTCATCCAGGCCATGGGCATGCTGCCGGGCCTGATCACCCATTGGGCCGAGGAGGCCCGGGTCACGCAGGGCCATCTGGCGATCGCGTGGCAGCGTTCGGCGCTGCTGGCGGCGCTGGCCCGGTTCGGCCGCTTCGGCATCCAGGTGGCGATCGTGGCGGTGGGCGCATGGCTGGCCATCAATGATCAATTGTCGGTGGGCAGCGTGGTGGCCGCGTCGATCATGCTGACGCGTGCGCTGGCGCCGGTGGAAAGTCTGGTGGGCAGTTGGAAAAGCTTCATCGGCGCGCGTTCGGCCCATGATCGCATCCGTCGGGCGCTGGAACGGGCCAGCAGGCCCCGCCAGGCCACCCAATTGCCGGCGCCGCTGGGCCGGCTGGTGCTGGAGCGCATCAGCCTGGAGCTTCCCAATCTCGAACGCCCGGTGCTGTCGCAGGTGGAGCTGGAGCTGACCCCCGGCCAGTCCCTGGGCATCATCGGCCCGTCGGCGGCGGGCAAGTCCACGCTGGCACGTATCATCCTGGGCATCCAGGCCCCCACGCGCGGGCGCGCCCGTCTGGACGGCGCCGACGTGGGCACCTGGCCGCGCGAGGATCTGGGGCGGCATGTGGGCTATCTGCCCCAATCGGTGGAGCTGTTCCCCGGCACCATCAAACGCAACATCGCCCGCATGACCGAGCCGGACGACGCCAAGGTGATCGCCGCCGCCCAGCTTGCCGGGGTGCACGAGATGATCCTGCGCCTGCCGCTGGGCTATGACACCGAGATCGCCGACGCGCTGCGCAACCTGTCGGGCGGCCAGCGCCAGCGCATCGCCATCGCTCGCGCCTTCTATGGCATGCCGCGTCTGGTGGTGCTGGACGAACCCAACTCGAACCTGGACGGCGAGGGCGAAACCGCGCTGATCCGCGCGCTTCAGCGGGCCCGCGAGCATGGCGTCACCGCCATCGTCATCGCCCACCGCGCCCGCATCCTGATGAGCGTGGACCGCCTGATGGTCTTGCGTGACGGCCGGGTGGACATGCTGGGGGCGCGCGACGAGGTTCTGGCCCGCGTGCTGCCCCAGCCCGCGTCCACGCCCGCGTCGTCCACCCCCGCATCCGGCGCCCGTCGCGCCAACGCCGTGCAGGAGGCCAGCCCATGACCGGATTGGTGCGCCATTGGGGCCATGCCCCAAGCCTTGAGGAGGTGGGCGGCCGTACCGCCCGCCGCCTGGGTTTCGCCACCATCATGGTGGCGTTCGGCGGCTTCGGCACCTGGGCGGCGGTGGCGCCGCTGGACGCGGCGGCGGTGGCGCGCGGCGAGGTCAAGGTGGAATCCTATCGCAAGACCATCCAGCACATGGAAGGCGGCATCGTGCGCGCCATCCTGGTGCGCGACGGCGACGAGGTGCAGGCGGGCCAGCCGCTGATCCAGTTGGACGACACCGCCGTCCATGCCCGCTGGAGCCAGTTGACCTTCCAGTATTGGGATGCCCAGGCCAGCCGCGCCCGGCTGCTGGCCGAGCGCGCCGAGGCGAAGGCGGTGGATTTCGCGCTGGTGCCCAATCGCGACCACCCCCACGCGCGCGAGGTGATGCGCGCCCAGGACCAATTGTTCAAGGCGCGCCGCGCCATGCTGGATGGCCAGGTGGCGGTGCTCAAGAAACGCATGGTGCTTTACGAGCGCGAGGCCGAGGCGCTGGCCGCCGAACAGCAATCGGCCGACCGTCAGTTGCGCCTCATCCAGCAAGAGATCAAATCCACCCAATATCTGGTGGATCGCGGCCTGGGCCGCCTGCCGCAACTGCTGAGCTTGAAGCGCGAGGGCGAGCGGCTGACCGGCCAGCGCGACGATTACGGCGCCCGCATCGCGCGGCTGCGCCAGGCCCAGGCCTCGACCGAGCTGGACATCGCCAACATCACCTATCGCCACATGGACGACGTGGCCAAGAGCCTGCGCGAGGCCGAGGCCCAGGCCCGCGACCTGGAGCAGCAACTGGCGGCGGTGACCGACGCCCTGCGCCGCACGGTGATCCGCTCGCCCCAGGCGGGGGTGGTGGTGGGGCTGAACGTGCACACCGTCGGCGCGGTGGTGCAGCCGGGCGACGCCCTGATGGACGTGGTGCCGCGCAACGAAAGCCTGATCGTCGAAGCCCGGCTGGCGCCCGAGGACATCGACCGCGTGCATGCGGGGCGCGAGGCGCGGGTGCGGTTCCGCACCTTCTTGCACGGACTGACGCCGCCGGCCACCGGGCAGGTGACCAACGTGTCCGCCGACCTGTTCCACGATGAGAAGACCGGCCAGCCCTATTATCAGGCGCGGGTGGCGCTGGATGCCGAGTCGGTGGCGAAGTTGCCCGGCCCGCTGACCCCGGGCATGCAGACCGACGTGCTGATCACCACCGGCCGGCGCACGGCGCTGGAATACCTGATCGACCCGCTGGGCCGGGCCATCAGCATGGCCATGCGGGAAAAGTGACTGTGGCGGGCAGGCGCCGGCAGGGGGCGGGGGCAGGGGCAGGGGGGCGGCGTTCGCCCCTTCGCCTCAGCGGCTGCCCAATTCCTGAAGAAAGTCGCCCACCGGCGTCGGGCCGCTGCGCACCGGGGCCGGGGCCGGGGCCGCGGGGGCAGGGGCAGGCGGCGGGGCGGGCGTCGCGGCGGTGGCGGCCTTGGCGTCCTCGCCCAGCGGCGCGGGTTCCGGCAGCTTGGCTGGCTCCTCGGCCTTTTTCTTCACGCTGGTCTTCAGGCGGGTGTCCAGGCTGGCGATGGCGGCGCGGTCGGCCTCGACCGCCTTGACCCATTCGATCCGCTCGTTGCGCAGCGCCGCCTCGAACCCCTCGATCTTGGCCAGCAGGGGGCCTGACAATTCCTCGATCTTGCGGGCGTTGTCGGTCTGCAGCGCGGTCTTGATCTTGTCGATTTCCTCGAGCAGATCGCGCTTGATCCAGCGGGATTTCTTGTCCAGGTCCTCGCCCATCTTGGTCAGGCGATCCTCGACGTCTGTATTGATCTGAACCTTGATCTCATAGGCGGACTTGACCAGGTTCGCCATGTACATCATCAGGCCGCCGCCGATGATCAAGATCACGCCGGCCGCCAAACTGATGATCAGGACCGTGGAAAAACCCATGGGTCGCGTGCCGCCGACGATTGATGATGCCCCCTTAATGTCCTTCAACGGGGCGGTCAATGCAACACCTGTTCCACTGGTTTCATGACCCCGCAATGACAACTACGCTGATAGTAGGGTGTCGTTTCGCGTGCGGAATATGGCCGTCGCCCTCTTTTCGCCATGGGCGGACGGCATGATGATCCCTGTTGCGATGCTTCCAACACCCCGAGGGGCCAATGAGCGTGTTTTCCGAATGGATCAAGGCCAACGGCACGTCCGAAGTGGAGTGCCTGGTGCCCGACATGTCCGGCGTTGCGCGCGGCAAGATCGTGCCGGCCGCCAAGTTCGTCAACATCGCCGAAAACCGCGGGCTGAGGCTGCCCGAAAGCATTTTCGTCCAGACCATCACCGGCGACTACCCGGAGGAGGACGTGACCAGCGTCGCCAATGGCGACGTCTATCTTCGTCCCGATCCCGAAACCATCCGCCGGGTGCCGTGGTATGACGAGGCCACCGCCTGCGTCATCTGCGACTGCGCCTATCTGGACGGCCGCGCGGTGGAGATCAGCCCGCGCAACGTGCTCAAGAAGGTGCTGGGCCTCTATCACACCCGCGGCTGGCAGCCCATCGTGGCGCCCGAGCTGGAATTCTTCCTGGTCAAGCAGAACACCGACAGCGACTATCCGCTGGAGCCGCCGGTGGGCCGCTCGGGGCGGGCCGAAACCGGCCGCCCGGCCTATGGCGTCGATGCCGTCAACGAGTTCGAGGGGCTGTTCGACCAGCTTTACGCCTATGCCGACGTCATGCGGCTGGACGTGGACACCCTGTCGCACGAGGCCGGCAACGGCCAGATGGAGGTCAATTTCGACCACGGCGACGCGCTGGAACTGGCCGATCAGGTGTTCCTGTTCAAGCGCACGGTGCGTCAGGTCGCGCTCAGGCGCGGGGTCTATGCCACCTTCATGGCCAAGCCCATGCAGAACGAGCCAGGCAGCGCCATGCACATCCACCAGAACGTGGTGGACCGCATCACGGGGCGCAACCTGTTCGCCAACGAGGACGGTTCCGACACCGAAATGTTCCGCCACTTCATCGGCGGTCTGCGCAAATACCTGCCGCAGATGATGCTGATGTTCGCCCCCAACGTGAACTCGTTCCGACGCCTGGTGCCGGATTTCGACGCCCCCATCAACCTGCATTGGAGCCGCGACAACCGCACCGTCGGCCTGCGCGTGCCGGAATCGGGGCAAAGCGCGCGCCGGGTGGAGAATCGGCTGGCGGGCGCCGACGCCAATCCCTATCTGGCCATCGCCGGGTCGCTGGCCTGCGGCTATCTGGGCATCATGAACAAGGTGGACCCGGGCGAGCCGCTGTCGGGGTCCGGCTATACCCGGGCCCATTCACTGCCCTGGCACATGCACGACGCGCTGGAAAAGCTCAAGAGCGCGCGCAGCGTGCGCGAGGTCTTGGGCGAGGATTTCTGCGACGCCTACATGGCGGTGAAAGAGGCGGAATGGGGCGCCTATCAGCGCGTGGTGTCCAGTTGGGAGCGCGAGTACCTGCTGCTCAATGTCTGAGGACGGGCAGGCCCGGGGGCGCCAGACGCTCGCCGGGCCGCTCGCCGGGCCGGCGGTCGTCGGCGTCGTCCTCCTGGCCGTCATCGCCGTCGTCGTCGCCCAGGTTGAAATAGGGGCGCATCAGATCCTCGACCGAAAACAGGCCGGCGCGCTGGCGGGGCAGGTTCTCGATGGCGAACAGGATGCCGGCGCCGAACGCCTCGCGCGAGATGGATTCGTGCTTCAGGCGCACGGTCTGATGGGGAAAGCCGAACAGGATCTCATGCACGCCGATGATGCCGCCGGCGCGCACGGTCTTGATGTCTTCCTCGGGCACGCCCAGGGTGTTGGCGATCACCTTGGCGGTGCCTGAGACCTCGGGCTTGCCTTTGAAATGCTCCTCGACGATCTCGATGTCCACGCGCGGGGCGATGCTTTTCAGAATCTTGGCCGCTACGATCAGGAAGTTGACGCCCAGCGTGATGTTGGGCGAATGCAGCACCCGGGTGTTCCTGGACAGCCGGCGCAGCAGGCGCAGCTTGGACTCGGGATACATGGACACGGCGCTGATGATGGCGATGCCGCGCCGGGCCGCCTCGGCGCCGTAATAGCTGATGCCGTCGGGGGACGAGAAATCGATGATGGCATCGACCGGATGGCGGTCCAGCAGCTCGGCGGCGTCCATGTCGTGGATGGAGTGGATTCGGCCCGGCTCGTCGGCCTCCACCCCCAGGAGTTCCGCGACCGAACGCTGTTCCGGGGCGCGCGAGCGGCGCATGACCCATTGCAGCCTGGTCTTCCTGGAGTGGAGAAGGACGGACGATACCGCCCGCCCGGTTTTTCCGAAGCCGATCAATCCCACTTTCATCCATGGCCCTCCCGCTTTATTGGGCGATATATCTAATTTATCGATTGCCCCTATGTGATAATTCGATTGTGGCGAGAATGTGGCGGGATCGCCGCACGGCCCTCCGCCACGCATCTGGCGCCGCCTGCCGGGGTGGGGTTCGGCTGTGGCCGACAGCCGGTCCGCCCGCTTTGCGGGTCCTTGGGCAAGTCCCTGACATGAAAGGGAAAAATCGAGGCGGCGCGCGCGCCGGCGCCTGCGCTTGCGCCGGGGGCGGAAGGGGGGGTGAAAAATGCTGTCCCAGGGGGCGAGTCGTTGTTGACACCGCCCCCCAACGTGGGCATACCGGCGCTTGGTCGGGAGGCTGGGAGGCTCCCCACGACCTTTCCACCACGAACCGATCACGGGGGACGCACATGTTCGCTCGCCTGACCCGTTTTGCTGCTGCTGCCTTCCTTGGTTTTGCCGCTTCGGCGGCCTACGCGGAAGACAAGGTGGTGAACGTCTATAACTGGTCCGATTACATCGCCAAGGACACCTTGGAGAAGTTCACCAAGGAAACCGGTATCAAGGTCAAGTACGATACCTATGGCGACAACGAGGTGCTGGATACCAAGCTGATGGCCGGAAAGTCCGGCTATGACGTGGTGTTCCCGTCGGCTTCGCCGTTCTTCGCCACCCAGGTGAAGGCCGGCATCTACCAGAAGCTGGACCTGTCCAAGATCCCCAACGCCGCGGGCCTGGACAAGGCGGTGCTGGAGAGCCTGACCAAGGTCGATCCCGGCAATGCCTATGGCGTCCCTTATATGATGTCGGCCACCGGCATCGCCTACAACATCGACAAGATCAAGAAGATCGACCCCAATGCGCCGGTCGATTCGTGGAAGATCCTGTTCGATCCGGCCGAGATCGCCAAGTTCAAGGGCTGCGGCGTCTCCATGCTGGACACGCCCACCGAGGCGGTGCCGGCGTGGCTGGCCTATAAGGGCATGGACCCGCACACCCAGACCACCGAATCGCTGAAGACGGCCATGGACGGCCTGCTGCCGATCCGTCCCAGCCTGCGCTATGTGAACTCGGAAAAGTATCGCGCCGACCTCGCCAACGGCGACATCTGCCTGGCGCACGGCTATGTGGGCGATCTGGTGCAGTCGCGCGCTCGCGCCAAGGAGGCCAAGAAGCCGCAGAACATCGGCATCGCCATTCCCAAGGAAGGCGCGATCGTCAACATCGACATGATGGCGATTCCCGCCGACGCGCCGCACCCGGCCGAGGCGCTGGCCTTCATCAACTTCATCCTGCGTCCCGACATCATCGCCGAGATCACCAACGAGACCGGCTATGCCAACGCGGTGCCCGCCTCGCTGGCCAATGTTGATCCCGAAATCAAGGCCGATCCGGTGATCTTCCCGTCGGCCGAGGTCAAGGCCAAGCTGTTCACCGCCGCTCCGCCGGCCCCCAAGGACTATGACCGCGCCCGTGCCCGTGCCTGGGCCAAGTTCCGCGCGGCCAAGTAAGTTAGGACCCCAGACAAGTGGCGATCGTCGTTCGTTCGACCCGCGAAGCGGAAGACAAGGCCGGCCGGCCGCCGGCCATCCGCATCGAGGGCGTGAAGAAGCAATTCGGAGAGGCGACGGCGGTCGCCGGGGTCGATCTGGTCATCGAGGAGGGAGAGTTCTTCTCCCTCCTCGGTCCTTCCGGCTGCGGCAAGACCACGCTCTTGCGCATGCTGGCGGGGTTCGAGACGCCGACCGATGGGCGCATCCTCATCGCCGGCGAGGACATGACCGGGGTGCCGCCATATGAGCGCCCGGTCAACATGATGTTCCAATCCTATGCCCTGTTCCCGCACATGACGGTCGAGGACAACGTCGCCTTCGGCCTCAAGCAGGACGGGGTGCCCAAGGCCGAGATCAAGGACCGCGTCGCCGCCGCCCTCGATCTGGTCCGCATGGGCAAGTTCGCCAAGCGCAAGCCGCACCAGATGTCGGGCGGACAGCGCCAGCGCGTGGCGCTCGCCCGCTGTCTGGTCAAGCGCCCCAAGGTGGTGCTGCTGGACGAGCCGCTGTCGGCGCTGGACAAGAAGCTGCGCGAGCAGACCCAGTTCGAGCTGGTCAACATTCAGGAAAGCGTCGGCGTCACCTTCGTCATGGTCACCCACGACCAGGAGGAGGCGATGACCATGTCCACCCGCATCGCGGTGATGGATGCCGGCAGCATCCTGCAGGTGGGCCGCCCGCACGAGATTTACGAATACCCGGTCAACCGCATGGTGGCCGACTTCATCGGCACCGCCAATTTCTTCGACGGCGTGGTGGAAAAGGCCGATGGCGGCATCGCCTTCCGCGCCAACGGCGTCGACGTGCCGTTGGCGGTTGATGGCGATCTGGCCCCCGGCACCCTGGCCTCCATCATGGTGCGCCCGGAAAAGATCGCCATGACGCGCGAGCCGCAGCCCGGCGCCTTGAACCAGTTGCGCGGCAAGGTGGTCGAGATCGCCTATCTGGGCGACGTTTCCATCTACCACGTCAAGCTGGCGGGCGGTCCGACCGTTCTGGTCACCAACGCCAATCTGCGCCATTCCGCCGTGCCGGCGGTGACCTGGGAGGACGAGGTGGTGCTGTCGTGGCATCCGCGCAACGCGGTGGTGTTGCCGTGAAGGTCGAACACCGGCGCCAGGCCTGGGGCCGCCGTGCGGTCCTGGGCGTTCCCTATGTCTGGCTGCTGGTCTTCTTCCTGGTCCCGCTGCTGATCGTCGCCAAGATTTCCATCTCGGAAATCCGGGTCGGCGTGCCGCCCTATGAGCCGCTGTTTGAATTCGCCGATGGCGCCTTCGTCGGCGTGCGGGCCACCTTCAATAATTTCGTGCTGCTGTTCGAGGACAGCCTGTATGTCGGCGCCTACTTCCAGTCGCTGACCATTGCCGGCGTGTCCACGCTGCTGTGCCTGCTGGTGGGCTATCCCATGGCGCTGGCCATCGCGCGCGCCCGACCCAGCCGGCGTCCGCCGCTGCTGCTGCTGGTGATCCTGCCGTTCTGGACCTCGTTCCTGATCCGCGTCTATGCCTGGATGGGCATCCTCAAGGACGAAGGTCTGCTCAACGGCCTGCTGATGTGGCTGGGCGTGATCTCGGAGCCGCTGGTCATCCTCAACACCACCACGGCGGTCTATATCGGCATCGTCTATTCCTATCTGCCGTTCATGGTGCTGCCGCTCTACGCCACCTTGGAAAAGCTCGATCCCTCGCTACTGGAAGCGGCGGCCGATCTGGGCGCGCGGCCCATCCGCGCCTTCCTGTCGGTCACGCTGCCGCTGTCGCTGCCGGGCATCGTCGCCGGCTCGCTTTTGGTGTTCGTGCCGGCGGTGGGCGAATACGTCATCCCCGATTTGTTGGGCGGCGGCGACACCCAGATGCTGGGCAAGGCGCTGTGGGACATGTTCGCGCTGAACCGCGACTGGCCGTCGGCGGCGGCGTTGGCGGTGGCCATGCTGGCGGCGCTGGCGGTGCCGATCGCCGTGTTCCAGAAATGGCAAAGCAAGCTGGACGGCGCGGAGGACCGGGAATGAGACGTTCCATCTTCCTGCTGTCGGCGCTGGGCTTCGGCTATGCGTTCCTGTACATGCCCATCGCGCTGCTGGTGGTGTGGTCGTTCAACAGCTCGCGCATCGTCAATGTGTGGGGCGGCTTCTCCACCAAATGGTATGGCGAGCTGATCCGTAACGACGCGTTCCTCGAGGCGGCGTGGTTGTCGCTCAAGGTGGCGGCGACCAGCGCCACCATGGCGCTGATCCTGGGGACGCTCGCGGCGGTGGTGCTGGTGCGCTTCGGCAAGTTCCGCGGCCGGCTGCTCTTCAACGGTCTGATCGCGGCACCTCTGGTGATGCCCGAGATCATCCTTGGCCTTGCCATGCTGCTGATGTTCGTGGCGCTGGAGCAACTGACCGGCTGGCCCGACGGTCGCGGCTTCTCGACCATCACCATCGCCCACACCACCGTGGGCATGGCCTATGCCACGGTGGTGGTGCGCTCGCGTCTGGCCCAGATGGACGAAAGCCTGGAGGAGGCGGCGCTGGATCTGGGTGCTCGCCCGCTCAAGGTGTTCTTCCTGATCACCCTGCCGGTGATTGCGCCGTCGCTGGCCGCGGCCTGGCTGCTGGCCTTCACCCTGTCGCTGGACGACGTGGTGGTGGCGCAGTTCGTGTCCGGCCCGGGGGCCACCACCCTGCCCATCGAAGTGTTCTCGTCGGTGCGCCTGGGCGTGTCGCCCCAGGTCAACGCGTTGGGCACCATCATCGTGTGCGTGGTGGCGGTGATCATCCTGGCCGCGTGGCGCCTGTCGCTGACCAGAAGCAGCAGCAAATAAGGCTTGCTGCCAGGACGGCCCAGGCTTCGGCCTGGGCCGTTTCCTTTCATGCGCCATGGGCGGCCGCGACGGCCCGTGGGTGCGACGGCCCGGGGGTGCGGGCCTCGCCCCGGCCTGCGACCGCCTTCGAGCGGTGCGTGGCCCGCCGCTCATCCCTCATTGTTTGCCGTTGTCGGCGTGGCGGCGTAAAGGTAGGATGATTGGAGGTCATATGAAAAGGCGCCCCCTCCATGAACCCCATTGTCATCGAGCGCCGCTCCCTGGTCGAACAGGCGGCGGACGCCCTGCGCACCCGCATCGTCGCCGGCGACTGGCCGGTCGGGGGGCGCATTCCGCCCGAGGCCGAGCTGGTCCGCCGATTGGGGGTCAGCCGCAACACGGTGCGCGAGGCAGTGCGCTGCCTTGCCCATGCCGGCATGCTGGAGGTGCGCCAGGGCGACGGCACCTATGTGCGGGCCGCGGCCGATGGCGGCGAAACGCTCCGCAAGATCGCCCGTGCCTCGCTGCGCGACCGCATCGAGGTGCGCTGTGCGCTTGAGGAGGCGGCCGCCCGTCTGGCCGCCCTGCGCCGCACCGATGACGACGTGGCCTTTCTGACGGCGGTGCGCGACCGGTGCGATGCCATCGACCGCATCAGTCATACAGACGACTATATCGAGGACGATTTCGCCTTTCACAGCCGCATCGTCGCCGCCGCCGGAAACCCGGCGCTGGAGGAGCTGTACCTGTATTTCGCCTCTGCCATCCGCACCAGCATCCGCCGCAGCATTGGCGACGTGGACCTGCCCGAACCCAATGCGGCCCAGCATCGCGCCGTGCTCGACGCCATCGTGCGCCGCGATGCCGATGGCGCCGCGGCGGCGGTGCGTGCGCTGTTCGCGCCGCTGCTGGAAACCCTGGACCGCCTGCTGGTGCGCGAATGACGGCGCCGCGCGACGAATTGGCCGACGATCTGCTGATCGACGCCGAGGATAGCCCGGCGGCGGCCGTGTCGCCGGCATGGCCGCGCTGGCTGTTGGCGGTGGCCATCCTGGTGGTGGCGTGCAATCTGCGCCCGCCGCTGACCACCATCGGCCCTGTCCTGAACGAAATCCGCGCCGACCTGCCCGCCTTGGGGGCGCTGACCGGCCTGCTGACCATGCTGCCGGTGCTGTGCATGGGGCTGGCGGGCATGATGGCGCCGGGTCTGGCGCGGCGCTGGGGCGCCGAGCGGGTGGTGCTGGCCTGGATGGCGGTGCTGGTGGCCGGGCTTGCCATGCGCGCCCTGGGGGTGCCGTTCGCCCTGTTCGCCGGCACCGTGGTGGTCGGTAGCGCCATCGGCGTGGTCGGCGTGCTGCTGCCCGGGCTGGTGAAGCGCGACTTCCGTGACCACGGCACGCTGATGACCGGCCTGTTCACCATGTGCCTGTGCTGGGGCGCCGCCTTTGCCGCCGGGGTGATGGTGCCGCTGACCCGCCTGCTGGATGGCAACTGGGCGCTGGCGCTGGGGGCGTGGGCGGTGCCGGCCGCCCTGGCCACCATGGTGTGGGCGCCCATGCTGCCGCGCCGTCAGGCGGCGGCCGTCGCGCCGGCGGCAAAGGTGCGCGGCCTGTGGCGCAGCCCGCTGGCGTGGCAGGTGACGCTGTTCATGGGGCTGCAATCCTCGTTGGCCTATGCGGTATTCGGCTGGCTGGCGCCGATCCTGCGCGATCGCGGGCTGGACGCCGCCGCCGCCGGCTGGCTGGTGTCGTTCTCGGTGGTGGTGCAATTGCCGGCCGCCCTGGTCGCCCCCATCCTGGCCGGCCGCGCCCGCGACCAGCGCGCCGCCGTCGCCCTGGCCCTGGCCTGCACGCTGGCCGGCCTGCTGGGCTGCCTTTACGCCCCCGTGGAGGGAGTCATGGTGTGGCTGTGGGCGGCGATTCTGGGGGTGGGGCAGGGGGCGTCGTTCTCGGTGGCGCTGACCCTGATCGTGCTGCGCGCCAAGGACGGCCACGTCGCCGCCCAATTGTCGGGCATGGCGCAAAGCGTCGGCTATACCCTGGCGGCCTTCTGCCCCATGGCGCTGGGCCTGTTGCGCGATGCCGCCGGGTCGTGGAGCCCGGCCGGCCCGCTGTTCGTTGCCGTCGGCGCGCTCGCGCTGATCGCCGGCCTGGGGGCGGGGCGCAAGCTCACCCTGTCGGGAGAGGACTGATCCCATGACTGCCCGTTCCGCCCGCGCATCGCTGGCGTTTTCCTGCCTGGGCCATCTGTATGCCCATATCTTCGAGCCGATCTTCTTCATCGCCGCGCTGGTCCTGCCCGCCGAGTTGGGCCTGCCCTACGAGGAGGTGCTGGCGCTGGCCGTCGCCGGCAAGCTGCTCTATGGCCTGCTGGCCCCGGGGGCGGGCTGGCTGGGCGACCGCTGGAGCACGGTCGGCATGATGGCGGTGTTCTTCATCGGCCTGGGGCTGTCGGCGCTGTCCATGGCCGTGGCGGAGGGGCCGTGGGGCGTGGGGGTGGCGCTGGCGCTGATGGGCATGTTCGGCGCCATCTATCACCCGGTCGGCATCGCCTGGCTGATCCGCAACGCGGTGGACAAGGGCAAGGCCATCGGCCTGAACGGCGTGTTCGGCGGCATCGGGCCGGGCGTGGCCTCGCTGCTGGCCGGCGTGCTGATCGCCGCCTCGGGCTGGCGGGCGGCCTTCGTCGTCCCCGGCGTGCTGGTGCTGCTGACCGGCCTGGCCTTTGTGGTCTTTCTGGCCAAGGGCTGGGTGGTCGAGGCCAAGGCCGACCGCGCCCCCCAGCGCGAACCGTCGCGCGGCGACACCATGCGTGCCGGTATCGTGCTGTCGGTGACCATGCTGTGCGCCGGCCTGATCTATCAGGCGACCCAGCCGTCGCTGCCCAAGCTGTTCGAGGAACGGCTGGGCGACGGCACCGGGGTGGGGGATGCGGCCTTTGCCGTCACCGTGGTCTATCTGGTGGCCGGCCTGACCCAGATCATCGCCGGCCATCTGGCCGACCGCTTCAGCGTCAAGCGCATCTATGTGCTGGCGGCGCTGGCACAGGCGCCGCTGCTGGCCCTGCTGTCGTGGGCGTCGGGGTGGCCCATGGTGGTCATCGCGTTGCTGGCGGTGGCGGGCAACATGGGCGCCATCCCCGCCGAGAACGTGCTGCTGGCCCGCTATACTCCGGCGCGCTGGCGCGGCACCGCCTTCGGGCTGAAATTCGTGCTGTCCTTCGGGGTGTCGGGGCTGGCGGTGCCGCTGGTGTCGGTGCTGCGCGGCCTGACCGGCGGCTTCGAGCTGCTGTTCTGGCTGCTGGCCGGCTCGGCCCTGGTGGTGGCGGCGGCGGCGGTGCTGCTGCCGCAGGAAGATAGGGGCGAGAACGCCGAGGGGGCGACCAGAGCGTCCTCGCCCGTCCCCGCCGCGGGTGCGGCCGGGGACTAGGGATGTTCGACCTTCCTTCAGGGGTGGGGACCTAAAAGTCGAACACCTCCTCCAGGAAGGATTTGCGCTTCTTGTGCTTATGGTGTCCGTGATGGTGGTCCCAGCCGCCGTGGCCGGGCTGCGGCGGGGGCGCGCCATAGGCGCCATAGGCGGCCTGCCGGGGCGGCGGCGGCGCTTCCTGGGGGCGCGCCGAACGCTCGATGATCTTGTCCAGCTCGCCGCGGTCCAGCCACACGCCGCGGCATTGCGGGCAATAATCGATTTCCACGCCCTGGCGCTCGGCGATGGCCAGCGGCACCTGACATTGGGGGCACTTCATCCCGGTTCTCCCTGTCTTGCGGGTCAGGCCGGCCGCGCCTTGGGCGCCAGCCGGGCTTCGGCGGCCCGCACCAGCGTCTTCAGCTTGGCGAGGGCGGCCGCCTCGATCTGGCGGACGCGCTCGCGGCTGATGTTGTAGCGCTGGGCCAGGTCTTCCAGGCGCAGCGGGTTCTCGCGCAAGGTGCGCTGGGCGACGATGTCCTGCTCGCGCTCCGACAGCTCGCTCCAGGCGGATTTCAGCAGTTCGCGCCGGTACATCAGCTCCTGGCGCTCGCCCAAGACCTCCTCGACGCCCGGACGGTCGTCCATCAGCAACTCGCCATAGGGCACGCCGCTTTCGCCCACCGGGGCGTCCAGCGACCGCGGCGATTGGGTCAGCAGCCGCTCCATCTCGGCCACGCGGGTGTCGCGCACGCCCAGCTCCTCGGCCACCTGACGGGTCTCCGCCTGGCTGAGCGAGCCGCCCTGGGGACCGGTCAGCCGCGAGCGCAGGCCGCGCAGCTTGAAGAACAGCTTCTTGCGCTCGGCCGACAGGCCGAAGGTGACGGGGGTGGAAAAGCGCAGCACATATTCGAACATGGCCGCGCGCACCCACCACTGGGCATAGGTGGAAAAGCGCAGGTTGCGCTCCGGCTCGAAGCCTTCCAGGGCGCGGACCAGGCCCAGGTTGCCCTCGGCGATCAGGTCGGCGGCCGGCAGGCCGTAGCCCTTGAACTGTCCGGCGGTCTTGATCACCAGCCGCAGGTGCGCCTCGATCAGGCGGTCGCGGGCGGCGACGTCGCCGTCCTTGCGCCAGCGGTGCACCAGTTCGGCCTCCTCCTCGCCGGTCAGCAACGGAGTCTCGCGGGCAGCGCGGAAAAAGGCGCCGGCGGGATCGGAAGCGGAGCGGGGGGTCGCCATGGTTGTCTCCGAGGTGGTCGTTTCTGCTGCAATGAATTTAGGGTTTGTTCATTGATAAGGCCAATCGTTCCTGGTTGTGAAACTGATAGGAATAAGCTATCAATCCGCCATGATCACCCTGCGTCAATTGCAATGCCTGGTCGCGGTTGCCGACCTGCTGCACTTCCGTCGCGCGGCCGAGCGGCTGCACCTGTCGCAGCCGGCGCTGTCGGCCCAGATCGCCCAGCTCGAGGAGCAATTGGGCACCCTGTTGGTGGAGCGTACCCGCCGCCGGGTGCTGCTGACCCCCATCGGGCGCGACCTGGCGGAACGCGCGCGCAACATCCTGCGCGACGTCAGCGACCTGCACGAGGCGGCGCGGCAGGCCCAGGCGCCGCTGTCCGGCACCTTGCGCGTGGGCGTTCTCCGAACGCTGGGTCCCTATCTGCTGCCGCACATGCTGGGCGCCATGCGCGAAGGCTATCCCGACCTCAAGCTGTACTTGCGCGAGGAGCCGCGGGCGCAGTTGCTGGCCGATCTTGCCCATGGCGACCTGGACGTGGTGCTGCTGCACAACGCGCCGCGCGACGACGACCATCTGACCGTGGTGCCGCTGTTCCGCGAGCCGCTGTGGGCGGTGCTGCCGCTGGGACACCGGCTGGTCGGCAAGGACGTGCTGGAGCCGGCCGACCTGGCCGGCGAGCAGATGATTCTGCTGGAACTGGGCGACGGCCTGCGCGATCCCGGGCTGGCGCTGTGCCGGGCGGCCGGCGCGACCGAGCATCCCGACTTCCGCGCCACCTCGCTGGACGCCCTGCGCCAGATGGTGGCGACCGGCCTGGGCTGCACCCTGCTGCCCGGCCTTTACGTCCAGGCCGAGGCCATGGCCGACCGCCAGATCGCCGTGCGGCCGCTGACCCGGGCACCGTCGCGCGCCATCGACCTGGTGTGGCGGCGCACCACCTCGCGCGCCCAGGATTTCCGCCTGTTCGCACGCCTGGTGGAAGACAATCTGCCGGCGGCGGTGGAGCGGGCCTAGACCCGCTCCCCCCTCGGATGGTGATGCGCAGGCCGCTCCACGGGTAGGCCCCCTCGGCGGTCAGGGGCCGTCTTCGGCAGGAATGAGACGGCGGCTGCGCCGGCGCCTACTCTCCCGGCAGCAGGTTGCGGTCGAACAGGCTGACCAAATCCTCGCCCGAAACCGGGCGGCTGATCAGGTAGCCCTGGATCTCGTCGCAGCCGCGCGCCCGCAGGAAGGCGGCCTGTTCCTCGGTTTCCACGCCTTCGGCCACCGCGCGCAGGCGCAGGTTGTGCGCCAGATTGATGATGGTGGACACGATCTCGGCGCCTTCGCCGTCGGCCACCTTGCCGTCCTCCAGGATGTCGTGGACGAACGAGCGGTCGATCTTGAGCGCATCGATGGGCATGCGTTTCAGATAGGACAGCGACGAATAGCCGGTGCCGAAATCGTCGATCGAGATGTGCACGCCCATCTGGCGCAGCTCGCGCAGGACGTGGGCGACCTCGTCCACCCGCTGCATCAGCACCGATTCGGTCAGTTCCAGTTCCAGGTAATTGGGTTGCAGGCCGGATTCGCGCAGCGCCTCGGCCACGATGGCCGGCACGTCGCCTTCGCGGAATTGCAGGGCCGAGACGTTGACGGCGATGCGCACCGGCGGCAGGCCCAGATCGTGCCAGCTCTTGCACTGGCGGCAGGCGGCCTTGAGCACCCAGGCGCCGATGTCGCCGATCAGCCCCATGTTCTCCGCCAGCGGGATGAACTCGGCCGGGCTGACCAGTCCCATTTCCGGGTGGCGCCAGCGCACCAGCGCCTCGACGCCCGACAACCGTCCGCTGACCAGGTCCAGCTTGCCCTGGTAGACCAGGGTGAATTCGCCGCGCGCCAGCGCGTGCCGGAGCGAGCTTTCCATGGCCAGCCGCTCGAACGAGCGGGCGTTCATGGAGGGCGTGTAAAGCTGATAGGCGTTGCGGCCCAGATCCTTGGCCCGATACATGGCGGTATCGGCGTTCTTGATCAGTTGCTCCACCGTCTGGCCGTCCTCGGGATAGACGGCGATGCCCACCGAGGTGGTCACGTACAATTCGTGCTCGTCGATGACGAAGGGCGCCTTGACGTGGCTGATCACCCGCTCGGCCAGCTTGGCGGCGTCCTCGACGTGATCCACCTCGGGCAGCAGGATAACGAATTCGTCGCCGCCCAGCCGGGCCACGGTGTCCCCTTCGCGCACGCACTGGCCCAGGCGCTTCGAGGTTTCCACCAGCACCATGTCGCCGACCCCGTGGCCCAGGGTGTCGTTGATGCGTTTGAACAGGTCGAGGTCCAGGAACATGATGGCCAGGCGCTGCCCGTGGCGGTGGGCGTTGGCCATCGCCACCTGAAGCCGGTCGGTGAACAGGCGCCGGTTGGGCATGCCGGTGAGGACGTCGAAATAGGCGAGGTTCTTGATGCGCTCCTCGGCCTTCTTGCGTTCGGTGATGTCGCTGAACACCGCCGCGTACTGGCTGATCTGACCGGTATCGTCGCGGATGACGTTGATGGTCAGCCACTCGGGATAGATTTCGCCGTTCTTGCGCTTGTTCCACACCTCGCCCTGCCACACGCCGTCGCGGTCCAGCGCGCCCCACAGGCGGTGGTAGAAGGCTTCGTCGTGCCGGCCCGATTTCAGCAGGTTCGGGTTGCGGCCGAACACCTCCTCGAACGAATAGCCGGTCAGTTGGGTGAAGGCCGGATTGACGAACTCGATCAATCCCTGGGGATTGCAGATCATGATGCCGTCCAGCGACGCCTCGATGACCTTGCGCGCCAGATAGAGGTCCTTGCGCGAGCGCAGCAGCGCCTCGTCGCGTTCGCGCAACGCCTCGTCCAGGCGCTGGACGTATTCGTATTGCAGGCTGGACAGGATGTCCGAGAACGACAGCAGGCCGGTCAGCTTGCCCTTGCCGTCCTTGACGCCCACGTGGCGGATGTGCCGCTCCTCCAGCAGGTTGCGGGCGGACAGCAGGCTGTCATCCTCGTTGATGCAGACCAGCGGGCGGCTGGCGATCAGGTCCACGCAGGCGGGCAGGGCGCCGCCGTCGGCAATCACGCGGATCAGGTCGCGCTCGGTGATGATGCCCGCCTCGCCGCCATCGGGGGGCAGTACCACGGCGGCGTCGGCGCGGGCCTTGCGCAATTGGGCCACCGCGTCGCGCAGCGGGGCGGCACCGTCGATGGCGACCATGGGCCGGCCCAGGCCCGAGCGCACGTTGCGCAGCACCAGGAAGTGTTCGACCCCATGGCGCAGGATGACGTCGGACTGGCTGATGATGCCCATGGGGTGGCCGGCATCGTCCACCACCACGAAGTGGCGCACCCCCTCCATCTGGAAGCGCAGGCCGGCGTCGCCGATGCTGGTCTTGTAATGCAGGCTCTTGATCGGCGCGCTCATCACCGACGCGATGGGGCGGTTGAAATTGTCGGCGCTGTCGAAGTCGATGGACAGCGCGTCGCGTTCCGTCCAGATGCCGACCGGCTGGCCGTCCCGGACCACGACGATCGACGAACAGCGCTGTTCCGCCATCTTGCGGGCTGCGTCCAGCACCGTAGTGTCGGGCGAGCAGCTCAATATTTCCTTTTTTACAATCCGCTCGATGGCGTGATCCGAGCTCAAGGTCCGTGCCCTCGTAGAAGTCCCCATGCCCGTAGTTTCTTTCTCTTTTTGCGTGGATGCAACCTCTGTGTTTGCGCATTGCGCACAGGTATTTCATGGGCCTGCTTTTCTCCTGACCCATCGTAAAGGTTGCAAATACTGCGCGGCATTGCCCCCGGGGGCGACCCGGGGGCGAACCGCGCCCTTTTGGGGGGGGCGCGGTGCCGACGGGCGCAAGCGTCGAACCTTTCAGCACCCGGGCGTGTTGTTGGCGAGTAGGCCCCCTGGGCTGAAAGCTAGCCCCATGGCGAGATGAGATCGGAGGACCCCATGCAGCACCAAGACCTCGACCGGATCCGGGGGGTGAAAAGCCTGGACCCGATGTTCGGCGACCCCACACTTCCCAACGGCGCCAGGCAGCGGCTGTCGCGCAGCGAACGGCTGGGCCGCTGGGCCGACCTGCTGGAGGCGCAGGCGGGACGCCCGCTGCGCGCGCTGGAGGATGTGGAATATGTCAGCCCCGCCGTGCGCCGCGACCTGCGCAAGGAAGATTCCCCGCTCGCCATCGCCTTTGCCGATGCCGAGCTGCGCGCCGATGGTTTGCGGGGCGACCGTCTGGGGGACGCCATGGACTATTTCGGGCTGTCCGAGCGTCAGGCCCACTGGCTGCTGTGCGACTGCCACTACGGCGGACGCATGACCGCCTCCGAAGTGGCGGCCCGGGTACGCGACGAGGCGCGTCCGCTCTACGACATCCTGCGTCCGCAATTGTGGGCGTCGCTGACCGGCGCGGCGGTGCTGGCGGGCGCGCTGGCCTCGGTGGCGCTGTTGTAGGAAGCGGAAAAGCCCCGGCCGGCCGGCCGGGGCTTCGCGCTGGTTTCGCCGTTCGCACCGGTCTGGCGCCGGGACGATCGGGGATCAGGCGCCGCCGATCTCCTGGATCACCACGCCGCTGCCGCCGCATTCGCCGCATAGGGCGCCGTCGCGCCGTCCGCTGCCGCCGCAGCGCGGGCACGGCGCCTCGCCCGTGCCGGGGGTTCCCGCCGGGGCCACGTCGCCGGGGTTCATGGCCCTGCGCGCCGCCGCCGGGTCGTCCGGGGCGGAGCCGCGGGCGCCCGTCGGCTTTCTGGTATTGTCCATCCGCCGTCTCCTGTGCCTGTGGTGGCTGTCCCTAGCATGGACATCCGGCCGCCCGCTGCTGTTCCCCGAACCGTAGAAACGCGGGCTAGAGATAGCCCCGGCGGTCGGCTACAGTGGCCGGGCTGGGGCTCAAAGGCTGAAGAAGGGCCAGGACCATGACGGACGGCGGCGGCAAGGCGGCCACGGAAGTGCACGACGAACTGCGGCAAGAGTTCGTCGATGAAGCCACGGAAACCCTGCAGTCCCTGGACGTGGTGCTGGATGCCGGGCGCAACGGGCACGCCCCCGAATCCCAGGTGGTGGACGAGTTTCGGCGCGCCTCCGTGCGCCTGCGCGGGCCGGCCGGCAATTTCGGCCTGCGCGCCCTGGCCACCGTGGCCCATCGTCTGGACGATTACCTGACCCATGCGCCGGCGGCGCTGCCGCCCCGGGTGTGGGACGACCTCCAGGCGTTCCTCGATCTCATGCTGGCGCTGGTGGAAGGCCAGTACGGAAACGACGTCGAACCGGCCTCGCTGGTGCGGGCCCTGCCGCCGCGGTTGGGATTCGAGCTGGGCGACATCCAGGTGCGCAGCGTCGAGGTGATGCTGGTCATGCCCCAGGGCGCGCAAACCCGCTATGTGGAACGCGAGCTGCAGCAATGCGGCTACCGCGTCTCGGTAGTGCCCGACACCATCGAAGCCTTCGGCCATGTGGTGCAGTCGAAGCCCGACCTGATCGTGGTGTCGGCGCTGATGCCCCATCTGGACGGCATCGACCTCGCCATCGGGCTGGCGGCCATGCCGTCCACCCGCAACATCCCCATCGCCGTCATCACCTCGCTCGACGCCGACGACGAACGCCTCGCCCTGCTGCCGCGGAAGGTTCCGGTGGTGCACAAGGGGGCCAGTTTCGGCGACGACCTGTTCACCGCGCTCGACAGCCTGTTCCTGATCTGAAGGCGGGGCGGGGGCGCGTCACTCCCGTTCGTGGCGGTCGCTTTCCAGCCAGCCATTGCTCCACGCCTGATGCTGGGCGGTGTCGGCGGCATAGGGGTTGTCCTCGTGCGTGCGGCTGGACTGGCGGGCGCTCCAGCCTTCCATGAACTCGCGCGTGCCGGGGTCCTCGGGCGGGCGGTGCGGCTGGATGGATTCGACCCAGATGCGGAATTCCGGATAATCCATCAGCACGCCGTCATCCACCCCGTCGGGATGAACCTTCAGCAGCACGGCCCCGCGCGGCGAGGTGCGAAAGCGGCGGGCATCCAGGATTTCAAGCGCATGGGCGGCGGCCAGATGGGTGCGCGCCTCGGCCAGATGGGCCAGCAATTCGGCCCGGTCGATGGCGAAATCCTCGTGGGCCTGGGCGCGCCTGCGCTCGATCAGCGCGGCGGCATCGGCCAGGGTGGCGGGGGCCTCGCGCCCGACCCGCAGCAGGGCCAGGGCCAGATCGACGAAATGCAGCAGCGGGGTTTCTTCCAGGTCCATGCCTTGGATGTCGGCATGGGCCGCGCGCATGACAAGGGTGTCCGCCGCTAATCCCTCAGATGCCGGCGCCGGCCTCGATCAGGCCGGTCTGGCGTTCCACTTCCCTCAGCAGGGCGTGCAGGCTCTTGTCGATGAAGCCATCGGCCTCAAGCTGGCGCAGGGTGTTGATCAGATAGTCGCGGTTGAGGCCGGCGCAGCCCTGGGCGTCCATGATGATGGCCGCCTGCCGTTCCAGCGGCAGTTCGCCGGCGTAATGGCGGTGCTTGCGGTCGGCGACGAAGGTGTAGGCCGGCACCAGCGTGCCGTCCTCCAGGCCGACATTCAGCGTGCGGGCGATGTAGGCATAGCCCACCAATTCGCGTTCGTTCAGGTATTCCACGGTGATTTCCGCCTGGGCGGCGGGCACGCGGAAGGCCAGCCCCCGGCACGATCCGCCGCGGTCCAGGCCCAGCACCAGGCCGGGCTGGGTGGGGGTGCCGCGATAATGCAGCGAATACAGGCAGAACGAGCGGTGCCAGCCCTTGAGCAGGGCGGGGCGCACCTCGGCGAACTCGAAGCCCGGCCGCCACATCAGCGAGCCGTAGCCGAACACCCACAGGTCTTTGTCGTAGTCGGACATGGGGCGGCACAATGCCCCAGAAGCCGGAAACCTTCCAGGGCTTATTCCAGCGCTCCATAGGCCGCCAGCACCGCGTCGCCCAGCGGCCGCTCCAGCTCGGGCGGCAGGGCCAGGGCGGGCCGCCACATGCCGTCGCAGCCGCGATAGGCGGGCAGCTTGACCTGCAGGGTGGGAAAGCCGCGCGCCTTGCCCGCCACCACCTGGATGCCGTCCAGGCGAAAGGCGATGCCGGCCACCTCGATCTCGGCCGAGGCCAGGGCCAGCAGGTGCGAGTGGGCAACGCGGGTGACGTTGTCCACCCGGCACGTCACCAGCGCGACCTCGGGGGCGCCGTCGGGCACGGCCCTAGTTTTCCCGGCCGTCGAACAGGGCGATGACCGCCTGTTTCAGGCCGTAGATGGAAATCTTGCCGTTCAGGTGCAGCACGGGCACGCCGGCATCGGGGGCGTCGCCATCGGTGATCAACCAGTCCACGTCGTCGGTGCCCTCGCAGGGGAAAAAACCGATCGACGCCAACTGGCCCCGCACGTTGGTGGCCTCGAAGGAAAGCAGGGTGCCGACACGGGGGTGGGCGGCGGCGATGGATTCAAGTCTCTTCATGATCTTCCGTTTCGCGGGCGGCGGCGGATCAATCCTCTTCCACCGTCCCGTCATCCATTTCGGCCTGGCGCACATGGGCCACGATTTCCGCCAGCATGCCGTTCACGTGGGCATCCGCCGCCGAATAGAAGATCTGCCGTCCCAGCCGTTCGGCCCGCACCAGCCGGGCGCCGCGCAACAGGCGCAGGTGGTGGCTGGTCAGCGAGGCCGACACGCCCGCCTCGGCCGCCACGTCGTTGACGCATTTCGGCTCGAACAGGCACGCCAGCAGGATTTTCAGCCGCGTCGGGTCACCCAGCAGCCGGAACGTCTCGGTGATGACGGCAATCTGTTCTTCGTCGGAGGCTACACGTCGCATGTCACGCCCGTATATATGAATACCTGTTCAGGTGTCAATCATAGGCGGCGGAAAACCCGCCAGCGATATTGCTGCACCCGGCCCTCGGGGGTGTGGTGTGCTTCGTCGCGCACCTGCTCCAGCCGGAAATGGGGGGCCAGAAGGGAGGCCAGCTCGTCGTTGTCGTGGCGCGCCACCGGCAGCCCGGCGCAGCGTTCGGGGCCGTCGGGCGCGAAACCGCCCAGAATGGCGATGCCGCCCGGCACCAGCGCGGTGGCCATCACCTCGGCGTATTTGCGCTGGTCGCCGGGGTCGGTCAGGAAGTGAAAGCAGGCGCGGTCGTGCCACAGCTCGAACAGTCCCGGCACCGGGCGCCATTCCAGCACGTCGGCCTCGATCCAAGCCACGTCGTCGGCCAGCGGCCCCAGCCGTTCGGCCACGGCCGCGATGGCGGCGGGGGCGACGTCCAGCACCGCCAGATGCACCCAGCCGCGCATGGCAAGCTGATCCACCAGGAACGACTGGCCGCCGCCCACGTCGATGATGCCGGCGTCGCGGCGCAGCCCGGCCGCGGCGATCAGTTCCAGCGACGTGGCGGGGTCGGGCTGATGCCAACTGGCCGCCTCGGGGGGCAGGCGTTCCCACACGGCTTGCCAATGGGTCAGGCGGTCGTCGCTTGTGGTCATGGGGCATATCCTAACGGACAGGTGGCATCTTTGCAGCTTCCATCGCCGGGAGGGGTGGAAATCCGCGGCCCTTCATTATATAGAGAACGCCTCGCATCTCGCGCATGCGAGCGTGCTCACCTTTGATGTTTTGAGGACTCGATGGCCGCAGAGTGGACGCCGGATAGCTGGCGCTCGAAACCGATCGTTCAGGTTCCCACCTACCCCGACCAGGCCAAGCTGGCCGAAGCCGAGGCGACCCTGTCCAAGTATCCGCCGCTGGTGTTCGCCGGCGAGGCCCGTCGCCTTAGGGCGTCGCTGGCCGATGTGGCCGAGGGCAAGGCGTTTCTGCTCCAGGGCGGCGATTGCGCCGAGAGCTTCGTCGAGTTTTCCGCCAACAACATCCGCGACACTTTCCGCGTGCTGCTGCAGATGGCGGTGGTGCTGACCTACGGCGCCGCCATGCCGGTGGTCAAGGTCGGCCGCATGGCCGGCCAGTTCGCCAAGCCGCGCTCGGCCGATACCGAGGTGATCGACGGCGTCGAGCTGCCCAGCTATCGCGGCGACATCATCAACGGCTCGGAATTCACGCCCGAGGCCCGTATTCCCGATCCGGACCGCATGCTGCGCGCCTACAACCAGTCGGCCGCCACGCTGAACCTGCTGCGCGCCTTCGCCCAGGGCGGCTATGCCGACCTGCACAAGGTGCACCAGTGGACGCTGGGCTGCGTGTCGGGCAGCCTGCAGGGCAAGCTGTACGAGGACCTGTGCAACCGCCTGTCCGAGACCCTGGCCTTCATGGAAGCCTGCGGCCTGACCAGCGAAAGCACCCCGCAGATCCGCGAGACCGACTTCTTCACCTCGCACGAGGCGCTGCTGCTGCCCTACGAGCAGGCGCTGACCCGCGTGGATTCCACCTCGGGCGACTGGTACGACTGCTCGGCCCACATGCTGTGGATCGGCGAGCGCACCCGCCAGCTTGATGCCGGCCACGTGGAGTTCCTGCGCGGCGTCAAGAACCCGATCGGCTTCAAGGCCGGTCCGTCCATGTCCACCGACGATCTGCTGAACCTGATCGACACCCTGAACCCCGAGAACGAGCCGGGCCGCATCACGGTGATCACCCGCATGGGTGCCGAGAAGATCGAGGAGAAGCTGCCCGCCCTGATCCGCGCCGTCGAGCGCGAGGGCCGCAAGGTGGTGTGGTCGTGCGATCCCATGCACGCCAACACCGTCAAGGCCGGCAATTACAAGACCCGCGAGTTCGACCGCATCCTGGGCGAGGTCCGGGCCTTCTTCGCCGTGCACAAGGCCGAGGGCACCCATGCCGGCGGCGTGCATTTCGAGATGACCGGCCAGGACGTGACCGAATGCGTCGGCGGCACCCGCGCGGTGACCGAGGCGCGTCTGGGCGACCGTTATCACACCCATTGCGACCCGCGCCTGAACGCCAATCAGGCGTTGGAACTGGCGTTCCTGATGGCCGATGCCCTCAAGGGCGAACGCGCGCAGGCGCTGGCCAAGCAAAGGGTCGCGTCGCGATGACCCCTTCGGCCGACGATATCCCGCGCCTGACGGATCACTACTTCAAGCGCACCAGGGAAATCGTCGGCCGCTACGGGGACGTGGACGTCACCTATGCGGTGTTCATGCGCCGCCCCGTGCTGGCCGCCTGGCGGCTGGCGGCCGATTGGCTCAGGGGGGTGCAGGCAGAACGGGGGCGTGCCGTCGCGGTCACGCCCCTTTTCGATGAGGGGGCATGGGTCGGCGCCGGCGAGCCGATGCTGCTGATCACCGGGTCCTTCCACGATCTGGTCGATTGCGAAACCATCCTGCTGCAAAAGCTGGGCGCGGCGTGCGTCGCCGCCTACAACGCCTACCAGATGTGCGTGGACCTGCCCCAGGTGGCCTTTCTGGCCATGGAGGCCCGGCACTGCGCAGGCGCCGAGATGCACGAATTGATGGGCTATGCCGCCGCCGTCGGGTCCGAGGCGGCGCGCCGCGGGGTGGGGGCCAAGGGCTTCATCGGCACCTCGACCGACGCCGCCGCGCCCTTCTTCGGCACGGTTTCGGGCAAGGGCACCATGCCGCACGCCCTGATCGGCTACGCCGGTTCCACCCTGCGCGCCGCCGAGATGTTCGTGGAAACCTATCCCGACGACGACCTGATCGTGCTGTCCGACTTCTTCGGGCGCGAGATCACCGACATGCTCGAGGTCTGCCGCCGTTTCCCCGACATGGCCGCCGCCGGGCGCGTGCATGTTCGCCTCGACACCCATGGCGGCCGCTTCATCGAGGGGCTGGACCCGCAGGCCTCCTATGCGGTGCTGGAGCGCCACGTGCCCAAGGCCATCCGCGGCTATCGCACCGAAGCCGAGTTGAAGCTGCTGGTCGGCACCGGCGTGTCGGCGGCGGCGGTCTGGCACATGCGCGAGCAATTGGACAGGGCCGGCTTTGGCCGGGTGGGCATCGTCGGCTCCAGCGGTTTCGGTCCGGCCAAGTGCAAGGTGATGGCCTATGCCCGCGCCCCGCTGGACGTGGTGGGAACCGGGTCGTTCCTGCCCGCCGATTGGGGCGAAACCTATGCCACCACCGACGTCATCGCCTATGGCGGCGCCCGTCGGGTCAAGGTGGGACGCGAGTTCCTGTGGTCGGCCCTGGACCGACTTTCAACATAAGATGCATGCCGTTCGTTCTTTTGGATAGGCAGTATGATGGTGTGACACGCGTATAATCCCAGGCGGCTCAGCCAAAAGGGGGAGCGCGTCATGGCCATCCGGTCCGGTATCACCATCAAATTGCTGTCCACCGCCGCCCTGGCGGCGGCCGGCTTCGTCATCCTTGCGGCCATGGCGCTGTCGCAGCTTTACGACGTGATGATCGAAAACCGTGTGACCAAGGTGCGCAACCTGACGGAAACCGCACGCGGCGTGGTGCAGAGTTTCCATGACCGCGCCACGGCGGGCGAGTTCGATCAGGCCACCGCCCAGCGCATGGCGCGCGAAGCGCTGCGCAATGTGCGCTACGACCAGGTGGAGTATTTCTTCGTCTACACCCACGAGGGCGTCAACGTGCTGCTGCCGCCCCGGCCCGAGCGCGAGGGCAGCCTGATGCTGGAGACGAAGGATTCAGACGGCGTCCTGTTCATCCGTGAAATGATCGAGCGGGCCAAGGACGGCGGCGGCACGGTATTCTATAAATTCCCCCGCCCGGGATCGGACGTGCCGGCGGAAAAGGTTTCCTTCGCGCTTGATTTCGCCCCGTGGAAATGGGCGATCGGCACCGGCATCTACATCGACGACGTCAAGACCGAGTTCCGCGCCGCCGCCTTCAAGTTCGGGGCGGTTTTCCTCGCCGTGATGGTGTTGTCCATCGGTCTGGTGGTGGCCCTGTCGCGCCATATCGGCGGCGGCGTCATCCGCCTGGTCGGAGTCACCGAGCGGCTGGCGGCGCGCGACTTCGCCGTCGCGGTCCCGGAAACCGGCCGCACGGACGAGATCGGCCACCTGGCCAGGGCGGTGGCGGTGCTGCGCGACGGTGCCGCCGAGGCCGAGGCGCTGCGGGCCCGGCAGGAGGGCCTGAAGGCCGAGTCGGAGGCCGAGCGCCGCGCCGGCCTGCTCAAGGTCGCCGACGGGTTCGAAGGCAGTGTCAAACGCGTGGCCGACGCCATCACCTCGGCCGCCGGCCAGTTGGAAGGCGCGGCGCAGACGGTGTCGGGCGCGGTGGACACCGCCTCGGAACAGGCCAGTTCGGTGGCCGCCGCCGCCGAGGAAGCCTCGGCCAACGTGGCCACGGTGGCGACCGCCGCCGAGGAGCTGTCCGCCTCCATCGCCGAGATCAGCCGGCAGGTGCAATCGGCGTCGTCCACCTCGTCCGAGGCGGTGGGCGAGGCCCGGCGCACCAACGAACTGGTGGAGGGGCTGGCCCAGACGGCCACCCGCATCGGCGAGGTGGTCAGCCTGATCAACGACATTGCCAGCCAGACCAACCTGCTGGCGCTCAACGCCACCATCGAGGCGGCGCGCGCGGGCGAAGCCGGCAAGGGCTTTGCGGTGGTGGCGGGCGAGGTGAAAAGCCTTGCCAACCAGACCGCCAAGGCGACCGACGAGATCGGCAGCCAGATCGCGGCGGTGCAGG
>JAFAAW010000065.1 GCA_023426365.1 Pseudomonadota bacterium
CGCCGGCACGCCCGCTGACGCCCGCGGACATCGCCGGGCGGCCACCGATCCCGGCCCAGCCCGCGCGCGAGGCCCCGCCCCCGCCGGCCCCGGTGCCGGCCCAGCCTGGCAATGGCGGCAACGGCGCCTATCCCACCGACGGCTTCACCCTGCCGCAGGGCAGCTGGGGCGATCATTTCCAGGAATAGGGACGGCCGCCGGTGAAGCGGCCGCCCCGCCACGGGACGCACCCCGAGAAGAAACGGATATGGATAAGAAAAAGGCCCGCCGGGAAACCCGGCGGGCCTTTCTTGTTGCCGTGAAGGCCGGAGCTTAGCCCCGGCGCTCCAGCAGCTTTTCCTTGATGCTGCCAATCGCCTTGGCCGGATTGAGGCCCTTCGGGCACGTCCGGGTGCAGTTCATGATGGTGTGGCAGCGATAGAGCTTGAACGGGTCCTCGAGAGCATCAAGACGCTCGCCGGTGAACTCGTCGCGCGAGTCGTGGATCCAGCGCGCCGCCTGCAACAGCACGGCCGGGCCCAGGTAGCGCTCGCCGTTCCACCAGTAGCTGGGGCACGAGGTCTGACAGCAGAAGCACAGGATGCACTCCCACAGGCCGTCGAGCTTCTCGCGGTCTTCCGGCGATTGCAGGCGCTCGCCGTCCGGCGGGGTCGGCGACTGGGTCTGCATCCACGGCTTGACCGAGGCCAACTGGGCATAGGGCACGGTGAGGTCGGGGATCAGGTCCTTGACCACCGGCATATGCGGCAGCGGGTAGATGGCGGCGTCACCCTTGATGTCCTCGATGGGCTTGAGGCAGGCAAGGGTGTTGGTGCCGTCGATGTTCATGGCGCACGAGCCGCAGATGCCTTCGCGGCACGAGCGGCGGAAGGTCAAGGTCGAGTCAATCTCGTTCTTGATCTTCAGGAGCGCGTCCAGAACCATCGGGCCGCAGGCGTCGAGGTCGATCTCGTACGAGTCCAGGCGCGGGTTGGAACCCGAATCCGGATCGTAGCGGTAGATCTTGAACACCTTGACGTTCTTGGCGCCGGGGGCGGCCTTGTGGGCCTTGCCGGGCTGAACGCGGGAATTGGCGGGCAGGGCGAATTCGACCATGTCTCTCTCTCCTTCCCGGCCTTAGTACACGCGCTTTTGCGGCTTGATGTACTCGACCTCGTCGGTCAGCGTGTAGGTGTGCACCGGACGATAATCCAGCGTCACCTTGCCGTCCTTGACGGTGGCCAGGGTGTGCTTCTGCCAGTTCACGTCGTCACGCTCGGGGAAATCCTCATGGGCGTGGGCGCCGCGCGACTCGTGACGAGCCTCGGCCGAAACGATGGTGGCGAGCGCGCAATCCATCAGGTTCTCCAGCTCGAGCGCCTCGACCAGATCCGAGTTCCACACGGTGGAACGGTCGTTGATCTTGATCTGGGGCAGGGTCGAGGCGACCTGGCTGAGCTTCTCGACGCCCTCGGCCAGCGACTTGGAGGTGCGGAACACCGCCGCGTCGTTCTGCATGGTCTTCTGCATGGCCAGGCGGATTTCGCTGGTGTGCAGCGAGCCGCTGGCGTTGCGCAGACGGTCGAAGCGGGCGACGGCGTTGTCGCCGGCATCCTTGGGCAGCGGCTTGTGGGCGGTGCCGGGCTTCAGCGTCTCCTGGCAGCGGAGCGCCGCGGCGCGGCCGAACACCACGATGTCCAGGAGCGAGTTAGTGCCCAGGCGGTTGGCGCCGTGGACCGACACGCAGGCGGCCTCGCCGATGGCCATCAGGCCCTCGACGGTGGCGTCGGGGTTGTCGGCGGTCGGACGCAGCACTTCGCCGTACACATTGGTCGGGATACCGCCCATGTTGTAGTGCACGGTCGGCAGCACCGGGATCGGCTCCTTGGTCACGTCCACGCCGGCGAAGATCTTCGCCGTCTCGGAAATGCCCGGCAGACGCAGCTCCAGGGTCTCGGCGCCCAGATGCTCCAGGTGCAGGTAGATGTGGTCGTTTTCCTTGCCGACGCCACGGCCCTCGCGGATTTCCATGGTCATGGCGCGCGACACGACGTCACGCGAGGCCAGGTCCTTGGCGGTGGGCGCGTAACGCTCCATGAAGCGCTCGCCGGCCGAGTTGGTGACGTAGCCACCCTCGCCGCGGGCACCCTCGGTGATCAGGCAGCCCGAACCGTAGATGCCGGTCGGGTGGAACTGCACGAACTCCATGTCCTGCAGCGGCAGGCCGGCGCGGGCGACCATGCCGTGGCCGTCGCCGGTGCAGGTGTGCGCCGAGGTGCACGAGAAGTAGGCGCGGCCGTAACCGCCCGAAGCCAGCACCACCTTGTGGGCGCGGAAACGGTGCAGGGTGCCGTCGTCCAGATTCCAGGCCATGACGCCGCGGCAGGCGCCGTCTTCCATGATCAGGTCAAGCGCGAAGTACTCGACGAAGAACTCGCACGAGTGCTTGAGCGACTGCTGATAGAGGGTGTGCAGGATGGCGTGGCCGGTACGGTCGGCGGCGGCGCAGGCGCGCTGCACCGGGGCCTCGCCGAAATTGCGCATGTGGCCGCCGAACGGGCGCTGGTAGATCTTGCCTTCCGGCGTGCGCGAGAACGGCACGCCGAAATGCTCCAGCTCGTACACCGCCGGCACGGCCTCGCGGCACATGTATTCGATGGCGTCCTGGTCACCCAGCCAGTCCGACCCCTTCACGGTGTCGTACATGTGCCACTTCCAATTGTCCTCGGCCATGTTGCCGAGCGACGCGCCGATGCCGCCCTGGGCGGCCACGGTGTGGGAGCGGGTGGGGAACACCTTGGTGATGCACGCGGTCTTGAAGCCGGCAACGCCCATGCCCATGGTCGCGCGCAGGCCGGCGCCGCCGGCGCCGACGACCACCACGTCGTAGGTGTGGTCAACGATCTTGTAGGAGGCCATAGTCGTCAGACTCCGACAGCGACTTTGAGAACCGACACCGTCATGAAGACGGCGAGGAAGGCGGCCACCAGCTTGGTGGCGACCAGGGTGCCGAACTTGACGCCTTCGCCGTGGACGTAGTCCTCGACCACCATCTGAATGCCCAACTGGGCGTGATGGATGACCAGCAGGATGGTCAGCACGAACATGGAGGCGTTGAACGGACCCGACAGCCAGCCCTTGAAGGTGGCGTAGTCGGCGCCGGCCAGGCCGATGACCGAAATGACGAACCAGAGCGACAGCGGGATCAGGCCGATGGCGGTCACCAGGGTGCCCCAGTGATGGCCGACGCCTTCCTTGGCCGAGCCGAGGCCGCGGGCGCGGCCGATGGGATTACGCAGGGTCATGTCAGTCTCCCTCAGACCAGGGCCGCGATCCAGGCGACGAGCGTCAGCACGACGGTGGCGGCCAGCGCCACCTTGGCCGAGGCGTAAGCCTGCGGCAGCTCGAAGCCCCAGCCGGAATCCCACAACAGGTGGCGGATGCCGTGGCCGAGATGGAAGAACAGGGCGACGCTCCAGCCGAACAGCAGGAGGTAGCCGATGGGCGAGCCGAAGAAGCTCTGGACGGCAGCGAACGCCGCCGGGCCGGAGGCGGCGGCACCCAGCCACGCAGCAAGCGCGACCAGACCGACCACCAGGCCGACGCCGGTGATGCGGTGGGTGATGGACATCAGCGCCAGCAGAGGCAGCCGATAGATCTGCAGGTGTGGGGAAAGCGGCCGGTTGCGCGTGGTCATGGCAATAAGCCCCCGAATCGGTCGTGACGGGCCAAAGGCCCAAATGCGGCAATGGGGCAAGTGTTTAGCCGTTGGGTGGGTCCGAGTCAACGAGGCGATGCCACACTTTCTGGCAGGTTTGGGCAACACCAGCCCACCCGAACGGGCGGCACGATGCCGCCGGCCGGCGCCAGGGGCGCGGAAACCCTGACTTTTCCTTAATGTTGTATCGGGAAACTTTTTTAGCGGCCGCGCCGCCCTACTTCCAATCGCTGACGCCGTAGCGGTCGAGAATCTGCTGCAGGCGGCCCGAGGCGCGCATTTCCGCGATCCCCCGGTCCAGCAGGGCGGCGTATTCCCGCGACTTGGGATTGCCCGGAGAGAACGCGATATAGGTCTGGCTGGCATCGACCGAGCCGACGAACCGCACCTTGTCGGCCAGTCCCATCTGCTTGGCCTTGTAGGCCAGCACGGGGCCGGCATCCACGGTGGCGTCGATGCGCCCGGCGACCAGCTTTTTCAGGTTCATGGCCAGCGCCTGGTCGCCGCCGACGAAATCCACCTTCAGCTGATCGCGCGGATGGGCCTCCACATGCTCGCCCACCTCGCCCTCGTAGGAATAGCCGCGGATGGCGCCCAGCTTGATGCCCTGGAGCGAGGCCGGCCCCTGATAGCGCCACGGACTGTCGTGGCGCACCGCGAAGGTATTGTCCGCCACCGCGATGGTTTCCTCGGGATAGACCAGATCGGGCGCCTCGAGCCGGGCGGCGCCGATCACCGCGTCGATGGTGCTCTTGGTGCATTCGTCCAGGGCGCGCGCCCAGGCCATGTTCTTGTAATCCAGGGTATGGCCGGCCTTGGCGAAGATCTCGCGCGCGATCTCGATGCCATAGCCGGGCATGTCCGAATCCTCGGCGCAGTTGTAGGGGCACCATTCGTCGGCACGCAGGGTGATGACGTCGGCGCGGGCGGCGGGCGCGGCGGCCATCAGCGCCAGGGCGGCCAGCACCACGCGCAGACGGCAGGAGGCGTTGCGGGCGGCCATGGCGGTCACGCCCGTTCCAGCTTGGCGAAAAAGTCGTCGACCGCCGAGCGCAAGGCCCCCGCCTCGCTCAGCAATTCGGCGGCGCTGCCGTACAATTGGGCGGCCAGATCGCCGGTCACCTGGGCCTCGCCGGCGACGCCGCCGATATGCTGGGCGACCTCGGCATTGCCCTGGGCGGCGTGGCGGGCGTTGACGCTGATGTCGCCGGTGGCCTGGCGCTGCTCCTCGGTGGCGGTGACCACGCCCTGCACGGCGCCGCTGATGCGCTCGATGCACGACTTCACCGTCTGGATGGCGGCGATGGCGTTGTCGGTGGTGGTGCGGATGTCGGCCACCTGCTGGGCGATCTCCTCGGTGGCGCGGCTGGTCTGGTTGGCCAGGCTTTTCACCTCGGCCGCCACCACGGCGAAGCCCTTGCCGGCCTCGCCGGCGCGCGCCGCCTCGATGGTGGCGTTCAGCGCCAGCAGATTGGTCTGGCTGGCGATGTCGTTGATCAGGCTGACCACGTCGCCGATGCGGCCCGCCGCCTGGGACAGGCCGGCGATGGTGCTGTCGGCGGCGCCGACCATGGACACCGCCTCGTCGGTGACGCGGGTGGTCTCGCCCATGCGTCCGGCAATGGCGCGCACCGACTGGTCCAGTTGCTCCACCGCCGAGGCCACCGCCTGGACGTTGGCCACCGATTCCTCGACCACCGCCGACACCTGGGTGGTCTTGGTCTCGGTCTCCGTCGCGCTGGTCTTGAGCTGGTCCGAGGTGGTGTGCACCGCGTCCACCGTGCGCGACACCGCATCCATCAGGCGGCTGACCATGCCGTTGAACTCGGCGGTGATGCGCTGCTGCTGCTCCATGCGTTCGGCGTTGCGGGCCAACGCCTGCTGCTCGGCCTCCGCGTGCTGCTCGTTGGCGACCATGTGGTCGCGAAAAACCGCCAGCGCGCGGGCGATGTCGCCGATCTCGTCGTCGCGGCCGGTATGGCCGATGCTGACCGCCGTGTCGCCTTCCGCCAGCCGGCGGATGTCGCCGGTGATCCCGGCCAAGGGCTGCGAGATGCGGCGGAAGGCCAGCATCACCGCACCCGTCACCGCCGCCAGCAGCAGCACCAGCGATACCGCGCCGTCCACCAGCTGGGTCCGCACCACCGCATCGACCGCGCTGCGGGAATAGGCGACGTCCAGGGTCCCCACCTCGGTGTCGCCGCGGCCGTCGTTGTAGGACACCTTGCGGGTGACGCGGATGAGCTTGGCGTCGTCCGCCGGCATTTCGCCCACGGCCGCCACGGTGGCGCCGTCGGCGTCGGTCACCCTGGCGGCCACGAAGGCGTCGTCGCCGCGAAAGGCATCGACCGCCGCCGCCACCTGGGTGTCGTTGAAATCGTAGAGCGGGCGGCTGATGGACAGCGACTGGACCCCCACCAGCATGTCCACCCGGCGGTTCAGGTCGGCTTCGGCCCGGCTGTGTCCGCGCCACAGGCCGATGCCGGTGCCCACGGTGACGATGGTCGCGATCGTCGCCAGAATGACGACCAGCACGCGCACCGAAAGACTGGTGCGGCGCGCACCTGCGATCTGCCCCATCTGTCGCTCCCCAAAGCTCTTGGATCTTTGGCAGTTACAAGCAACAGATGACGGAACCATGTCAAGCCGCTGGTTGAGAAGCGCACAGCCGGCGGCGCACATTAGGGGAAACCCCTTATCGACCGATCAGCGGCCGCATGCGCGCCGAAATCACCGGTTTTCCACGGATTGGCCCGCCACCGGCCCAGCGGCGGCGGGCTTCATCCACGCTGTGCGTATCAGCCCCGGCGCGGGACCAGCACGGTGTAGTCGAAGTCCAGCACCACCGACGGCTCGTATTCCTTGCCGTCGTCCTTCTTGAACGGGAAGCCGGCCGCCGGCTGGTTCTTGAGCGCCACCAGACGCAGGCGCAGCGCGCCGATGTCCGCGCGGCCGGGCAGCTCGATCTTTTCCAGCACTTCCGACCACGCATAGATGGTGTCGCCGGCAAAGGTCGGATTGACGTGACGGCCGCCATTGATGGCCGCCAGCTTGAAGGCGTTGCCCAGGCCATTGAACGACAGCGCGCGGGCCATGCTGATAATGTGGCCGCCATAGATCAGGCGGCGGCCGAAGCGGCCCTGGCCCTCGGTGTGCTGGTTGAAATGCACCTTGGCGGTGTTCTGCCACAGGCGGGTCGCCATCATGTGCTCGGCTTCCTCGATGGTCATGCCGTCCACATGGTCGATCTTCTCGCCCACCGCATAGTCGTCCCACAGGTGCGGGCTGCCGGCCAGCACGGTGTCGTAGCCGGCCCCCTTGAGTCCGGCCGGCACCACCAGATCGGCGGCGGCGACCGAGCCGGGCAACTCGGGCACACGCTCCTCGGCGATGACGGCGCTTTCGTCGCGCTTCTTCACCATCACCCAGCGGACGTAATCCACCACCATCTCGCCGCGCTGGTTGCTGCCCACCGAGCGGACATAGACCACGCCGGTCTTCTTGTTGGAATTCTCCTTCAAGCCGATCACCGTGGACACGGTGGTGATGGTGTCGCCCGCATAGACCGGCACGCCGAAGCGGCCGCCGGCATAGCCCAGATTGGCAACGGCATTGAGCGACACGTCGGGCACGGTCTTGCCGAACACCACGTGGAAGGCGGCCAGATCGTCCAGCGGCGCCTCTGCCAGGCCGAGCGCGCGGGCGAATTCCGCCGAGGAATTGAAGGCGAAGCGCGAGCCGTAAAGCGCGGTGTAAAGCGCCACGTCGCCCGTGGTCACCGTGCGCGGGGTGGCGTGGCGGATTTCCTGGCCGAGGCGGAAATCCTCGAAGAAGTTGCCGGAATTGGTCTTGGTCATGGTCAGTCCTCGTGCCCCTCCCCTGGCGCGGCCGGGGGAGGGTTGGGGTGGGGGCTTTTACTTGCTGAGATCGGCCTCGAGCGCGGCGATCTGCTCGGCCAGCCGCACGATGCGCTTGGCATTCTCGACGTGCAGGTTTTCCACCAGCTTGCCGTCAACGACCACCACGCCCTTGCCCTCGGCCGCGGCCTCGGCATGGGCGGCGATGATCTTCTGCGACCAGGCAATTTCCTTTTCCGACGGCGCGAAGACGCGGTTGGCGGCATCGATGGTCTTGGGGTGGATCAGCGTCTTGCCGTCGAAGCCCAGTTCCAGGCCCTGGACGCACGACGCCTCGAAGCCGGCATCGTCGGACAGGTCCAGATAGACGCCGTCCAGCACCGCCAGGCCATAGGCGCGCGCCGCCAGCAGGCACAGGCCCAGGCTGGTGATCATGGGCAGGCGCATGGGGGTGTGGGCGCAGTGCAGATCCTTGGCCAGGTCCGAGGTGCCCATGACGAAGCCGCCCATGCGCGGGGTCGAGGCGGCGATCTCCTCCGCCTTGAGAATGCCGCGCGGGGTCTCCATCATGCACCAGATAGCCATGGACTGGGGCGCGCCGGCAGCATCCATGATCGCCTCGACCTGACGCACGGCGTCGGCGCTCTCCACCTTAGGAATCAGGATGGCGTCGGCGCCCGAGGTGGCGGCGGCCGCCACGTCGGCGTGGAACCAGGGCGTGTTCAGGCCGTTGACGCGCACCAGCAATTCGCGCCCGCCATAGCCGCCGGCCTTGACCGCCTCGACCACCTGGGTGCGGGCGATGTCCTTGGCATCGGGCGCCACCGCATCCTCGAGATCGAGGATCAGGCCGTCGGCCGCCAGCGTGCGCGCCTTTTCCAGGGCGCGGGCGTTGGAGCCGGGCATGTACAGCACGCTGCGGCGGGGACGGGTGACAGTCGCCATGGGTCTTGACCTCCGATTGGAAATTGACCGGACCCTAGCAATTTGGGACGCTTGAGGCAAGGTTGCAGCGCAACATTCCTTCGTGAATTGGCGTCGAAGATGAAGATTCTTTCGCTTCAATCGGCCGTCGCCTTTGGCCATGTGGGCAATTCGGCCGCCGTCTTTCCGCTTCAGCGGCTGGGCTTCGAGGTCTGGCCGGTGAACACCGTGCAGTTTTCCAACCATCCCGGCTATGGCCAGTGGGGCGGCAGCGTGCTGGACGCCGCCCACGTGCAGGCGGTGGTGGACGGCCTGTCGCGGGTGGGCGCGCTGGCGCAGTGCGACGGCGTGCTGAGCGGCTATCTGGGCGATGAGGGGAGCGGCGCGGCGGCGCTGGAGGCCGTCGCCCGGGTGCGCCGGCACAACCCGCGCGCCCTGTTCCTGTGCGATCCGGTCATGGGTGACGACGGCGGGCAATACGTGCGCGACGGCATCCCGCAATTCCTGGCCACCCGGGCGGTGCCGGCCGCCGACGTGGTCACCCCCAACCGCTTCGAGCTGGAATTGCTGACCGGCCTGCCGGCAGGCAGCATGGCCGAGGCGGCGGCGGCGGCGCGGATGGTGCTGGCGCGCGGCCCGCGGGTGGTGGTGGTCACCTCGCTGCGCGAGGCCACTTCCATCGCCTGTCTGGCGGTGACCGCCGAAGGGGCGTGGGCGGTGCGCACCCCTTGCCTGCCATTCGACCCGCCCGTCAGCGGCACCGGCGATGCCCTCGCGGCCCTGCTGCTGGCCCATCTGCTGCGCGGCGAGGCGGCGCCCGAGGCGCTGTCGCTGGCGGTGTCCAGCCTGTACGGCGTGCTCGAACAGACCCGCGCCCTGGGCCGGCGGGAAATGGCGCTGGTCCAGGCCCAGGACGAGATCGCCCTGCCGTCGCGCCTGTTCGCGCCGCTGCCGGTGCAATAGGCGGTTCCGCTTGTGGCGGGCGCGGCTTTCTGCTTTTCTGCCGCCGCTTTCGCCATCAACCAGGACACCTTGGGTGGACGTTCCGCTTTTCGTGCGCTGTGTGGGCATCGGCTTCGCCATCGCCGCCCCCATCGGCCCGGTCGGGCTGATGTGCATCCGCAAGGCGCTGGCGGACGGCCGCTCGGCGGCATGGATGGCCGGCCTCGGCGCGGCGCTGGCCGACACCGTGTTCGGCGCGGTGGTCGGACTGGGCCTGGGCGCGGTGTCGTTCTTCCTGCAGGACCATACCACCATCCTGAAGCTGGTGGGCGGCGCCTTCATGATCGCCATCGGCCTGCGCACCTGGGCGGCGGCGACCGTGATACTGGAGCCGGCCATGGGCAAGGGGCCGGGCATGTGGCGGGATTTCGTGTCCACCTTCGCCATCACCATTACCAATCCGGGCACCATCCTGGGCGTCACCGGCGTGTTCGCCGCCATGGGCGCCGCCGCCCAGCCGGTGGGACTGGCGCAATCGTGGCAGTTGGTGGCCGGGGTGTTCGTCGGCTCGGCGCTGTGGTGGGCCATGCTGACCGAAATGACCATCCTGGTGCGCGCCCGCTTCACGCCCGAGCGCCTGCGGCTGTTCAACCATTTCTCGGGCGCCCTGCTGATCCTGATGGGTGTCGGCGCGCTGGCCAGCCTGTTGATCGGCTGACGCGCGCCGGCCGGCGGCCCGCTTAACCGTGGATACCGACTATCGGCCTAAGACAAGCGCCAGGGTTGCATGACGGGGCGCCCAGGCGTCCTATGCACCATGATGATGCCCCCAAGTCTTTCCCTTCGCGCCCGTCTTCTCACGCTGGCGGTGGTGGCCATGGCCCCCGTGGCCGTTCTGGTCACCCTGGCGGTGTGGTCGCTGGCGCGGTCGGCCGACAGCCATCCCCTGGACCAGGCGGCGCTGCACGGCCTGGCCCAGGCCATGGCGCTCAGCCTGGCGGCGGCGCTGGCCCTGGGTCTGGTGATCGCCGGGGCGGGCATTCACTGGCTGGTGTTGCGCAAGGTCGCCCAATTGGAACGCGCCGCGTCACGCATCCGCGCCGGCGAGATCGGGGTGACCAGCGGATTGGCGACCGATTGCGGCGAATTCGGCCGGCTGGCCCGCACCTTCGACAGCATGGCCAGCGCGCTGGACCAGCGCGCCCGCAGCTTCCAGCATTCGCTGCGCGAGAGCGAGGCGCGCTTCACCCAGATGGCGGGCGCCGCCCCCACCGGCATCTTCCGGCTGGACCCGCACTTCCGCCTGACCTATGCCAATCCCTGGTTCCTGACCCTGATGGGCCGGCCCGAGGGCGAGATGCTGGGGCGGTCCTGGCTGAACTGCGTGCACCCCGACGACCGCCCCTGGGTCGACGACATCGTCGAGCGCGCCCGCGCCCGCGACACCGAGCTGGAATTGCGCGAATGCCGCATCCTGCGCCCCGACGGTTCGGTGGTGTGGGTGCTGGTGCGCGACACCCCCGAATACGACGCCGCCGGCCGGGTGGCCGGCCGCATCGGCACGGTGGTGGACGTCTCCACCCTGAAACGGGTGACCGAGGCGCTGCGCGACAGCGAGGAGCGCTTCCGCAAGCTGGCCCGCATCGCCCCCGTGGGCATCTTCCGCGCCGACACCGCCGGCGCCTGCACCTATGCCAACAACACCATGGCCAGCATCCTGGGCCGGCCCAAGCACGATCTGCGCGGCCATGACTGGCGCGACCTGCTGTCGCCCGACGCCCCCGAGCCGCCGCCCGGCAAGGATGGGCAGCACGAGGTGCAACTGCGCCGCGCCGACGGCCGCGACGTCTGGGTGCTGATCAACGAGGTGGTGGAGCGCGACCTGCGCGGGGTCGCCGTCGGCCGCATCGGCACCATGGCCGACATCACCGGCCAGATCCTGGCCCGCGAGGCCCTGCGCGCCAGCGAGGAGCGCTTCCGGGTCGGCCTCAAGCATTCGCGGGTGACGGTGACCGCCTATGACGCCGAGCTGCGCTACATCTGGATGTTCAACGGCCTGCCCGGCACCGAAAGCGCGGTCGGCCGCTGCGCCAGCGACCTGTACGACGCCGAGGGCGCCGGCCGGCTGATCGCCCTGCAGCGGGCGGTGCTGTCCACCGGGGTGGGCCGGCGCGACACCATCCGCCTGGTCTGCCGCAACAGCGGCAGCGTGCACGAGGTGGACGTCTGGTACGAACCCATGATGGACGAGCACGGCGCCATCGTCGGCCTGGTGGGCGCGGCGGTGGACATCACCGAGGAACGCCGCCTGCACGAGGAACTGGTGGAGGCGCGCGAAAGCGCCGAGCGCGCCAACGAGGCGAAATCACGCTTCCTGGCCGCCGCCAGCCACGATCTGCGCCAGCCGTTCCAGGCCATGCGCCTGTTCCGCGCGGCGCTGTCGCCCTTCCTGACCGACCCGCGCGCCGAGGGCGTGGCCGCCAAGCTGGACGAGGCCATGAACGCCGGCGAGCAATTGCTGAACACCCTGCTGGACGTGTCCACCCTGGAAGCCGGCATCGTCAACGCCAAGCCCGGCCCGGTTTCCGCCACCGACCTGCTGGAGCGGCTGGCCCGCGAGTTCCAGCCGCAGGTCGAGGGGCGCGGACTGCGTTTCAAGGTGGTGACGCGCCCGGCGCTGATCACCACCGACGCCGTGCTGCTGGAGCGCATGCTGCGCAACCTGCTGCACAATGCGGTGCGCTATACGGAAGCCGGGGGCATCCTGGTGGGCGCGCGGCGGCGCGGCGACCACCTGCTGTTCCAGGTGGTGGATACCGGCATCGGCATCGCCGCCACCCAGCAGGACAAGGTGTTCGAGGATTTCTATCAGGTCGGCAATCCGGGCCGCGACCGCACCCGGGGCCTGGGTCTGGGCCTGTCGGTGGTGGCGCGCATGGCCCGCCTGCTGAACCATCCGGTCAGCCTGCGTTCCATGCCGGGCCGGGGATCGGTGTTCTCGGTCAGCGTGCCGCTGGCGTGCAAAAGCGATCAAGCCGCCGCCTGAGCAGGATCTCGTCGGCGCCCTCGGCCACCAGATCGGCCAGCGGGGCCACCTCGACGAAGCCGGCCCGGGCATAGAAGGCGCGGGCGGCCCCGTTGAAGGCCGACACGCAGGCCCACAGATTGCCGCCACCCTGGGCCGCCGCCCACTCCACCAGCGCCCGCCCCAGACCGCGGCCCTGGGCCGCCGGCAGCACCGCCAGCAATTCCACATAGGGGCCGCGCAGCCACGGGCGGCGCAACGCCAGCGCCGCCGCCGGGCGGCCGTCCAGTTCGATCACCATGCGGGTCAGGGCGGCATCCTCGCGCCCCAGATAGGCGGCCAGGCCGACGGCGGTGAACCCCAGCCGCCGCCACGGGTCCATGACGGCCAGGGCGGGCGCCAGGGTCACGATGTCGGCGGCGGCCAGCGGGCGCGGGATCATGGCAGCACCTCGTCCAGTCGGGCAAAGGAATAGCCGCGGCGGCGCAATTCGCGCACCACCTGGGGCAGGGCCACATGGGTGGCCGGGGCGCGGCCGTTGATGTGGAAGATCAGCACGTCGCCCGGCCGCACCTGCGACAGCACCCAGTCGCGCAAGGTGGCGGGCGCCAGCCCCTTGGCCGGATCGCCCGACGGCCAGCGCCAGTGCACCACCCGGTGACCGGTGCCCTCCACCGCCGCCAGGGTGGCGGCGTCGTAATTGCCGGCGGGAAAGCGGAAGAAGAGCGGCTTGCGCCCGGTGGCCGCCTGGATGGCGGCATCGGCGCGCTCGACCTGGGCGGCGACCAGCGCGGGCGCAAGGCGTTCCATGTGCTGGGGATGGTCGAAGGAATGGTTCTCCACCGCGACCAGCGGCGACTTGGCCAGCCGGGCCAGGTCGCCCGCGTTGCGCTCGGCGAACAGCCCGGTGGCGAAGATGGTGAAGGGCAGCTTTTCCGCTTCCAGATAGGCCAGCAGGTCGCGGTCGAAAAAGGCCGGGCCGCCCCGGCCCTCGCAGGCGTCGAAGGTCAGCGCCACCACCTTGTCGCGGGTGGGCAGGCGCTCGATGACCTCGGCGCGGGCGGGCATGGCGATCAGCAGGACGGCAAGGAAGGCGAAAAGACGCAAGGCTGCTCCCGACGCCAGGCGCCCCGGCGGCTTAGAAGTCCAGATCGGCGTAGTGGCGCGGCGGCGGCCAGCCCGGCAGGTGGTCGGCCAGCAGCGGGCGGAAGCTGGGGCGCGACTTGACCCGCGCATACCAGTCCTTGGCGGCCGGATGGTTCTCCCACGGCACGTCGCCGATATAGTCGATGCACGAAATCTGCGCCGCGGCGGCGATGTCGGCCATGGAATAATGCGACCCCGCCAGCCACGTGCGCCGCTCGGTCAGCCAGCCGATATAGTCCAGATGCTGGTGAACGGCGGCGAAGCCGGCGCGGATCAGCCGCGAATCGGGCGCCGTGTGGGTGCCGATCAGCCGCTTGTTGACCTTTTCGCCGATCAGGTTGGCGGTCACTTCGTTGTGGAATTTGACGTCGAACCAGCCCACCAGCCGGCGCACCTCGGCCTTTGCCGGGGCTTCGGTCGGCAGCAGCGGCGGTTCGCGGTGCACCTCGTCCAGGTATTCGCAGATCGCGGTGGAATCGGCCAGCACGGTGCCGCCCTCCTCCACCAGCACCGGCACCTCGGACGCCGGGTTCAACGCCACGAAGTCGTCGCGGCGTTCCCAATAGCGCTCAAGCTGAGCGTCGAATTCGAGCTTCTTTTCGGCCAGGACCACGCGCACCTTGCGCGAGAACGGGCAGAGCGGATGGTGGTAGAGCGTCCTCATGCGCCCTTTCTAGCCTTTTTTGCGCTGCAAGAACAGGGGGCGACCACCCGATGTCACAGGCCTGCCACCTTGGTATCAGGCGGCGCGGCTGGCCGGCGATTCGGTCAACAGGGCGAACAGGCCGTCGGCATTGTCGGTTCCGCGCAGCTTCTCGCACACCCCCTTGTCGCGCAGCAGGCGCGACACGCGCGCCAGCGCCTTCAGGTGGTCGGCGCCCGCCGATTCCGGGGCCAGCAGCAGGAAGATCAGGTCCACCGGCTGCTCGTCGATGGATTCGAAATGGATGGGCCGCTCGAGCCGCGCGAACAGGCCGTACAGCCGGTCCAGGCTGGCCAGCTTGCCATGCGGGATGGCGATGCCGTTGCCCACGCCGGTGGTGCCCAGCCGCTCGCGCTCGAGCAGCACGTCGAAAACCGCGCGCTCGTTCTGGCCGGTGAGATCGGCCGCCTTCTTGGCCAAATCCTGCAGCGCCTGCTTCTTCGAGGTGGCGCGCAAGTTCGGAATGACGGCAGCCGGAGTGATCAGATCGGCGATGTCCATGAAAACAACCCTCTGTTGGGCCTGGCGTGGCGGCGCCGTCATCCGGTTCGCCATCCACAAATCTCGGTACCGCGCGGCTGAACACAAGGCCTGCGGACCGGTCCAAGGGCGGGCGGAACATAGTTCCGCACCCGACCGGAGTCAAGGTCCGCTCAGGCGCACCTCCTTCGGTCTAGGCGCTCAACGATTTCTCGCGACGGCGCTGGACCGACGAAGGGATGTTCATTCCCTCGCGATACTTTGCCACCGTCCGCCGCGCGATGTCGATGCCCTCGGCCTTCAGTATTTCCACGATACGGTCGTCCGACAGCACCGCCTTGCCCTCGGCGTCGATCAGCGCCTTGATGCGGTGGCGCACCGCCTCGGCCGAATGGGCGTCGCCGCCGTCGTTCGAGCCGATGGCCTGGGTGAAGAAGTACTTCAGCTCGTAGATGCCGCGCGGGGTGGCGATGTACTTGTTCGAGGTGACGCGGCTGACCGTGCTTTCGTGCATGCCGATGGCGCCGGCGATGTCGCGCAGCACCAGCGGGCGCAGATGCTGCACGCCGTGGCGGAAAAACGCGTCCTGCTGGCGCACCAGCTCGGTCGCCACCTTGAGGATGGTGGTGGCGCGCTGGTGCAGCGACTTCACCAGCCAGTTGGCCGACTGGAAGCGTTCCGACAGGTAGAGCTTTTCGTCCTTGTTGCGCGCCGCCCCCGACACCTTGGCGTAATAGCGGGCGTTGACCAGCACGCGCGGCAGGGTGTCGGAATTCAGCTCCACCAGCCACGACCCGTCCTGCGCGCGGCGCATCAGCACGTCGGGCGTCACCGGCTGGGCGACGGCGGTGTCGAATTTCAGGGCCGGCTTGGGGTCCAGCGCCTTGATCTCGCCGACCATGTCGGCCAGGTCCTCGGCATCGACGCCGCACACCTTCATCAGCCCGGCCAGATCGCGCCGGCCCAGCAGCTCCAGATTGTCCAACAGCGCCGCCATGGCCGGGTCCAGGCGGTCGCGCTCGGCCAGTTGCAGGGCCAAGCATTCCTTGAGCGAGCGGGCGAACACGCCCACGGGGTCGAACCGCTGCACGCGGGCCAGCACCGATTCCACGCGCGGCAACGCACAGCCCAGCCGCGCCGCCAGCTCGGCCAGATCGCCGATGAGATAGCCGCATTCGTCCAGCATGGCGATCAGGTGCAGGCCGATCAGCCGGTCGCCCGCATCGGCGATGTCCATGTTCAACTGCGCCACCAGATGGTCGCGCAGCGAGGTCTCCCCCGCGAGGATATGTTCCAGATTGGACTCGCCGTCCTCGAAGCTCATGGAGCCGCCGGTGCGGCTCCATTGCCCGAACGCCTCGCCGTCCAGCGAATCGGCGGCGCTGTCGTTGTTGAACAGGTTGTCGTAATCCACATCCATGCCGTCGGCGGCGGAGGTGTCGGTCATGCCGTCCAGCAGCGGCGTCTCCACCGGCCCTTCGGCCAGCGCGCGCGGATCGGCGTCGCCCGGCGCGTCGCCGCCCGGATCGCCCCGGTCGGCCGCCGGATCGGCCCGGTCGCCGTCCTCGCGCTCCAAAAGGGGGTTGCGCTCCAGCTCCTGGTCGATGAAGGCGGTGAGTTCCAGATTGGACAATTGCAGCAGCTTGATCGCCTGCTGCAATTGCGGCGTCATCACCAGTGCCTGGGTCTGACGGATATCCAACCGGGGAGAGAGCGCCATGGGCGAAGCCGTCTTTCGCTGCTAGGGCCGGATCACAGGCTGAAATTCTCGCCCAGGTACACCCGCCGCACCCCTTCGTGGGCGACGATCTCCTCGGGCGGCCCTTCCATCATCACCGTGCCGTCATGCAGGATGTAGGCGCGGTCGATGATATCCAGCGTCTCGCGAACGTTGTGATCGGTGATCAGCACCCCGATCCCGCGATGCTTGAGATGCGCCACCAGATCGCGGATGTCCGACACCGCGATGGGGTCGATGCCGGCCAGCGGTTCGTCCAGCAGGATGAAATGGGGCTTGGACGCCAGGGCGCGGGCGATTTCCACGCGGCGGCGCTCGCCGCCCGACAGCGCCATGGCCGGCGCCCGGCGCAGGTGTTCGACGCCGAATTCGGCCAGCAACTCGTCCAGCCGCGCCTCGCGCGCGTCGCGGTCCTTCTCCACCACCTCCAGCACCGCCATCAGGTTGCCCTCGACGGTCAGGCCGCGGAAGATCGAGGCCTCCTGCGGCAGATAGCCGATGCCCAGGCGGGCGCGGCGATACATGGGCAGGGCGGTGATGTCCTGGCCGTCCAGCTCGATGGCGCCGTCATCGGGATTGATCAGGCCGGTGATGCAATAAAAGCAGGTGGTCTTGCCGGCGCCGTTGGGACCCAGCAGCCCCACCGCCTCGCCCCGGCTGACCTGGATCGAGACGTCGCGCAGCACGGTGCGGCGCTTGAAGCGCTTGCCGATGTTGCGCGCCCGCAGCCCGCCGGCCGGAGCGGCGGCATGGACCGGCGCCGCCGCGGGAGCGGGCGCGTTCTCGGCCTGGCCGGGGGACCCGGCCTGGTCGGGGGAGTGGGGCCCGGCCTGGTCGGGGGAGTTGATCGAATCCATCCGCATTCCTTTAGCGCCCTTCGCCCCCGTCCTTGTCCTTCGGACCGGCGCCCTGGAACACCGAGCGCCGCTTTTCGCCGTCCTGCTTTTCCGGGATGAAGGTGCCGCGGGCGCGGCTGTCGCCGCCCTTGTCGCCCGGCGCGGCGCCGAACAGCTTGCTGATGCCGGTATTCAGGTTCACGTGGGCATAGCCACCGTTGAGCTCGTTGCCGTCGCGGGTCAGTTTAACCGAACCGGTCACGGTGGCGATACCCGTTTCCAGGTTGTAATCGCCACGATCGCCGGTCACCCGCTCCTTGGGCGTGGTCAGCACCACATGGCCATAGGCGTCGGCGCGCTGCAGCTCGAGGTCGCCGCCCTGGCCGGGTCCCACAGCGGCGCCCTTGCGCGCGCCGCGGGCGGGGGCGGCATTGCCGCCCTTGTCCTTGAAATGGGCGGTCAGCACGTCGGCCTTGATGCTCTTGTCCTTGCTGACGGCCAGGGCGTCGCCGCGCGCCACCGCCATGCGTTCCTTCTCCCAGTATTCCAAGGTGTCCTTGGCGGTCACCGTGTCGGTGGGGGTGACCAGCTTGGACGGCTGGCCGCGCAGCACGAAGATGGCCTTTTCCAGGTCGTAGGTGGCCTTATGGCCGGTGGCCGTCTCGGTCGGCGTGGCGATGGTCACGTTGCCGTCGGCGTCGATGCGCCAGATCTCGTTGCCGTCGGCGCCGTCGCGGTAATAGGCCGTCAGGGTATCTGCGGTCACCGTCACGGTGCCGCGCACGGCCTTGGCGTTGCCGCGGGCGATGACGCGATTGGCCTCGGACACCCATTCGATGCCGTCATCGGCATAGACCTGGATCTGCTCGTTGTTGTTCTGGCTCATGTTGAAGCCCTGGGCCGCCGCCGGGGACCCGGCCAGCAGCGCGGACAACGCCAGCGCCAACGCGGTTGCACGCATCATTTGGAGCCCGCCCCCTTCAGATTCATCTTGGACCTGCCGGTCACCTCCACCTTGGCCCCCTTGTCCAGGATGCGGAAGCCGCTGCCGTCGATGCGGCCCTGCGGCCCATGGCCCTGCACCGGCGCCGTACCGACGACGTTCGAGGTCGTAAGGTCGATGCTGGCCTTCTCGGTGTGCAATTCGTAGCCGTCCTCGTGGAACAGCGCCACCTCGCCCTCGAGGTCCAGCATCTGCTCCTTCTGACGATAAAAGCCGCGCCGCGCCTCCACATAGACGCCCTTGTCGTTGGAGGTGAGGAAATCGCCCTTGGGTGCGTCCAGCACGATCAGCCCCGGCTCATCCTCGGTGGCGACGTCGGCGGTCAGGGTGAAGGGCTGGTTGCGGCGGTTCAGCCCGTAGAAGCGGGCATTCACCATGGACAGGTTTTCCACCGAATTGGGCGACAATTGGGAAAAGCCCAACTGGAAGCGGTCGTCGGTGGCGGTCAGCTTGGGCCACACCATGACCAGCCCCAGCAGCACCACGGCCAGAGCCGGCAGCACCAGCTTGAGCGTGCCGACCATGCGCGAATAGCGGTGATGGCCGCCGGGCCGGACCGGGTGGACGGCGCGGCGGAAGCGGCGGCGCGACGGCCGCTGCGGCGACGACGGCGGGCGCAGCTCGGAATCGGCGTGCAAGCTCATCCCCGCCTCCGCCCCCGCTCAGGCCACGCCGGAGCGCAGCAGGTCGTGCACGTGCAGCACCCCCACCGGCCGCCCGTCATCCACCACGAACAAGGTGGTGATGGACTTGGAATTCATGATGCGCAGCGCCTCGGCCGCCAGCATGGAGGGCGGCACCGTCTTGGGGCCGCGGGTCATGACGTCGCCCGCGCGCTGCGCCAGCAGGTCGTCGTGCATGTGGCGGCGCAGGTCGCCGTCGGTGATGATGCCGACCAGACGGCCGTTCTCGGTCACGCCGGCGCAGCCCAGGCGCTTTTGCGTCATCACCAGCAGCACCTCGGACATGGCCGCGTCGGGGCCGACCAGCGGCACGCCGTCGCCGCCATGCATGAGGTCGGCCGTCTTGAGCAGACGCTGGCCCAGCTTGCCGCCGGGATGGAAGACCCGGAAATCGGCCGGGGTGAAATTCTTGCGCTCCAGCAGCGCCACCGCCAAAGCGTCGCCCAGGGCCAGCATCAGCGTGGTCGAGGTGGTCGGCGCCAGCCCCATGGGGCATGCCTCGGGGACCTGCGGCAGGATCAGCCCCACATCGGCCGCCTGCGCCAGCGAACTGCCGGCGCGCGAGGTGATGGCGATCAGCGGGATTTCGAAGCGCCTGGTATAGGCGACGATGTCGCCCAGTTCCGGCGTCTCGCCCGAATTGGACAGCGCCACCACCGCGTCGCCGGGCATGACCATGCCCAGGTCGCCGTGGCTGGCCTCGCCCGGATGGACGAAAAAGGCCGGGGTGCCGGTGCTGGCCAGGGTGGCGGCGATCTTGCGCGCCACGTGGCCCGACTTGCCCATGCCCGACACCACCACCCGGCCGGTGACACCGGCCAGGGCCTCGATGGCGGCGACGAAGGCGTCGCCCAGCGACGCGGCCAGCGCCTCCAGGGCCTGGGCCTCGGCGGTCAGTACGCGGCGGGCGGAAGCGATATCGGCACTAACGTCGCCCACGGCGGCGGCAACGTCATCCGGCACGGCAATGGTCATGAAAGGGTCCCGACAGAACTTGCAATCCCCGCGCCAAACGGGGACGCGGACCCTCACTATACGAATCGCGCCGCCAATCGGAAGGTCAAAAGAGGAGAGGCCGGCGAAATGCCGGCCCCGTCCGCACTCAGTGGGAGAAGATATCCACTTCGCTCCAGTCCAGCAGGTCCAGCTCGGCCCGGGCGGGCAAAAAGCGGAAGCAGGCCTCGGCCACGTCGCGCCGCCCCTCGCGGTCCAGCAGCACCTCAAGCCTGGCCTTCAACTGGTGCAGGTACAGAACGTCGGAGGCCGCATAGGCCAACTGATCGGCGTTCAGCTCGGCGGCGCCCCAGTCCGAGGTCTGCTGCTGCTTGGACAGATCGACCCCGATCAGGTCGCGGCACAGATCCTTGAGGCCGTGGCGGTCGGTGTTGGTGCGGGTCAGCTTGGACGCCAGCTTGGTGCACCACACCGGCGCGCAACGCACGCCCAGGTGCTTCTGGATCATGGCGAGGTCGAAGCGGGCGAAATGGAACAGCTTGGTCACACCCGGATCGGACAGCAGGCGCTTGAGGTTGGGCGCCGCATAGTCGCGGTTGGGGAAGTGCACCACATGGGCATTGCCGTCGCCCGCCGACAACTGGATCACGCACAAGCGGTCGCGATGCAGCGACAGGCCCATGGTTTCGCTGTCGATGGCGACCACCGGCCCCAGATCCAGATCCGCAGGAAGGTCGCCGACGTGGTAGGTGACAGACATGCGAACGGCTCCTTCAGGGTTGATCCCAAAGGAGCCGTTTGGCATCGCCCCCTTGGGGGGCTGGCCCTCGGTGTTGGTAGTCACCGAGGAAATGGTGCCCAGGAAAGGACTCGAACCTTCACGCCTCGCGGCACACGGACCTGAACCGTGCGCGTCTACCAATTCCGCCACCTGGGCAGGTGGCCCAGCGTTTCCGCTGGTCCCCAGCAGGTCGTCCCCGCCGAGGCCGAGAGAAATATTCGGATCGGCCCCGCCTGTCAACGAGGTTTTTCACCCCTTTTGGATTTTTTTTCGCGCCCTCCTTCGCCTGCCTTGGCGTTGCGTTCATAAAGGGAAAGGAATAGCCTTTCCGCCCAATGACATAAGCCAGCCCGAACGGGCGGCACGGGAGATGCGGAGGTCCACATGCGGCAGGTTGTTACGGTGTTCGGCGGGTCCGGGTTCATCGGGCGCCAGGTGGTGAAACGTCTGGCGGCACAGGGATGGATCGTTCGCGCGGCGGTGCGCGACCCGGTGGGCGCCGGCTTCCTCAAACCCATGGGCGACCCCGGCCAGGTCAATCCGGTCGCCGCCGACGTCACCGACATGGCCAGCGTGCGCGCCGTCATCGCCGGATCGGATGCGGTGATCAATCTGGTCGGCATCCTGTTCGAAAAGGGCAAGGCCACCTTCGACGCCGTCCACCGCCAGGGGGCCGCCAACGTGGCCCAGGCGGCGCGCGACGCAGGCGTCGCCCGGCTGGTGCACATGTCGGCGCTGGGCGCCGACCGCAATTCGCCCTCGGCCTATGCCCGCAGCAAGGCGCTGGGCGAGGAAGCGGTGCTGGCCGCCTTTCCCGGCGCCACCATCACCCGCCCCTCGGTGGTGTTCGGGCCTGACGACGATTTCTTCAACCGCTTCGCCAAGCTGGCGCGCGTGTCGCCGGCGCTGCCGGTGTTCACCGGCGACGGCTTCAAGCTCATCCATACCGAAACCGGCTATGGCGTCGATTGGTTCGGCTCGGGCGGCCCCACCTTCCAGCCGGTCTATGTGGGCGACGTGGCCGAGGTGCTGGTCAAGGGCGTGACCGACCCCAAGACCGCCGGCAAGGTGTACGAGCTGGGCGGCCCGCGCCGCTATACCCTCAAGGAAGTGCTGGAGCTGGTCCTCAGGACCACCGGGCGCAACGCGCTGCTGGTGCCGCTGCCGTTCGGCGTCGCCCGCCTGCAGGCCGCCTTCCTGAAGTTCCTGCCCACCCCGCCGCTGACCCCCGATCAGGTCAAGCTGCTGCGCGTGGACAATGTGGTGCGCGGCGGCAAGCCGGGCCTGGCCGAGCTGGGCATCGCGCCGGTAGCCGCGGAGGCGGTGTTGCCCACCTATCTGCACCGCTATCAAAGCTAGGCTGAGCGCCCATACACAGCATTGATTTCATGTGCTGCCTTGCCCCCGCACCGAGTGCCTGACGAGCGGGTGGATATGGCGCGGCTTTGCTGGCTGTCGGAGGAGAGATGATCCGCGCTCGAACCCCACTTGCCGAAAGGGTGGCCAGCAAAGCCGCATCGCCCGGCTTTGAGGATGTCACGTAACTGAGCCGCCCCGCGGCGGCTCCTCCAACTGGGCCGCCTCGTCATCGGTGAACACCCGCGAGCGGGTCAGGAAGCGCACGCCCTCGGGGATTTCCAGCGAGAAGCTGGCGCCACGCCCCGGCACCACGTCGATGATCAACTGGGTGTGGCGCCAGTATTCAAATTGCTGGCCGCCGATGTAGAACGGCATGCCGCCCAGGTGCCCGAGCAGCACGTCGCGGGCTCCGATGCGGAATTCGCCCCGGGCGAAACACATGGGCGCGGAGCCGTCGCAACAGCCGCCCGACTGGTGAAACACCAGCGGGCCGTGGCGGGCCGACAGCCGGGCGATCAACGCCTCGGCTGCCGGCGTGGCGACGACGCGGGGAACGGCCGCCACCGCCCCCTCCTAGAAGAAGCCCAGCGCCTTGGGGCTGTAGCTCACCAGCAGGTTCTTGGTCTGCTGGTAGTGGTCGAGCATCATCTTGTGCGTCTCGCGCCCGATGCCCGACTGCTTGTAGCCGCCGAAGGTGGCATGCGCCGGATACAGGTGATAGCAATTGGTCCACACGCGGCCGGCCTGGATTTCCCGGCCCATGCGATAGGCGGTGTTGATGTCGCGCGTCCACACGCCGGCGCCCAGGCCGTAGAGCGTGTCGTTGGCGATGTGCAGCGCCTCCTCGGTGCTGGAGAACTTGGTCACCGACACCACCGGGCCGAAGATTTCCTCCTGGAAGATGCGCATGGAATTGGTGCCGACGAACACCGTGGGTTCGACGTAATAGCCGCTGTCCAGGTCGCCGCCCAGCTTGGCCGCCTTGCCGCCGATCAGGCATTGCGCCCCTTCGCGCTTGCCGATGTCGATATAGGACAGGATCTTCTCCAACTGGTCGATGCTGGCCTGGGCGCCGATCATGGTGGCCGGGTCCAACGGGCTGCCCTGCACGATTTTCCTGACCCGCGCCACCGCGCGTTCCATGAAGGCGTCGAAGATGGATTCATGGACCAGGGCGCGGGACGGACAGGTGCAGACCTCGCCCTGGTTCAGGGCGAACATGGCGAAGCCTTCCAGCGCCTTGTCGAAATAGTCGTCATCGGCCGCCATCACGTCGGCAAAGAAGATGTTGGGCGACTTGCCGCCCAGTTCCAGCGTCACCGGGATCAGGTTTTCCGAGGCGTATTGCATGATCAGCCGGCCGGTGGTGGTTTCGCCGGTAAAGGCGATCTTGGCGATGCGCGGGCTGGAGGCCAGCGGCTTGCCCGCCTCGATCCCGAAGCCGTTGACCACGTTGAGCACGCCCGCCGGCAGCAGGTCGCCGATCAGGTCCATCAGCACCATGATGGACATGGGCGTCTGTTCGGCCGGCTTCAGCACCACGCAATTGCCGGCCGCCAGGGCGGGGGCCAGCTTCCACGCCGCCATCAGGATGGGGAAGTTCCACGGGATGATCTGGCCGACCACGCCCAGCGGCTCGTGGAAATGATAGGCGATGGTGGTGTCGTCGATCTCCGACAGCGCCCCTTCCTGGGCGCGCACGCAGGCGGCGAAGTAGCGGAAATGGTCGATGGCCAGCGGGATGTCGGCGGCGGTGGTCTCGCGGATCGGTTTGCCGTTGTCCAGCGTCTCGGCCAGCGCCAGCGCGTTCAGGCGCTCGGCCATGCGGTCGGCGATGCGGTTGAGGATGTTGGCGCGTTCGGCCACCGGCGTGCGGCCCCAGGCGGCCTTGGCGGCGTGGGCCGCGTCCAGCGCCAGCTCGATATCGGCGGCCTGGGAGCGCGCCACCTCGCACAACGGCTGGCCGGTGATGGGCGTGGGATTGACGAAATAGTCGCCCGCCACCGGCGGCACCCAGCGGCCGCCGATGAAATTGTCATAGCGGGGGCGGATGGCGATCTGGCTGGTGAGGCTTTCGAGGGCCTTGGTGATCATGAAGTCCTCCCGTTCATTATGGGCCGCCGGATGCGACAACCGGAAGTTTGGCCCGCTCGCGCGCGGCGGGTAAATTCACCAGAGGGCAGGTGGCCGAAAACAAAGGTATTACCAGCCCGGACGGCCACCGCCCCCTCCCGCCGCCGGGCCGTTTGTGCTACCTGTGGACGCCGACAGCAGGGGGCGACCATGACGACCGGCACAGGCACGTTCTTCACCATCCCGCCGGGACAATCCTTCGTCGATGCCCTGGCCGCGCACCTGCTGGCCGAGGCCGGCGGCGACCCCTTGCGGCTGGCCGAGATGGAGGTGCTGCTGCCCAACCGCCGCGCCTGCCGGTCGGGGCGCGAGGCGTTCTTGCGCCTGTCGGGCGGCAAGCCGCTGTTGCTGCCGCGGCTGCGGCCCATGGATGCCGGCGACGACGGCGACCCGCTGCTGTTCGCCGACGGCCCGCTGGACATTCCCCCCGCCATCCCGCCCATGGAGCGCCACCTGCTGCTGACCCGGCTGGTGCTGGCCATGGGATCGGGGCGCGGCGGCCACGCCCCCACCCCCGACCAGGCGGCGCGGCTGGCGGCCGAGCTGGCGGCGTTGCTGGACGCGGTGCAGATCGAGCGCATCGGCTTCGACCGCCTGTCCAGTCTGGTGCCCGAGGATTTCGCCGCCCACTGGCAGGTGACGCTGGATTTCCTCAAGATCGTCACCGAGCACTGGCCGGCGCTGCTGGGCGACCGCCTGGACCCGCAGGAGCGCATCAACCGCATCCTGGACGCCCAGGCCGCGCGCTGGCGCGCCGATCCGCCCGACACGCCGGTGATCGCCGCCGGCTCGACCGGTTCGCGCCCGGCCAGCGCCGACCTGATCGCGGTGATTGCCGGCCTGCCGCGCGGCAAGGTCATCCTGCCCGGCCTGGATCTGTCCATGGATGCCGCCACCTGGGCGGCGCTGGACGACAGCCATCCGCAATACGGCATGAAGAAGCTGCTGGATCATCTGGGCGTGGCGCGCGCCCAGGTGCGCCCGCTGCTGCCCCAGGCCGATCCGCGCGGCGCCCGCGTCGCCCTGCTGGCCCAGGCGCTGCGCCCCGCCGCCACCTGCGAGGCATGGCGCGACATGGGCGAGTTCCCCGCCGCCACCCTGGCCGGGGTGTCGCGGCTGGACGCCCCCGGCCCGCGCGAGGAGGCGGGCGCCATCGCCCTGATCCTGCGCGAGGCGCTGGAGACCGAGGGCCGCACCGCCGCCCTGGTCACCCCCGACCGGGCGCTGGCGCGCCGCGTCTCGGCCGAACTGGAACGCTGGGGACTGGTGATCGACGATTCCGCCGGCCGCCCCCTGGCCACCAGCGAGGCCGGCACCTTCCTGCGCCTGCTGGCCCAGATGGTGACCGACGATTTCGCCCCGCACGCCACCCTGGCCTGCCTGAAACATCCGCTGGCCGCCGCCGGCGACGATCCCGGCCATTTTCGCGCGCTGGTGCGGCGGCTGGAACTGGCCGCCCTGCGCGGCCCCCGCCCCGCCCCCGGCATCGCCGGGCTGAAGGCCGCCGCCCGCGACGGCCGCGTGCGTGACGGCTTGGATCGGCTGGCCGCCCTGCTCGAGCCGCTGGTGCGGGTGATGGCCGAGGAAACCGCGCCGCTCGACGTTCTGATCCGCGCCCACATGGAAGCGGCCGAAGCGCTGGCCGGCGACGCCCGCCTGCCCGGTCCCGCCCGGCTGTGGAAGGGCGAGGCGGGCGAGGCGCTGGCCGCCTGGGCCGGCGAACTGGCCGCCGCCGCCCAGGCGGTGCGGGACCTGTTCCCCGCCATCCCGCCGCGCTTCTATGCGGCGCTGTTCGACCAGTTGCTGTCGGGCCAGGTGGTGCGCCAGGCATGGGGCAGCCATCCACGCCTGTTCCTGTGGGGCCCCATGGAGGCGCGCCTGCAACAGGCCGACACCATGGTGCTGGCCGGCCTGAACGAGGGCACCTGGCCGGGCGAGGCCGAGGCCGACCCGTGGATGAGCCGGCCCATGCGCGCCGCCTTCGGCCTGCCGGCGCCCGAGCGCAAGGTGGGCCTGTCGGCGCACGATTTCGCCCAGGCTTTTGCCGCGCCGCGCGTGGTGCTGTCACGCTCGCTCAGGGTGGACGGCACTCCCACCGTGCCGTCGCGCTGGCTGATGCGGCTGGCGGCGGTGATGGATGCCGCCGGGCTGGAATTCGACGAGGATGCCGGGCAATACCTGGACTGGCACGCCCTGCTGGACCGCCCGGATGCCTTTAGCCCGGTGGGCGCGCCCGCCCCCCGCCCGCCGCTGGAGGCCCGGCCGCGCAAGCTGTCGGTCACCGAGATCGAGACCTGGATGCGCGATCCCTATGGCATCTACGCCAAGCGCATCCTGGGCCTGCGCGCGCTCGACTCCATCGACCAGGACCCCGGCGCCGCCGAATATGGATCGCTGGTGCACAACGCCATCGAGCGTTTCGTGCACGAGAATCCCGGCCCGCTGCCCGCCGACGCCGAGCAGCGCCTGATCGCCATCGGCCGCGAGGTATTCGCCGACGTCCTGGCCCGGCCGGGCGTGTGGGCGTTCTGGTGGCCGCGCTTCGTCTCGGTGGCGCGCTGGCTGGTGGCGCACGAGCGCGACCGCCGCGCCGACATCGCCGCGACATATTGCGAGATCGACGGCCAGTTGGAAATCGACGCCCCCGGCGGCCCGTTCCTGCTGCATGCCCGCGCCGACCGCGTGGACCTGTTGCGCGACGGCACCCTGGCGCTGATCGATTACAAGACCGGCCAGCCCCCCACCGCGCGCGAGGTGGCCGCCGGCTATGCGCCGCAATTGCCGCTGGAAGGCGCCATCGCCCGCTTCGGCGGCTTTGCCGGCCTGCCCGCGGCCGAGGTCGGCCGCATGCTCTATTGGCGGCTCAAGGGCGGCGCCGATGGCGGCGAGGAGAAATCGGCCGGCGACAACCCGCGCCAACTAACCGACCAGGCCATCGAGGGCCTCAAGGCCCTGGTCGCCACCTTCGACGACCCCCGCACCCCCTATGCCGCCCGCCCCCACCCCGACCGCGTGCCGAAGTACAGCGAATACCAGCACCTCGCCCGCATCCGCGAATGGGCCACCGCGGGAGAAGAGGGTGAGGAGTGAGTGCGGCCGCCGCCGGGGTCATGGCAACACAGATGAACAAGATGAACGCAGATGAACACAGATGGGCCTGAGCAGAAAGATCCGCTGACAGGAGAGATCCTGCGCGCCGCGTTCGAGGTGTCCTCCACGTTGGGCCACGGCTTTCTCGAAGTCGTGTATCAGCGCGCCCTGTGTCATGAACTGGGATTGGCGGGCCTGAAGGCCGACCGCGAGGTGCCCTTCCGCGTGCTCTACAAGGGACGGGAAATGGGCACCTATGTCGCTGATCTGGTGGTCGAGAACGCAGTCATCGTGGAACTGAAAGCCATTGGGACAGCCATCGGCACACCGCATGTGACCCAATGTCTGAACTACCTTCGCGCCAGCACTCTGCGTACTGCCCTGATCCTGAATTTCGGCAAGCCCCGGCTCGAATACAAACGGGTGACCCTATGACCCGCTCCATCTGTGTTCATATGTGTTCATCTGCGTTCATCTGTGTTCCTCATGGAATGTCGGGAGCCGAAGCCCAATGACCGCCGCTCCCCTCTCCCCCACCGCGCTGCTGGACGATGCCACCATGCGGCAGCGGCAGGCGGCCGATCCCGGAGCGTCGGTGTGGGTGGCGGCGTCGGCCGGCACCGGCAAGACCAAGGTGCTGACCGACCGCGTGCTGACCCTGCTGCTGGCGGGCACGGCGCCGCACCGCATCTTGTGCCTGACCTTCACCAAGGCGGCCGCCGCCGAGATGAGCAACCGCATCAACGAGCGGCTGGCCAAGTGGGCGACCGCGCCCGAGGCCAAGCTGGCGGGCGAGCTAACGCGCCTGTTGGGGCACACCCCGGACGAGGCGGTGACGACCGGCGCGCGGCGGCTGTTCGCCCGCGTGCTCGACGTGCCGGGCGGCATGCACATCGAGACCATCCACGCGTTCTGCCAGTCGCTGCTGCGCCGCTTTCCGCTGGAGGCCGGGCTGGCGCCGCACTTCCAGGTGATGGACGACCGCGACGCCGGCGAATTGCTGGAGGAAGCCAAGGAGGAGGTGCTGACCCGCGCCCGTACCGCTGCCGAAGGCGGCCCCGATCATGCCTTCGATCCCGCCCTGGCCGCCGCGCTGGCCGAGGTCACCGGCCGGGTGCACGAAACCGCCTTTCCCGAGCTGATGGCCGAATTGTCGTCCGAGCGCGGCCGCCTCAGGCGCCTGCTGGATGCCCATGGCGGGCTGGCCGGCGTGGTCGCCGCCATGCGCGCCCGGCTGGGGCTGGAGGACGGCGACACCCCCGACGCCATCGTCGCCCGCGCCTGCGCCGACGAAGCCTTTGATCGCGACGGCCTCAGCCACGCCATGCACGCGTTGCTGAACGGAAGCAAGACCGATGTGGAGCGCGGCCAGATGCTGGACCGCTGGTTGGCCGATCCCGAGGGCCGGATCGGACGCTTCCACGCCTACAGGCTGGCCTTTCTGACCGCCACCGACGGCACCATCCGCAAGACCCTGTGCACCAAGAAGCTGGCCGAGATGCCGGGCGTGTTGAGCGCGCTGGAAACCGAGGCCGAACGGCTGGTGCGCGTCATGGACCGGCTGAAATCGGCCGCCATCGCGCAAAGCACCGCCTGCCTGCTGAGCCTGGGCGAGGCGCTGCTGGCGGCATATGAGCGGCGCAAGCAGGGCCGCGCCCTGATGGATTACGACGACCTGATCCTGGCGGCGCGCGACCTGCTGGCCCGGCCCGGCGTGGCGCCGTGGGTGCTGTTCAAGCTGGACGGCGGCATCGACCATGTGTTGATCGACGAGGCCCAGGACACCAACCCCGATCAGTGGGCGGTGGTGGCGGCCCTGACCGCCGAATTCTTCGCCGGCCTGGGCGCGCGCGAGTCGTTGCGCACGGTGTTCGCCGTGGGCGACGTCAAGCAATCCATCTATTCGTTCCAGCGCGCCGATCCAAAGGCGTTCGACGCCATGCGCCGGCGCTTCGCCGAACACGTGCCGCAGGCCGGCGGCCGATGGGCGGAAATCCCGCTGAACCTGTCGTTCCGGTCGGGCTGGGCGGTGCTGGACGCGGTCAACGCGGTGTTCGCCCCGCACAGCCCGGCGCGCGACGGCGTGGCGGCGCCCGACGAGGACATCGCCCATCTGGCCTTCCGCTCGGGCGCGGGCGGCCGGGTCGAGGTGTGGCCGCCGGTCGAGCCGCGCGCCGCCGACGAGGTGCCGCCATGGAAGCCCCCGGTCGAGCGCATCAGCGGCGATTCCCCGCGCACCCGGCTGGCGCGGCTGGTGGCGCGGCGCATCCGCGCCATGGTCGGGCGCGAGGATCTGCCCAGCCAGGGCCGCCCGGTGCGGGCCGGCGACGTCATGGTGCTGCTGCGCCGGCGCGGCCAGTTCGTCGAGGACCTGGTGCGCGAGCTGAAGGCGCTGGAAGTGCCGGTGGCCGGCGCCGACCGCATGGTGCTGACCGAGCAGATGGCGGTCATGGACCTGATGGCCTTGGGCAATTTCCTGATCCTGCCCGAGGACGACCTGACGCTCGCCACCGTGCTCAAGGGGCCGCTGGTGGGCATGGACGAGGATGCGCTGTTCCGGCTGGCCTGGAATAGGGGCGACACGCGGCTGTGGGACGCCCTGCGCCGCCGCTGCGGCGAGGAGGAAGCGTTCGGCCGCGCCTTCGATGTCCTGTCCGACCTGTTGGGCAAGGTCGATCGGCTGACGCCGCACGCCCTTTACGCCCATGTGCTGGGACCGCTGGGCGGCAAGCGCCGCCTGCTGGCCCGTCTGGGGCTGGAGGCCGAGGACCCGCTGGACGAGTTCATGGCGCTGACCCTGGCCTATGAGCAGGGCCGCGCGCCCAGCCTGCAGGGCTTCCTGCATTGGCTGGAGGCCGGCGCGGTCGAGATCAAGCGCGACCTGGAGCAAGGCGGCCGCGACGCCGTGCGCATCATGACGGTGCACGGCTCGAAGGGGTTGCAGGCGCCCATCGTCTTCCTGCCCGACACGCTTCAGATGCCGACCCAAGGCTCGCGCCTGCTGTGGCTGGACGGCGAGGGCGACGGCGACCTGCTGCTGTGGCCGCCCCGCGCCGAGATGAATGATGCGGTCGCCCAGGCCGGGCGCGACGCCCAGAAGCTGGCGCGCGAGCGGGAATACCGTCGCCTGCTCTACGTCGCCATGACCCGCGCCGAGGACCAGTTGATCGTGTGCGGCTGGCAGACCAAGCGGGCCGCGCCCCAGGGCTGCTGGTACAACCTGATCCGCGAGGCGCTGGCCGCCCAGGCCGAGGAGATGGAGGACCCGTTCCTGGCCGCGCAGGGCGAGACCCCCGACGCCCGCGTGCTGCGCATCGAACGGCCGCAGACGGCCGAGCCGGAGCGCAAGGGCGGGACCGCCGCCGCCCGCGTGGTGGAAACCGTGCTGCCGTCCTGGGCCGGCACCGCCCCGCCGGCGGAACCGGCGCCGCCCCGACCGCTCGCGCCCTCGCGCCCCGACGGCGAGGAGCCGCCGGCCCGCTCGCCGCTGGGACCGGGCGAGGACGGCCGCCGCTTCGCCCGCGGCCGGCTGATCCACAAATTGCTGCAGACCCTACCCGACCTGCCGGCCGACAAGCGGGCGGCGGCGGCCATGCGCTATCTGGCCCGCGCCGGTGCCGAATTCGATGCCGCCGAGCGCATCCAGATCGCCAACGAGGTCGGTGCCGTGCTGGACCAGCCCGCCTTTGCCCCGCTGTTCGCCCCGGGCAGCCGGGCGGAGGTTCCCATCGTCGGCCTGATCGGGGAGGCGCGCGCCATCGCCGGCCAGGTGGACCGGCTGGTGGTCACCGAGGCGGAGGTGCTGGTGGTGGATTACAAGACCAACCGCCGGCCGCCCGCCGACCCGGCCGAGATTCCGGACGTCTATGTGCGCCAGATGGCCGCCTATCGGCTGGCCCTGGCCTGCGTCTATCCGCGCCACCGGGTGCGCTGCGCGCTGGTGTGGACCGACGGCCCCCGCCTGATGGAGATCGATGCGCGGCGGCTGGACGACGCCCTGGCCGACATGGTGGGGACCTGAGCTGCCGGCGCCCACCGGCGCACGGCCGGGCGGCGGCAGGAATGGACATATTCCGCTTCAAAAACTGAACCGGGTAGTTTAGTTTTCGAGGCATGCTTAAACCCTGCTCCGCCCGATCCTCGGCCAAGCGCAAGGCCATTCTGGATGCCGCCCAGGCGTGTTTCCTGGAGCACGGCTATGCCAGCACCAGCATGGACATGGTCGCGGCCACCGCCGGCGTCTCCAAGGCCACCATCTATGCCCATTTCCAGGGCAAGGACGAATTGTTCGCCGCCATCATCCATCAGCGTTGCGACACGCTGGCCTGCGCGCTGGATAACCTGAGTGTATCGGAAACGCTGGATGCCCGCGCCGCCCTGACCACGGTGGCGCGCCAGTTGATGAGCATGCTGCTGGACGACAACACTCTGGGCATCTACCGCATGGTGGTGGCCGAATCGCCCCGCCACCCCGATCTGGCCCGCGTCTATTTCGAGGCCGGCCCCCTGCGCGGCAAGCAGCGCCTGGCCGAAGTGCTGGATGTGCTGGTGCGGCGCGGCCTGATGGTGATCGACGACACCTGGCTGGCCATGGACCAGTTCGTCGGCATGCTGCGCGGCGAGCATTTCAACCGCGCCCTGCTGGGCCTGCCGCCCAGCGAACGCGCCGATCTGGACCGCGCCATCGCCGGCGCGGTGGACATGATGATGAAGTCCTACGGCGTCAACAAATAGGCCGCCCGCCCGGCCCCGGGCCATGGGCGGGCCGGCGCCCAAGGCGGGCGTCGCTATATCAACCGGCCAATGAATTGACCGGTTGCCTCATCCCGGCCGGGCGCCGCCTCCGCAAGGGCGGCCGGAGACCGGCCAACAAATCCGATCAAAGGATGGCCCGTATTATTCCCCCGCCGCGCGCTGGGCCAGGCGGAACGGGTGCGCCGGATAGACGCCCAGGATGCGCACCTCGTGGCTGAAGAATTCCAGCTCCTCCAGCGCCAGGCGCAGGCTGCGCTGGCTGGGGTGGCCTTCCACGTCGGCATAGAACTGGGCGGCCACGAATTCGCCGCCGACCAGATAGCTTTCCAGCTTGGTCATGTTGATGCCGTTGGTGGCGAAACCGCCCATGGCCTTGTACAGCGCCGCCGGCACGTTGCGCACCCGGAACACGAAGGTGGTGACGCAAGGCTGGTTGGGATTGGGTTCGACCGCGTCGCGCGCCAGCACCACGAAACGGGTGGTGTTGTGCTCGGCATCCTCGATATTGGCCTTGAGGCTTTCCAGCCCGTAAATCTCGGCCGCCAGTTCGGACGCGATGGCGGCGCGGGTGACGTCGCCGGTCTTGGCCAGTTCGGCGGCGGCGCCGGCGGTGTCGGCACCCACCACCACCTTCAGCCCCAATTGGCGGATCAGGTTGCGGCATTGGCCCAGCGCATGCACGTGGCTTTCCACCGTGGCGATGGTGTCCAGGCTGGCGCCCTTGGGGGCCAGCAGGTGGTGGTTGATGCGCTCGAAATGCTCGGAAATGATGTGCAGGCCCGAATAGGGCAGCAGGTGATGCACGTCCGCCACCCGGCCCGCCACCGAATTGTCGATGGGGATCATGGCATAGCGGGCGCGCCCTTCGCGCACGGCGGCGAAGGCGTCCTCGAACGTGGCGCACGGCAGGGGCTGCATGGCCGGAAAGGCGTTGCGGCAGGCCAGGTGCGAATAGGCGCCGGGCAGCCCCTGGAAGGCGATGGAATTCGCGGGATCGGAAGAGGTCATGACAGCCTGAAATCTTAGCGGCCGGCGGCGATCAGATCGCGGGCGCGGTCAAGGTCGGCGGGAGTATCGACACCCAACGGAACGGTGTCAACCAAGGCGGCGTCGATGCGCATGCCGTTCTCGAGCGCCCGCAACTGCTCGAGCTTCTCGCGCCGCTCCAGCACGCCCTGGGGCAGCGAGACGAAGCGCCCCAGCGCCTCGCGCCGATAGGCGTAAAGGCCGATATGATGATAATGCGGCCCCGCCCCCCACGGCGCGGTGGCGCGGGTGAAATAGAGCGCCCGGCCGATACGGGCGCCGTCGGCGAAGCCCACCACCGCCTTGACCACGTTGGGATTGGCGCGCTCCTCCTCGACGGTGATCTCGGCCACCAGGGTGGACAGGTCCACCTGGGGGTCCTCCAGCGGCTGGAACACCGCCCGCACGATGGCGGGGTCCAAGGTGGGCAGATCGCCCTGGACGTTGACCACGGCGCCGAAGGCGCGGTCGGGGTCCACCTTTTCCAGCGCCTCCCACACCCGGTCGGACCCCGACGGGTGATCGGGGTCGGTCAGCACCGCCGTGCCGCCATGGGCGCGCACCGCATCGGCGATCTCGGCCTCGGCGCAGGCCACCACCACCGGGCCGATGCCGGCCGACACCGCCCGGCGCCACACATGCACGATCATCGGCGCGCCGTGGATATCGGCCAGCGGCTTGCCGGGCAGGCGGGTGGCCGGCATGCGGGCAGGAATGACGACGATGGGATTGAGGTGCGGCGTGGACATCTGGCAATTCCCCTGACAGCGGCGGACAGCCGTCAACCTTATAACGCCCGCCTTCGGCTGGAAATCACCTTGATGGGCGCGCCGGCGCCCATCGCTCCGTGCCATCGGGTCGCGACGGTTGCCACAGTCAACGCCGGCCGGCCCAATTCGGCCATGGGGCCTTTTCTTTTCCCATCCACGACCTAAGCATAGGAGGTAGGGACAGACCGCAGGCCACGGGCAATCACCTTTCGCCTCTGGTCATCGGCGCGGCTTCGCGCCAAACTCTGGCCGCGCAAGAAACCGTGGGGAAGCCATGACCGCCGTTTGCCCGTCCGAATTCGTCGCCCTGGCCGAGCGTCTGGCCGAGGCCGCCCGCCCGGTCATCCGCAAGTATTTCCGCACCCCCGTGGCGGTGGACGAGAAACCCGACGACAGCCCGGTCACCATCGCCGACCGCGAGGTCGAGGCGACCATGCGCGCCATCATCGCCGAAACCTATCCCCAGCACGGAATCTTGGGCGAGGAGCACGGCCGCCAGAACACCGACGCCGAATGGGTGTGGGTGCTGGACCCCATCGACGGCACCAAGGCGTTCATCACCGGCAAGCCCAGCTTCGGCACGCTGATCGCGCTGGCCCATCGCGGCACCCCGGTGCTGGGCATCATCGACCAGGCGATCCTGGGCGAACGCTGGCTGGGCGCGGCCGGGCGCCCCACCACCCTGAACGGCGAGGCGGCGCGCGTGCGCGCCTGCGACCAGCTCGCCAAGGCCTATGCCTATACCACCGGCCCCGAATTCTTCGATCCCGACACCCTGCCGGCCTGGAACCGCATCGCCGCCAGGGTCAAGCAGCCGCGCTACGGCTGCGATTGCTATGCCTATGCCCTGCTCAGCTCGGGCTTCGTCGATCTGGTGGTGGAGGCCGGGCTGAAACCCTATGACTTCGCCGCCCTGGTGCCGGTCATCGAGAATGCCGGCGGCACCGTCACCGACTGGCGGGGCCGCCCGCTGTCCATCGCATCCGACGGCCGGGTGTGCGCGGCGGGCGACGCCCGCCTGCACGCCCAGGCGCTGGAGGTGCTGGCGGGATGAGGGCGGTCGTCGCCGCCTGCCTGATGGCGCTTGTGGCCTTGCCGACGCTGCCCCGGCCGCTGGCGGCCGAACCGCGCCACGCCATCGCCATGCACGGCGAACCCAAGTATCCGGCCGACTTCGCCCATTTCGACTACGTCAACCCGAATGCCCCCAAGGGCGGCGAATTGCGGCTGGCGGATCTGGGCACCTTCGACAACCTCAATCCGTTCATCGTCAAGGGACAGGCGCCCGACGGCATCGGCCTGCCGTTCGAGACGCTGCTGATGCCCGCCGCCGACGAGCCGTTCTCCATGTACGGCCTGATCGCCGAAAGCATCGACACGCCGCCCGACCGGTCGTGGGCCACCTACGTCATCCGCAAGCAGGCGCGCTGGCACGACGGCACGCCGATCACGCCCGAGGACGTCATCTTCTCGCTCGACATCCTGCGCACCAAGGGCGCCCCCAGCTACCGCTTCTATTATGCCGGGGTGGACAAGGTAGAGAAGGTGGGGCCGCGAGCCGTGAAGTTCACCTTCAAGCCGGGCGACAACCGCGAACTGCCGCTGATCGTGGGAGAAATGCCCATCCTGCCGCGTCATTACTGGCAGGGCCGGACGTTCGAGAACACCACGCTGGAGCCGCCGCTGGGCAGCGGCCCCTATCGGGTGGGCGCCTTCGAGCCGGGCCGCTTCATCGTCTATGAGCGGGTCAAGGATTACTGGGCCGAGAACCTGCCGGTCCATCGCGGACTCTATAATTTCGACCGCGTGCGCTACGACTTCTATCGCGACGCCACCGTGGCGCTGGAGGCGCTGAAGGCCGGCGAATTCGATTTCCGCGAGGAGAACGAGGCCAAGAAATGGGCCACCGCCTATGACGACTGGGCGGCGCTGAGGGACGGCCGCGCCAAGAAGGTGTTGCTGGACAATCAATTGCCCGCCGGCATGCAATCCTATGCCTACAACCTGCGCCGGCCGCTTTTCGCCGACGCCCGCGTGCGCCAGGCGCTGGCATATGCCTTCGATTTCGAATGGACCAACGCCAACCTGTTCTATGGACAGTACCGCCGCACCGAAAGCTATTTCGCCAATTCCGAACTGGCCGCCACCGGCCTGCCCGGCGCCGACGAGCTGGCGGTGCTGGACCCCTTGCGCGGGCAAGTCCCGCCCGAGGTCTTCACCACCGCCTATCGCGCGCCGCGCACCGACCCGCAACAGGGCATCCGCCCCAATCTGCGCATCGCCATGAAGCTGCTGGAGGATGCCGGCTGGCAGGTGGTGGACGGCAAGCTGACCAAGGACGGCCAGCCCTTCCGCTTCGAGATTCTGCTGGCCCAGGCGGCGTTCGAACGCGTCAGCCTGCCCTTTGCGCGCAATCTGGCCCGGCTGGGCATCGACGCCCGCGTGCGCACGGTGGACACCACCCAATACGTCAACCGCGTGCGCGCCTTCGATTTCGACATGATCGTGATGAGCTGGGGCCAGTCGCTGTCGCCGGGCAACGAACAGGCCATGTTCTGGAGTTCCGCCGCCGCCGACCAGCCCGGCAGCCGCAACGTGGGCGGCATCCGCAACCCGGCGGTGGACACCCTGGTGGATCTGGTGATCAGCGCGCCCGACCGCGAGCAATTGGTGGCGCGCACCCGCGCGCTGGACCGCGTGCTGCTGTGGAACCATTACGTCATCCCGCAATGGTACATGGGCGCCAACCGACTGGCCTATTGGGACAAGTTCGGCATGCCCGACCGCATCCCCATGCGCGGCTATCAGATCTATGCGTGGTGGAGCAAATCCGCCGAAACGCGGGGGAAGTAGGGCCATGCTCGCCTATGCCATCCGCCGACTGGCGCTGATCCCGCTGACCCTGCTGGGCATCATGCTGGTCAATTTCGTGGTCGTGCAACTGGCCCCCGGCGGGCCGGTGGAACAGATGATCGCCCGCGTCGAAGGCACCGCCGGCGCCGAGACCCAGCGGCTGTCGGGCGGCGGCGGCGACATCCAGCAGGCCGCCCGCGCCCAGCGCGCCCAGGCGGGCGACAGCGGCGCCTATCGCGGCGCCCAGGGGCTGGACCCCGCCTTCATCGCCGAGATCGAGCGCCAGTTCGGCTTCGACAAGCCGGCGCACGAACGCTTTGTCCAGATGCTGGGCAATTACGTGCGGTTCGATTTCGGCAACAGCTTCTATCGCGACACGCCGGTGGTGGACCTGATCCTGGAAAAGATGCCGGTGTCCATCTCGCTGGGACTTTGGACCACGCTGATCATCTATCTGGTGTCGATCCCCTTAGGGATCGTCAAGGCGCGGCGCGACGGCTCCACCTTCGACGTCGCCAGTTCGTGGGCCATCATCATCGGCTATGCGGTGCCCGGCTTCCTGTTCGCCATCCTGCTGGTGGTGCTGTTCGCGGGCGGGCGGTACTTCGCGTGGTTCCCCTTGCGCGGCCTGACCAGCCCCGATTGGGACAGCCTCAGCACGTTGGGCAAGGTGATCGATTACTTCTGGCATCTGGCCCTGCCGGTCACCGCCCTGGTGATCGGCAGCTTCGCCGGCCTGACCATGCTGACCAAGAATTCCTTTCTGGAAGAGATCAACAAGCAATACGTGGTCACCGCGCGGGCCAAGGGCCTGAGCGAGAACCGAGTGCTGTACGGCCATGTCTTCCGCAACGCCATGCTGCTGGTGGTGGCCGGCTTTCCCAGCGCGCTGGTGGGCATCCTGTTCGCCGGCTCCATCCTGATCGAGATCATCTTCTCGCTCGACGGCATCGGCCTGCTCGGCTACGAGGCGGTGGTCAACCGCGACTACCCGGTGATGTTCGGCACGCTGTACATGTTCAGCCTGCTCGGGCTGGTGCTGAACCTGATCAGCGACCTGACCTACAATCTGGTCGATCCGCGCATCGATTTCGGCAAGCGGGGGGTGTGAGCATGACCAGCCGCCTGTCGCCGCTCACCCGCCGCCGCCTGGACGCCTTCAAGCGCAACCGCCGCGGCTTTTGGGCCTTGTGGCTGTTCCTGGGCCTGTTCGCCGTCACCCTGTTCGCCGAACTGGTGGCCAACGACCGCCCCATCGTGGTGAGCTATCAGGGCCAGTTGTACTTCCCGGTGGTCAAGAACTACCCCGAGACCACGTTCGGCGGCGATTTCCTGACCTTCACCGATTACCGCGACCCCTATATCGCCGAAAAGATCGCCGCGGGCGGCTGGGCGCTGTGGCCGCCCATCCGCCACAACTACCAGTCGATCAGCTACGACGTCACCCGCCCCCATCCCAGTCCGCCCTCGGCCGAGAACCCTCTGGGCACCGACGACCAGGGCCGCGACGTGCTGGCGCGGCTGATCTACGGCCTTCGGCTGTCGATCCTGTTCGGGCTGGCGCTGACGCTGGTCAGCACGGTGATCGGGGTGACGGCGGGCGCGGTGCAGGGCTATTTCGGCGGCAAGGTCGATCTGGTCGGCCAGCGTTTCCTGGAAATCTGGGGCGGCCTGCCCCAGCTTCTGATCCTGATCATTGTCGCCTCGATGATCGCGCCCGGCTTCTGGACGCTCTTGGGCGTGCTGGTGCTGTTTTCGTGGACGTCGCTGGTGGGTGTGGTGCGCGCCGAGTTCCTGCGCGCGCGCAATTTCGACTATGTGCGGGCCGCGCAAGCGCTGGGCATGAATGATGCCCGCGTCATGGTGCGCCACGTCCTGCCCAACGCCATGGTGGCGACCCTGACCTTCATGCCGTTCATCCTGTCCTCCTCCATCGTCTCGCTGACCGCGCTGGACTTCCTCGGCCTGGGCCTGCCGCCCGGCTCGCCTTCGCTGGGCGACCTGCTGGCCCAGGGCAAGGCCAACCTGCAGGCGCCCTGGCTGGGCCTGACCGGCTTCATCGTGGTGGCGGCCCTGCTGTCGCTGCTGGTGTTCGTCGGCGAGGCGGTGCGCGACGCGTTCGACCCGAGAAAGACCACCCTATGAGCAGCCAAGCCATCCTTCAGGTGCAAGATCTGGCCGTGTCCTTCGGCAGGGGCGAGGCCGAGGTTCAGGCGGTCCGGGGCGTGTCCTTCACGCTCGCGCGCGGCGAAACGCTGGCGCTGGTGGGCGAATCGGGATCGGGCAAATCGGTGACGGCGCTGTCCGTCCTGCAATTGCTGCCCTATCCGCGCGCCTGGCACCCCCGCGGCAGCATCCTGCTCAACGGGCGCGAGCTGGTGGGCGCGCCCGAGCGGACCTTGCGCGACGTGCGCGGCAACCGCGTCGCCATGGTGTTCCAGGAACCCATGACGTCGCTGAACCCGCTGCATTCCATCGAAACCCAGGTGGGCGAGGTGCTGGAGATCCATAAGGGCCTGCGCGGTGCCGCCAAGCGGGCGCGCGTCCTTGAACTGCTGACCCTGGTGGGCATCCCCGAGCCGGACAAGCGCCTGGGCGCCCTGCCGCACGAGCTGTCGGGCGGCCAGCGCCAGCGCGTCATGATCGCCATGGCGCTGGCCAACGAACCCGACATCCTGATCGCCGACGAACCCACCACCGCGCTCGACGTCACCATCCAGGCGCAGATCCTCAAGCTGCTCAAGGATTTGCAGGCGCGGCTGGGCATGGCGCTGCTGTTCATCACCCACGACCTGGGCATCGTGCGCAAGATGGCCGACCGGGTCTGCGTGATGAACAAGGGCCAGGTGGTCGAGGAAGGCGCGGTGGCCGACATCTTCGCCCGCCCCCGCCATCCCTATACCCAGCGCCTGCTGGCCGCCGAACCCAAGGGCAAGCCCAATCCCGCGCCCACCGACGCGCCGGTGGTGATGGAGGCGCGCGACGTCCGCGTGTGGTTTCCCGTCAGGACCGGCCTGCTGCGCCGCACCACCGCCCACATCAAGGCGGTGGACGGGATCAGCGTCGCCATCCGCCACGGCCACACGGTGGGCGTGGTCGGCGAATCGGGATCGGGCAAGACCACACTGGGCCTGGCGCTGCTGCGCCTGATCGGGTCGGAAGGCGGCATCGTGTTCCAGGGCGACGACATCGCCGGCCTGACGCCGCGCGCCCTAAGGCCGCGCCGGCGCCAGATGCAGATGGTGTTCCAGGACCCCTACGGTTCGCTGTCGCCCCGCCTGTCGGTGGGCCAGATCATCGGCGAGGGACTGGAGGTGCACAACATCGGCGCTTCAGCCGCCGAGCGCCGCGCCCTGATCGCCCAGGCGCTGGAGGAGGTGGGACTGGACCCCGCCACCCAGGACCGCTATCCGCACGAATTCTCGGGCGGCCAGCGCCAGCGCATCGCCATCGCCCGCGCGCTCGTCCTGAAACCCCGCTTCATCGTGCTGGACGAACCCACCAGCGCGCTGGACGTGTCGGTGCAGGCGCAGATCGTCGATCTGCTGCGCGACATCCAGGCCCGCCACGGCATCGCCTATCTGTTCATCAGCCACGATTTGCGCGTGGTGCGCGCGCTGGCCGACGACCTGATCGTGATGAAGGACGGCCGCGTGGTGGAGATGGGGCGCGCCGCCCAGGTGTTCGAAGCACCCCAGACCCCCTACACAAGGGCGCTGATGGCCGCCGCCTTCAATCTGGAAGCCGTGCCCGCCTGAGCCTCAGCACCACAGCGCGGTCAAGAAGGCTTCCATGTGGAAGGACGCCTGCTCGGGCACGTAAGCATAGTCGCGCCCCAGCGGGCAGGCGTGGCGCGGCAGGCAGCCGATGCGGCGGCATTCGCCCCCGGCTTCCAGGTGGGCCTTGCAGCGGGGCACGTCATAGGGCGCCGCCGCGCCGACCGGGCAGGCGGCGATGCACGGCCGCTCAGCACAGGCGTCGCACGGATTGGGGGCGTCCTGGCGGGGCGGCAGATCGGCCAGGGCGTCGAACGCCAGCGCGCCGCGATAGGAATGCCACAGGCCGTATCGCGGATGGACCAGCACCCCCATGGGCGAGGAATAGACCGGCTCGGCCGTCATGGCCCAACGCTGGAACGGCAGGAAGGGCGGGCCATCCTGGGGCAGCAGCGGGCGGGCGCCGAAACGCGCGGCCATCTCGCCGATCACGCGGCGCGACCACGCATCCAGCGGATCGGCCTCGTCCCGCCGCGCGGCCTGGAAATGGGGCCAGAAGGCGGAGCCGGCGGTGCCGATCAGCACCACCGTGCCCACATCCTCGGTCACCACGCCGCCGCGCGCCATCAGCCCGTATCGGGCGGCGGCGGCGGCGATCTCGGCATAGGCGGTCACCGCCGACGGCCTTAATCGGCCTTGATCAGGGTGCCGACGCCGTGGGGGGTGAACAGTTCCAGCAGCACCGCGTGGGGCACGCGGCCATCCAGGATCACGGCGGCATCCACGCCCTGTTCCACCGCGTCAAGGCAGGTTTCCACCTTGGGGATCATGCCGCCCGAGATGGTGCCGTCCTCGATGTAGCCCTTGACCTGGCTGGCGGTCATTTCCGGGATCAGGTTGCCGGCCTTGTCCAGCACGCCGGCCACATCGGTCAGCATCAGCAGGCGGCGGGCGCCGGTGGCGGCAGCGACCGCGCCGGCGGCGGTGTCGGCGTTGATGTTGAAGGTCTCGCCCGAGCCGCCCATGCCCACGGGGGCGATCACCGGAATGATGTCGGATTCACGGAAGAAATCCAGGATGTGCGGGGTGATCTCGGCCGGTTCGCCCACATAGCCCAGGTCCAGGATCTTCTCGATGTTGGAATCCGGGTCCTTCTTGGTGCGGCGCAGCTTGCGCGCGCGGATCAGGTGGCCGTCCTTGCCCGACAGGCCGACCGCGAAGCCGCCCGCCTCGTTGATGGCGGACACGATCTGCTTGTTGATCTTGCCCGACAGGATCATCTCCACCACCTCGACGGTGGCCTCGTCGGTGAAGCGCAGGCCGTCCACGCGCGGCGTGTTGATATCCAGGCGCTTGAGCATCTGGTCGATCTGCGGACCGCCGCCATGCACCACCACCGGGTTGATGCCGACCTGCTTGAGCAGCACGATGTCGCGGGCGAACAGGCGGAACAGGTCGTCCGATTCCATGGCATGGCCGCCGAACTTGATCACCAGCGTCTCGTCCGAGAACTGGCGCATGAACGGCAGCGCCTCGGACAGCGTCTTGGCGCGGTCCAGCCAGGACGAACGGTCGTGCAGGATGTCGGGCGTGTCGCTCATGGGGATCACTCCGGGTTTGCCAATTGCAGGATTTCCGCACGCAGCTCGGGGATGCCGATGCCCTTTTCCGAGCTGGTCAGAATCAAGGTGGGGTGGGCGGCGACGTGGCTGACGATCTCGTCCTGGGTACGCTTGCGCACCTCGGCCAGTTCGCTCGCGCTCAGCTTGTCCACCTTGGTCAGCACGACCTGATAGACCACCGCCGACTGGTCCAGCATCTTCATCATCTCGCGGTCCACGTCCTTGAGGCCGTGGCGCGAATCCACCAGCATCATGCAGCGCCGCAAGGTGGGGCGGCCGCGCAGATAGCCGTTCACCAGCCGCTTCCAGGCGTCCACCTTGTCCTTGGGCGCCTTGGCGAAGCCGTAGCCGGGCATGTCCACCATGATCAGGCGGCCCGACACGTCGAAGAAATTGAGCTCCTGGGTGCGGCCCGGGGTGTTGGACGTGCGCGCCACCGTGGACCGCCCGCACAGCGCGTTGATCAGCGACGACTTGCCCACGTTGGAGCGGCCGGCAAACGCGATCTCGGGCATGGCGATGGGCGGCAGCCCGTCCAGCGCGGCGACGCCGCGCAGGAAGGTCACCTCGCGGGCGAACAGGAGGCGGCCGGCCTCGATCAGGGCGGCCGCCTCGTTCTCGCTGTCGGTCAACGGCCCGCTCAGGACTTGGCCCCCGCCTTGCGCATGATCAGCCACTGCTGAAGGATCGACAGCGCGTTGGACCACGCCCAGTAGATCACCAGACCGGCGGCGAAGTTCGCCAGCAGGAAGGTGAAGACGATCGGCAGGAAGCTCATCATCTTGGCCTGGACCGGATCGGTCGGCTGCGGGTTCAGCTTCTGCTGCAGCCACATGGTGGCGCCCATGATCAGCGGCCACACGCCCAGATGCAGGAAGGACGGCAGCACGGCGTTGGCATCCCACGGGATCAGGCCGAACAGGTTGAAGATGGTGGTCGGATCGGGCGCCGACAGGTCATGGACCCAGCCATAGAAGGGCGCGTGGCGCATCTCGATGGCGACGAACAGCACCTTGTACAGCGCGAAGAAGACCGGGATCTGCACCAGCATGGGCAGACAGCCCGACACCGGATTGACCTTCTCCTTCTTGTACAGCGCCATCATTTCCTGCTGCAGGCGCATCTTGTCGCCGGCGAAGCGTTCCTGCAGCTTCTTCATCTCGGGCTGCAGGTTCTTCATCTTCGACATGGACACATAGGACTTGTTGGCCAGCGGGAACATGGCCGCCTTGATCAGCACGGTCAGCGCCAGGATGGCCAGGCCCATGTTGCCGAGCGCCGAATGCAGCATCTGCAACAGATAGAAGAAGGGCTTGGTCAGGAAGTAGAACCAGCCGAAATCGATGGCCAGGTCGAAGCGGGCGATGCCCAGCTTTTCCGAATAGCCGTCCAGCAGAGTGACCTGCTTGGCGCCGGCGAACATGCGGAAGTTGGCGTCGGCCGAGGCGTTGGGCGCCACGGTGACGGCGCCGCCGGTGAAATCCACCTGGTAATGGTCGCCGTTGGCGCGGTTCTGGTGGACGAAGCGGCCGGTGGTTTCCACCTTCTGGTCGGGCACCAGGGCGGTCAGCCAGTACTTGTCGGTGATGCCGGCCCAGCCGCCGACGGTCTTCTCGCGGACGGTGCCGTCCTTGCGCAGATCGTCGTAGCTCAGCTCCTTGAGGGTGCCGTCCAGCACGCCCAGCGGGCCTTCGTGCAGGATGTACATGCCCTCGGTCTTGGGCGTGCCGGTGCGCGAGATCAGGCCATAGGGATGCAGGGTGACCGGCGCGCCGCCGTAATTCTCGACCCGCTGCTCGACCGAGAACATGTAGTTCTCGTCCACCGAATAGGTGCGCACGAAGCGCAGGCCGTCGCCATTGTCCCACGACAGCACGGCCTTGCCGCCGGGCACCAGCTCGCCGGTGCCGGGGGCGGCGGTCCACACGGTGTCGGAACCCGGCACCTTGGCGGCGCCATCGGCGGGCACCCAGCCGAATTCGGCGTAATAGGGGTGCGGGCTGCCGGCGGGCGACAGCAGCACGATCTCGGGGCTGTTGGGGTCGGTGGTCTCGCGGTACTCGACCAGGGTCAGGTCGTCCAGGCGGGCGCCGGTCAGCGCGATCGAGCCATGCAGCTTGGGCGTGCGGATGGCGATGCGGCGGCTGGCCTCAAGGGCGCCGGCACGGGTCTCGGCCGGGGTCTGCACCTTGGCCGGCGCGGCGGGGGCGACGTCGGTCTTGGCGCCCTCGGGCACCGGCGGCGCGCTCGACGAGGTGGCGGCGGTGTCGGTGGCCGGCGCCGGCGGCGGCGCCTTGGGGAACATCCACTGGAATCCGAACAGGATCAGGACCGAGAGGACGATGGCGATAAGAAGATTGCGCTGTTCGTTCATGACATCCTAATCCGGGTACCGGGACGGCGGCGCGCCGCCTTCGGACTTGATCTTCGCATCCACTTCGGGGACCGGGTCCCAGCCCCCCTCGTTCCAGGGATGGCAGCGGCAGAGTCTGCGCGCCGCCAGCCACGATCCCCGCGCCGCGCCGTGCCGGGCAACCGCTTCCATGGCATAGGCCGAACAGGTCGGCGTGAAGCGGCACGACGGCGGCAGGACGGGAGAAATAAGCAACTGGTATGCGCGGATCGCTCCGCGCAAGACCACGCCAAGCGGGCTCATGGCGCCTTCCCTTCCCTTGCGGATGCCTCGGTATCCGAGCGCAAACCGCCGACACGTTTTAACGCGGTTCGCAAATCCTGCAAGAGAAGAGAATAAGGCCGGCCCACGGTTTCCTGGCGGCCGATCACCACATAATCCAGCCCCGGACGCGCAAGCTCGGGAAAAATCTCGGCCACCGCCGCCCGCAACCGGCGGCGCGCCCGGTTGCGGGCCACCGCGTTGCCCACCTTTTTCGAGGTGGTGAAGCCGACGCGGATGACCGCATCACCCGAACAGCACGAAAAGCCGGCGCTGGACGCGTCGGCTTCCGGTGTGGCGCCAGCCGGGGCCAAAGGCACCGGCGCCGCCTGAAGGACAAGCCCCGGGGTCGCCCACTTCTTGCGCTGACCGGCAACGCGGAGGAAATCCGCGCGCTTTTTCAGCCGCGCCAGAATTGCGGGCATCCCCGACGAACGGGCTTTAGGCCGAGAGGCGCTTGCGGCCCTTGGAGCGGCGAGCGGCGATGACCTTGCGGCCGCCGACGGTGGCCATGCGCGCACGGAAGCCATGACGGCGGGCGCGGACGAGCTTGGAGGGCTGGTAAGTGCGCTTCACGACGAGGTACTCCAGAATTAAATGCGGTCGGGCCCGCTTTTCGCAGGCCGAAAACGGGAGCGGTGCTTATAAGCCGAGTCGCGGGGCGGAGTCAAACCTCGCGTTGCGCGCCGCCCCGGCTGCGCTATGGTTAGCGCCGGAGCAACGGAGAGCACCATGCCCTGGGACCCCACTTTGTATTCCGCCTTTGCCCAGCCGCGCCTGCGCCCGGCGCTGGACCTTCTGGCGCGCATCGACGCCGACCAGCCCCACATGGTCGCCGATCTGGGCTGCGGTACCGGCAACGCCACCCGCATCATGGCCGACCGCTGGCACGACGCCACCGTGATCGGCGTGGATTCCTCGCCGGAAATGCTGGCGGCCGCCGCGGCCAGCCCCAACCGCATCCGCTGGACCCAATCCGACATCGCCCGATGGGTGCCAGACCGGCCGGTGGACGTGCTGTTCTCCAACGCCGCCCTGCAATGGCTGGACGGCCACGAGACCCTGCTCCCCCGCCTGCTGGGCCTTTTGTCGCCGCGCGGCGTGCTGGCAGTGCAGATGCCCCACAATCATTATGCCGCCAGCCACGCGGTGATGGCCGAAACGGTGGAGGCGGGGCCGTGGGCGTCGCGCCTGCGCCCCCTGGCCCGGCGCTTTCCGGTTCATGACCCCGACTTCTATTACGACATCCTGGCGCCGCTGGCGGAAACCCTGGACCTGTGGGAGACCGAATACCTGCACGTGCTGGAGGGCGACAACCCGGTGGTCAAATGGACCATGGGCACCGCGTTGCGCCCGCTGCTGGACGCGCTGGAGGAACCCGAGCGCGGCGAGTTCCTGGCCGAGTATTCCCGCCGCATCGCCGAGTGCTATCCGCCGCACGCCGACGGCAAGACGCTGTTCCCGTTCCGCCGGCTGTTCATGGTGGCGCGGGCGCGCGGCTGAGACCACGCCCGGAGCGACGGGGCCAGCCACACCTTGTATCCGGTCACATCTTAATACTGAGCGCCGACCATCGTGAGGGTGGTGCGCCGCTAATCCAGTTGCAGCACCAGGGCCTTGAGATAGGCGCTTTCCGGCAGATGGGGATGCAGCGGGTGGTCGGGGGCGGCGCCCGCCGCGCGCAGGATGCGGCCCGAGCGGCCGGCCTGGGCCAGGCCGTGGGCGATTTCCTCGGCGAACAGCTCCACCGGCATGTGGTGCGAACACGACGCCGCCAGCATGAAGCCGCCCGCCTCCACCAGCGGCGCGGCCAGGCGCGCCATCTTGCGATAGCCCTTGGCGCCCGAATGCACATCCTTGCGCGACTTGACGAAGGCGGGCGGGTCCACCACCACCACGCCGAAGCGCTCGCCCGCCGCATCCAGCCGCGCCATCTCGGCGAAGGCTTCGGCGCGGACGCACGACACCGCCACGCTGTTGAGCCGCGCCGCCCCTTCGGCCAGGGCCAGCGAATGTTCGGAACGGTCCACCGCCGTCACCGACAGGGCGCCGGCCAGCGCCGCCTGCACGGCGAAACCGCCGACATAGGTATAGACGTCCAGCACCCGCCGCCCCTTGGCGAGCCGGGCGACGAAGGCACGGTTGTCGCGCTGGTCGTAGAACCAGCCGGTCTTCTGGCCGCCGGTCAGGTCGGCCAGGAAGCGCGCGCCGTTCTCCACCAGCTCCACCGGACCATCCAATTCGCCAAAGGCCAGCCTGTGCTCCAGCGCCAGCCCCTCCAGGCCGCGCACGGCGGTGTCGTTGCGCAGCACCACCGCGCGCGGGTTCAGCACGCTGCGCAGGGCGTCGAGCAGAAGCGGGGTCAGACGCTCCATGCCGGCGGTATTGACCTGCACCGACAGCACGTCGCCATAGCGATCGACGATCAGGCCGGGCAGTCCGTCGGCCTCGGAATGGACCAGCCGGTAATAGGGGCCTTCGAACAATTGGTCGCGCAGGCGCGCGGCGCCGGCCAGCCGCTCGGCCAGGAAGGCGGCGTCCACCCCCTGCCGCCAGTCGCGGCACAGCACGCGGCCGGCAATCAGCGAATGGGGGTTGAAGGTGGCGACGCCCAGCTTCTCGTCGCCGGCATCCACCAGGGTGACCAGGGTGCCGGGCGGCAGCGCCTTGGCCTCGGGCGTCATCTCGATCTCGTTCGAGAACACCCAAGGGTGCCCGCCCCGGAAGCGGCGGGCGCGTCCCTTGGCGAAGCGGATGAGGGGACGGGTGGCGGGCGTGTCGGCGGCGATGTCGGTCATGGGCGACACCATAATCAACGCGCCTGCCGGCGGCAACGCGGATGGCGCGCACCCTGGCCCCGCACCCGGCCTCGCACCCCGCCCCGGCACGGCCGCCGCCGGCCGCCGCCACGG
>JAFAAW010000073.1 GCA_023426365.1 Pseudomonadota bacterium
GGGCGGCGGGGGCGCCGTCCTCGCCCTCGCGGCTGCGGATGACGCAGGTGACCTCGTTGCCGGGGTCGCGGTAATCCAGCGTATCGAAGGACAGCTTGCGCGCCATGGCGATGCCGCGCCCGTGCACGGCGAAGGCGCGCGTCTGGTCCAGCTCCATATAGCGGCGCCAGTCGAACCCCACGCCTTCGTCGCGCACGGTGATGCGCACCTCGCCGGGCAGGCGCTGGAAGGTCACGGTCACCCGCTTGTCGCGGTTCTGCGGCGCGTCCAGCAGCGCCTCGACCTGCTTGCGCCAGCGCTTTTCCGCCAGCAGGCGGGCCTTTTCCTCGAAGGTGATGCCCAGATTGCCGTGTTCGATGGCGTTGGTGAAGATTTCCGACAGGCCCACCACCAGATGGCCCGAGCGCGGACAGGCGCGCGCCAGCGACACCGCCAGATTGTTGGCCTCGTCCAGGGTGCGGAAATGAAAGACGCCGCTATCCATCAGGATCATGGCGGTGGTGCGCTTGGCGACGTCGTCGCGCAGGCGCAGATAGCGCTGGTGCTCCTCGATGGCGGCGGCGGTGACCGACAGCAGCAATTGGCGGTCCAGCGGCTTGGCCAAGTAATAATAGACGCCGGCCTTGATGCCCTCGACCACGTCCTCGCTGGACGCCTGGGCGGTCTGCATGATCACCGGGATGTTGCGCAGGCGGTCGTCGCCCTTCAGCCTGGACAGCAATTCCATGCCGTCCATGCGCGGCATGCGGCGGTCCAGCAAGATGACGTCGAAATCGTCGGGTGCCGCGTTCAGCGTCAGCCAAGCCTGCTGCCCGTCCTCGGCCGACAGGGTTTCGTAGCCCGAGGCGCGCAGGTTGGCGATCACCACCTCGCGGTTCATCCGCTCGTCATCGACCACCAGACAGCGGATGGGCCGCGACTTGGCGATGCCGGCGTCAGACATGCTCGATGGTGAACAAGGTGTCGAAGCAGGCCAGGACCAGCAATTCGCGCACTTCCGAGCGGGGGCGGCGCAGCAGCACCGTGGCGTCGGCGCGCTCCGCGCGGTCGCGCAGGGTCAGCAGCATGCCCAGCCCGGCCGAGTCCATGTAGTCGAGTTGGGACAGGTCCACCGCCACCATCCGCCGCTTGCGCGCCAGCAGCTTGTCGATGACGGTGTCGAACACCTCGCGGTCGGCAAAGGTCAACTGGTCCCTGAGCATCAGGGTGGGGCCGGCGTCCTCGTCGATGATCTCGTACTTCACGGCAATCCCCCCCTCAGGCCTTGGCCCCGCGCGAGCGGGCGGCGATGAACTCCTCGAGACGGGCGGACTGCGCCTCGTCCAGGTCGAAGCGCACATGGGTGTTCTGATCGGTCACCGCGACCACCGAGCCGCGCCAGGTGCCCAGCGTGGGAAGGTCCGCATCGAATTCCACGCCGCGCAGGGCGTCGAGCGGGCGGTCCAGCACACCGGTGCCGATCAGGGCGATCTCCTGCAGCAGGCACGGCCGCTTTTCGCCGTTCAACTGGATGGTGGCGGCGATGTTGACGGTATGGCGGTGGTTGTTGTGCCGGTTCTCGTCGGAGCTGGCGCGCACGATGTGGTCGATGGCCGCCTTCATGGCGCCCAGGCGTTCGCGCACGCTGGTGGCGGAACCGCGCACCTCGTGGGCCTTTTCGCCGGTCTCGTCGGTCGAGCGCGACACCTCGGCGATTTCGGCCGCCGCCTGCTGGGTGCCCGAGGCGGCGGTCTGCGCCGCATGGGCGATTTCCTGGGTGGCGGTGTTCTGCTGATCCACCGCCCGCTTGATGCCGTCTGAAATGGTGGCGATCTGGTCGATGGTGCCGACGATGCCGCGAATGGCGGTGACCGCGTCCTGGGTCGCGCTTTGGATCGAGGCGATCTGGCCGCCGATCTGCTCGGTGGCCTTGGCGGTCTGGTTGGCCAGCCCCTTGACCTCGTTGGCGACCACGGCGAAGCCCTTGCCGGCCTCGCCGGCCCGGGCCGCCTCGATGGTGGCGTTGAGCGCCAGCAGGTTGGTCTGGCCGGCGATGTTGTTGATCAGGCTGACCACCTCGCCCACGCTCTCGGCGGCCTTGGCCAGGCCCTGGACGATGTCGCTGACCTTCTCCGCCTCGGTCTCGGCCTCGCCGGCGATGCGGGTGCTGGTGCCGACCTGGCGGCTGATCTCCTCCACGCTGGAGGCCATCTGCTCGGCGGCGGCGGCCACCGAATCGACGCTGCCATTGGCGGTTTCCGCGGCCGCGGCGGCCGCCTGACTGCGCCCGCGCACATGCTCGACCACGTTTTCCATGGAACTGGCGGCGGCCAGCATGGTGTCGGCCTGCACCATCACCGCGCCGATGGCGCCCGAAACCTCTTCGTCGATGGCGTTGGTCAGCGCCAGAATCTCGCTTTGCAGCTTGCGGCGGTTGCGGCGGTGTTCAGCCTCCTGCAGCGCCGCGCTCTGGCGCACCTTGTGGGCGTTCTCGCGGAACACCTCGACCGCGCTGGCCATGCGGCCGATCTCGTCGATGCGGCCGACGCCCGGCACCTGCACCGACAGATCGCCATCGGCCATGCGGCCGGTGGCCTCGGTCATCTTGGCCAGCGGTTCGATCATCTGGCGGTCCATCAGCACCAGGGTGCCGATCATCAGCACCAGCAGCAGCACCGCCGACGCGCCCTGGATGATCGCCTGCTGGCGGACCGAGCTTTCCAGCCCCTCGCGCGCCTCCAACAGACGGGTGGCGCTTTCGGCCACGGCGATCTGCTCGGCTTCCACCAGGGTTTCGGTCAGGGATTGCAGGCCGGCGGCGGAGGCGTCGAAATCGGCCTTGAGCGCCTCGCCGGCAGGCGCCCCCTCCTCCACATAGGCGCGCGCCATGCGCACGCCCGCCTCGTAATAGACGTCGAAGGCCAGCTTGATGCCGTCCAGCGCCCGCACCGAATCAGAAAGACCCAGATTTTCCGCGGCGGCAGCGGCGGTGGATTGATGATGGCGGAAGTTTTCCGAGGTGCTTTCCACCTCGGCCAAGCCGCTCTCCAGCCGTTCCGGCGTGCGCACGGCGGCGATGTCGGTGACCACCGCCTGCACCCGCGCCACGTCCAACTGGATGTTCTTGGCCAGCTCGATCAGCGGGATGTGTTCCTGGGCCACCACTTCCGAGACATGGGCCATGTCCCCGGTCAGCCGGAACTGCTTGAGGGCCACCAGTCCGTTGACGGCAAGACTTGCCAGACTGGTGATCAGGATGAGGGCGAAGGCAATGAAAAATTTGCGGCGGATCGTCATCGATCACCCCTGGAGACGGACGGGGAAAATCTTGACGGAAGCCGCGCCCGTGCGCAACTGCCACCGCGCGCTTTTTTACGGGGCCGCTACGCACACATGACTTCTGGCCGGGGATGGCATGCCCACCGGCCGCCATCCCCCCTGGATCAACGGGAAGCGACGACGTAGTGGCGCAGATTGTCCACTTCCATGTCCGCTTCGTCCAAGCGGCTTTTCACGACGTCACCGATGGTGACGATGCCCGTCAGCTTGCCGTCGGCGTCGATCACCGGCAGGTGGCGGATGCGCCGCGACGTCATCACCTGCATCAGGCTTTCCACCGTGTCGTCCTCGGAACAGGTCAGCACGGCGGCGGTCATCAGCTCGCGCACCCTGGCCCGCAGGCATCCCTCGCCCTGCAACGCCACGCCGCGCACGATGTCGCGTTCCGACAGGATGCCGACGATGGCGCCGCTATCCTCGACCGCCACCACGGCGCCGATGCGATTGGCCGCCAGGCTTCGCGCCGCCTCGGCCACCGGCAGGTCGGGCGAGATGGTGACCACGCCGGCGCCGCGCGCCTTGGCCTTCAGAATGGTCTTGACCAGCATGTACGTTGACCTCCCCAATCGCAGTTGCATTGTGGGCAGAAGACCCGCGTCATTTGGAGATAAGGGGGCGCCATTCCAGGGGTTCAAGGGGCGACCGGCCGGCCTCCGACATTGGTCATAGGCCCTTGAATGACGCCGCCATGGTCACGAAAAGGGGCAGCATGCATCCGCCCAGCCTGTGCATCGACACGCTCGCCATGGCCGGAACCACCGTTGCGGTGGCCGATCGCGTCCTTGCCGCCGGCACCCATTGGACGTTGCGCCATTTCGCGAAACCCGGGGCCGACGCCCAGTCAAAAGTGCTGGTGGTGGCGCCGCTGTCCGGGCATTTCGGCTGGCTGATGCGCGATTGCGTGCTGGGCCTGCTGCCCGGCCACGACGTCCACCTGCTGGAATGGCTGGATGCCCGCGACGTTCCCGCCAGCGCCGGACGGCTGGGGCTGGACGCCTGTGTGGCGGCGGTCATGGCCTCCTTGCGGCGGCTGGGGCCGGAGGTTGCCGTGCTGGGGGTCAGCCAGGCGCCGGTGCCCGTCCTGGCCGCCGCCGCCCTGATGGCCGCCCATGCGGAAGAGGCGCGGCCGCGCGCGCTGGTGCTGATGGGCGGCTTCATCGATCCGCGCACCGCCCCCACCGCCATCGAGCGGCTGACCGCCCGCCTGCCCTGCGGCTGGTTCAGCCGCACGCTGGCCGCCCTGGTGCCGGCGGGCGAGATCGGCGCCGGACGGCTGGTCTATCCGGCCCGCGTCCATGCCCGTCCGCTCCGCCGCTATCTGGAGCGGCACATGGCCATACGGGGCGAGCTTTACGGCAAGGTCACCGCCGATGACGGGATGGATGCCGAGCGCTTCCCCTTCCTTCGCCTGTACAGCACGCTGATGGACCTGCCGGCCGAATTCGCCGAGGACAACGCCCGCAAGGTGTTCGCCCAGGCGCTGCTGCCGCGCGGCCAGTTGGCCTGCCTGGGCCG
>JAFAAW010000085.1 GCA_023426365.1 Pseudomonadota bacterium
CGGCGGCGGCGAAGCCGGCGAAGATCTCGACGCCCAGTTCCTCGGCCTGCGCCGCCAGCCAGCGGCACAGATTGCCCAACGAGATGATGTAGTTGCCGTGATTGTGCATCTGCGGCGGGGTCGGCAGGCGGAACGCCCCGCTTTCCGTCAGGAACAGGAAGCGGTCTTCCCGCGCCGGCGTCTCCAGCGGCGCCTCGCGCTCCTTCCAGTCGGGGAACAACTCCGCCAAGGCGTGCGGCTCGAACACCGCCCCCGACAGGATGTGGGCGCCCACCTCGGACCCCTTCTCCAGAATGCACACCGAAAGCTCGGGCGCCAGTTGCTTCACCCGGATGGCCGCGGCCAGCCCGGACGGACCGGCACCCACCACCACCACGTCGAATTCCATGCTCTCGCGTTCGGTCGTCATCGCCGGAGCCTCTGGTCTGATGGAAAAAGGAAGAGGGCGGGCAAGATTGCCATTCGGGAGAACCCGCCCTCTTCAAGGTGCGGCCTCAGGGCTTTGGAGGGCCGCTTAACCAGGAAACGCCGCTGCGGGAAAGTGAACCGCAGCCACTGACAGCAGGTTAGGGCATGCGTTGGCGGCAATAAATGTCGCCATCGCTCAAACCCGGCGCAAAAATTTGCAACATCCCTGAAATGAAAAGAAAAAGGCCAGGTGGGTTGCCCCACCTGGCCCATTCTTGAACACCGTTCGCGGATCAGTGCGACGCGGCGCCCTCGGCACCCAGGCCGGTCTGGGCGCGGACGAACTGGTCGTCGAACTGCTCGCGCTCCTTGGCGGCGCGGACGCTGGTGTCGAGCTTGGACACCACGAACGCCATCAGGAAGGCCGCCGGCATGGAGAACAGGGCCGGCTGGTCGTACGGGAACAGCGCCTGGGGATGACCCAGAACGGTCTTCCACACGGCCGGACCCAGGATCACCAGCACGACGGCGGTGACCAGGCCGGTCAGACCGCCCAGCAGCGCGCCACGGGTGGTCAGGCCCTTCCAGAACATGGACAGGAACAGGACCGGGAAGTTGGCCGAGGCGGCCACACCGAAGGTCAGACCCACCATGAACACCAGGTTCTGCTTTTCGAACAGAATGGCCAGACCCACGGCGATCAGGCCCAGGGACATGGAGGCGATCTTGGAGGCGCGCACTTCGGCGGCTTCCGAGGCCTTGCCCTTCATGATCACGTTGGCGAACAGGTCGTGCGAGATGGCCGAGGCGCCAGCCAGCACCAGACCGGCCACCACGGCCAGGATGGTGGCGAAGGCCACGGCCGACAGGAAGCCCAGCATGACGTCGCCGCCCAGCGCCTTGGCCAGGTGCATGACCGGCATGTTGCCGCCGCCGATCAGCTTGCCGCCGACCACGCCGCCCTCGAAGAAGGCCGGATCGGTGCCGACGATGGTGATGGCGGCCAGACCCAGGATGCACACGACCATGAAGAAGTAGCCGATGGCGCCGGTGGCATACAGCACCGACTTACGCGCCGCCTTGGCGTCGGCCACGGTAAAGAAGCGCATCAGGATGTGCGGCAGGCCGGCGGTGCCGAACATCAGGCCCAGCGACAGCGACACGGCGGAAACCGGGTCGGACAGCAGGGTGCCGGGACCCATGATCTTGACGCCGTCCTTGTGGAAGTTCACGGCCTTGTCGGCCATGGTTTCGAAGCTGAAGCCGAACTTGGCGAAGGCCAGAACCAGCAGCAGGGTGCCGCCGCCCAGCAGCAGACAGGCCTTGATGATCTGCACCCAGGTGGTGGCCAGCATGCCGCCGAAGGTCACGTAGATCATCATCAGCGCGCCGACGATGACCACCGCATAGGCGTAGTCCAGGCCGAACAGCAACTGGATGAGCTGGCCGGCGCCGACCATCTGAATGATCAGATAGAAACAGCACACGGTCAGCGAGCCGAGAGCGGCGAAGCTGCGGATCTTGGTCTGGTCCAGGCGGTAGGAGGCGATGTCGGCGAAGGTGTACTTGCCGAGATTGCGCAGGCGTTCCGCCATCAGGAACAGGATGATCGGCCAGCCGACGAAGAAGCCGATGGTGTAGACGAAGCCGTCGAAGCCCTTGGCGTACACCATGGACGACAGGCCCAGCAGGGTCGCGGCGGACATGTAGTCACCGGCGATGGCCAGACCGTTCTGGGTGCCGGTGATGCCGCCGCCGGCGGTGTAGAAGTCCGAAGCCGAACGGGTGCGGGTGGCCGCCCAGTAGGTGATACCGAGGGTCACCGCCACGATGGCCAGGAACATGGCGATGGCGGGAATATTCATGGCCTGCTTTTGCGCCTCGCCCACGGCGGGGCCGGCATAGGCGGCGGTGGCGAGCAGCAGGGCGGGAACGGTGAGAGCGGCGATCAGTCGGTTCATCACAGCGACTCCCGCAGGATTTCGTTGTTGATCGCGTCCAGCTCGTTGTTGGCGCGACGGACGTACAGGCCGGTCAGGACCCAGGACAGCACCAGGATGCCGAAGCCCAGGATCACGCCCCAGGTGGTGCGGCCCGAGGTCAGCGGCACGTGCAGCACCTGCGGCGCGAACGCCACCAGCGCGATGAAGCCGTAATAGGCGCCCAGCACCAGCGCGGCGAACAGCCACGACATGCGGGTGCGCTTGGTCACCAGCTCCTTGAATTTCGGATTGGCGCGGATGCGCTCGTAAGTCAGCTTGGACATTCAGCCTCCTTTGATTCACGGCGCGTCAGTTTTCCCCCAGCGCGCCGCTTCTCCCAGTCTCGGGACAGCCTGCCCCGATCATGGGCAGCGATCCTACGCCTCCCCTTCCTTATGGACGATGTCATGCCCACTCAGACGAGGTGGTTGATTTTGCCACACTTGCGGTTGCAAGCATCCTCCCGATGGCAAATCCCGCCACGGCGCTGAGCGCTCAGGACATTGCGGCCCACGGCGCGGCACCGCTAGCCTGCTGGAAAAATTCCACGATTGTGCTAGGAGCAAGCGTCCATGACCGCCTTCACTCCCAATCTTCGCGACATGGAGTTCGTGCTGGCCGAGCTGGCCGGCCTGGACGAGATCGCCGCCCTGCCCGGCTACGAGGAGGCCTCGCCCGAGCTGGTCCATTCCGTGCTGGAAGAAGCCGGCCGCATCGCCGAAGAGGTGCTTGCGCCGCTCAACACCGTGGGCGACCGCCAGGGCGCCAAGCTGGTGGACGGCAAGGTCCAGGTGGCCGACGGCTGGGAAGGCGCCTTCCGCACCATGGTCGAGGGCAACTGGACCGGCCTGCCCTTCCCCGCCGAATGGGGCGGCATGGGCCTGCCCGGCGTGGTGAACGTGGCGGTGGCCGAGATGTGGCAGGCGGCCAACATGGCCTTCACCCTGTGCCCCATGCTGACCCAGGGCGCCGTGCACGCCATCTTGGAATGCGCGTCGCAGGAACAGAAGGAAATCTACCTGCCCAAGATGGTGACCGGCGAATGGGCCGGCACCATGAACCTGACCGAATCCTCGGCCGGTTCGGACCTGGGCGCCATCCGCACCAAGGCGGTGCCCAAGGCCGACGGCAGCTATCTGATCAGCGGCCAGAAGATCTTCATCACCTATGGCGACCACGAGCTGGCCGAGAACATCATCCATCTGGTTCTGGCCCGCCTGCCCGACGCGCCCCCCGGCGTCAAGGGCATCTCGCTGTTCATCGTGCCCAAGTTCATGGTCAACGCCGACGGCTCGCTGGGCCGGCGCAACGACGTGGCCTGCGTGTCGCTGGAACACAAGCTGGGCATCCACGGCAGCCCGACCGCGGTGATGAGCTTCGGCGACCAGGGCGGCGCCACCGGCTTCCTGGTTGGCCAGGAAAACCGCGGCCTGGAATACATGTTCGTGATGATGAACCACGCCCGCCTGAACGTGGGCGTCCAGGGCCTGGGCATCGCCGAGCGCGCCTATCAGCAGGCCCGTTCCTATGCGCGCGAGCGCGTCCAGGGCAAGCCCGCCGGCGCCGCCACCGTCAGCCCGATCGTCGATCATCCCGACGTGCGCCGCATGCTGATGACCATGAAGGCCAACGTGGAAGCCATGCGCGCCCTGGCCTATGTGGAGGCGGCCGCGCTGGACAAGGCCCATGCCGAGCCGGACGAGGAAAAGCGCGCCGGCGCCTTCCGCCTGGCCGAGTTCCTGAACCCGGTCGTCAAGGGCTGGTCCACCGAGACCGGCGTCGAGATGGCGTCCCTGGGCGTGCAGGTGCATGGCGGCATGGGCTATGTGGAAGAGACCGGCGCCGCCCAGCATCTGCGCGACGCCCGCATCACCCCCATCTACGAGGGCACCACGGCCATCCAGGCCAACGACCTGGTCAACCGCAAGATCCTGCGCGACAAGGGCGCGACCGCTAAGGCGGTGCTGGCCGAGTTGGGCGCGCTGGCCTCGGAACTGGTGGCCTCGCCCGATGCCACGCTCAAGGCTATCGGCGTCGAACTGGCCGAGGGCGGCCGCGCCGCCAACGCGGCGGTGGACTGGCTGCTGGCCGCCGCCGCCCAGGACGCCCGCCTGCCCGCCGCGGCCGCCGTGCCGCTGCTCAAGCTGATGGGCGTGGTGCTGGGCGGCTACCAGATGGCCCGTGCCGCCCGCATCGCGCGCGCCAAGCTGGATGCCGGCACCGGCGATGCCGCCTTCTTCCAGGGCAAGCTGGCGACCACTTGGTTCTATGCCGAGCACATCCTGACCCAGGCCCCCGCCCTGCTGGCCTCCATCACCCGTGGCGCGGCCACGGTGATGAGCGTGCCGGCCGACCAGTTGTAAGGGGCGCGCCATGAGCCATCACGACCTGACCTCGACCAAGGCCCAGTGCGACGTGTTCGAGGCACTGGCCAGCCGTCGGGCCGTCCGCGCCTTCCTGCCCGACGCCGTGGACCGCGCCACGGTGGAACGCATCCTGGCGCTGGCCGCCCGCGCGCCCAGCGGCACCAACATCCAGCCGTGGCGGGTGTGGGCGGTGTCGGGCGAACCGCTCAAGCGGCTCACCGGCAAGATCATGGCCGCGCACGAAAGCGACGCGCCCGGCCATGACGAAGAATACGCCTATTACCCGGACGAGTGGGTTGACCCCTACGTCTCGCGCCGCCGCAAGCTGGGCCGCGACCTCTATGCCCTGCTGGGCATCGGCAAGGGCGACACAGCGCGCATGAAGCATCAGTTCGGCCGCAACTATTGCTTCTTCGACGCACCCGTCGGGCTGTTCATCACCATCGACAAGTCGATGAACACCGGCTCGTGGTTCGACCTGGGCACGTTCCTGCAATCCATTCTGGTCGCCGCGCGCGGCTTCGGGCTGCACACCTGCCCGCAGCAGGCGTTCAGCAAATACCATCGGATTATCCACGAAGACCTTGGCATTCCCGACACGCAGGTGATTGCCTGCGGCGTGGCGCTCGGCTACGAAGACGCGAGCGCGCCGGAGAACAAGCTGGTGACCGAGCGCGAGCCCGTCTCCAGCTTCGCCACCTTCGCCTGGGAGTGATCTGCAATGGCCGTGCGTGACATCGTCCTCAAGCACCTTTCCGGTGCCGCCGACTGGATCGCGCCGGTGCAGAACTTCAACTCGCTGGTGGGGATGTCCATGGAGGAATGGCGGCGCGACTTCGCCCGCATCCGCCTGGACATCCGCCCCGAGCACGCCAACGGCTTCGGCTTCGTCCATGGCGGCGTGCTGCTGACCCTGCTCGACACCGTTTCGGGCTTTGCCGGCATCCACGCCGACGACGATGCCGATCCCGTCGGCTGCTTCACCGTCGCGCTGAACACCAAGTTCATCAGCCCCGCCCATTCCGGCTCGCTGGTGGCCGAGGCGCGCGCCCAGGGCGGCGGCAAATCCATATTCTTTACCTACGCGGAAATCCGCGACGACGCCGGCACGCTGGTCGCCACCGGCGACGGCACCTTCCGCTATCGCCGGCTGCCGCCGGAACTGGTGGAAAAGATCAAGGCCGACGCGGCGCTGTAGGCACTATCGCGCGGCCGGCCGGGCCGGGGCACAGACGCTGCGGCGATATTCGCCCGGATTGGCGCCGGTCCATTTCTTGAATGCGCGGTGAAAGGCGCTGGTCTCGGCAAATCCCAGCTCGGCGGCGATGTCCATCACGCTCATGGCCGAATCCGACAGCAGGTTGATGGCCATGTCGCGGCGCAGGTGGTCCTTGATCGCCTGATAGGACTGCCCCTCGGCCTCCATGCGGCGGCGCAGCGTCGAGGCCGAGGTGCGCATGTCGTCGGCGATCTCGTCGAAGCCCGGCCATTCGGCCGGCGGCAGATCGCGCAGGCGGCGCTGGATCTGGGCCGCCAGGGAATTGCTGTCCTTGTATTGCACCAACAGGTTTTCCGGCGCCACCGTCAGGAATTCCTTGAGCGACTGCGTGGTGCGCACCACCGGCAGGGTCAGGTACTTGTATTCGAAGGCGATGGCGGTATTGGCCTGCCCGAACCGCAGGTCCGAGGTGAACATCAGCGGATATTCAGCCGCCTGCGGCGGCTGGCCATAGCGGAACGACGCCCACTGGATGGGGATGCGGCGGTTGACCAGCCAGCAGGCCAGCCGGTGCACGAACATCAGCAGGGTTTCGTGGGCGAAGATCCCGGCCGGACGTTCGGGATCCTCCTTGAGCGTCAGCACCACCATGCCGTTGTCGCAACTGAGCGTGCCGCGCAGGTCATCCAGCATCAGGTCGAAGAAGCGCAGCACGCGCTTGAGCGCCCTGTCCAGCGTGCGGCAATGCACCACCGCATGGCACATCATCGCAAAGCTGCCCACCTTCATGCGCCGGGCATCCTGGCCGAAGAACTCGTCGTCCAGCACCTGGGCGATAAGACGCAGCAGCATCGTATAGGCGTCGGACGACACCCGCGCGTGCGGCAAGGCCAGCAGACTGGGCGACAGCCCGATCTGTTCCAGCAATTCGTCAGCATCGAATCCCTTGTCGCGCAGGCCGCCGAGGACGGCCTCCACGAACAGGATCGAAATGGTGCCCTTTTCCATGCCCGTCCTGATAGCGCGCCTGTGGCGGCCTCTTCGGGCCGCTGCCTTTGTTGATGTGCGGGCGCGTTGCTCCTGGTCCGCGCAGAGTAGCGCAAGCGGCAAAATCTGTCAGGAATTTTGAGCGCTCGCGACATCGCCCACACTCCGCCGCCGCTATACGCTTCGCCCCAAAGTGTCTATGGGCACAAAGCCATCTGTGGGAGAGCCAAGAGCGATGCGCATCAAGGACAACGTCTTCATCGTCACCGGCGGCGGTTCGGGCCTGGGCGCCGCGGCCGCGCGTATGATCGTGGACAACGGCGGCAAGGCCGTGCTGGCCGACGTGAACGAGGCCACCGGCAACGGCACCGCCGCCGAGCTGGGCGCCAACGCCGCGTTCTGCAAGACCGACGTGGCCGACGAGGCCAGCGCCACCGCCTGCGTGGAATTCGCCCTGTCCAAGTTCGGCGGCCTGCACGGCCTGATCAACTGCGCCGGCGTCTGCCCGGGCGAGAAGGTGGTCGGCCGCGATGGTCCGCATGCCCTGTCCACCTTCAGCCGCACCGTGACCATCAATCTGGTCGGCACCTTCAACATGATCCGTCTGGCCGCCACCGCCATGAGCAAGGGCGAGGCCAACGACAAGGGCGAGCGCGGCGTCATCATCAACACCGCCTCGATCGCCGCCATGGACGGCCAGATCGGCCAGGCCGCCTATGCCGCGTCGAAGGGCGGCGTCATCGGCATGACCCTGCCGATCGCCCGCGAGCTGGCCCGCTTCGGCATCCGCATCATGACCGTGGCGCCGGGCATCTTCGCCACCCCCATGGTCCAGGCCATGCCGCAGGAAGTGCAGGAATCCCTGGGCAAGCTGGTGCCGTTCCCGCCGCGCCTGGGCGTGCCGTCGGAATTCGCCGATCTGTGCCGCGCCATCATCGACAACACCATGCTGAACGGCGAGGTCATCCGTCTGGATGGCGCCGTGCGCATGGCCGCCAAGTAAACCGCGACCGGACCGGGGCGCGGACGGCCGCCGATGCGGCCGCGCGCCCACAGGCGCGAGGGCCGGGGGCCGCGAAGGCGGCCCGCCCTGCGCCTCCGGCCCAGACATTCATGGAGAACGAACAATGAGCAACACCGATCCCGTCGTCATCGTCGGCGCCGCCCGTACCGCCATGGGCGGCCTTCAGGGCGATTTCAAGGACGTCCCCGCCGCCCGCCTGGGCGCCGCCGCCATCCAGGCCGCGGTCGAGCGCGCCGGCATCAGTGCCGACAAGGTGGAAGAAGTGATCATGGGCTGCGTGCTGCCCGCCGGCCAGGGCCAGGCCCCGGCCCGCCAGGCGTCGCTCGGCGCCGGCCTGCCGCTGTCGGCCGGCTGCACTACCGTCAACAAGATGTGCGGCTCGGGCATGAAGGCCGCCATGCTGGCCCACGACCTGCTGCTGGCCGGCACCAACGAGATCATGGTGGCCGGCGGCATGGAGAGCATGACCAACGCCCCCTACCTGCTGGAGAAGGCGCGCGCCGGCTTCCGCCTGGGCCACGGCAAGATCATGGACCACATGTTCCTGGACGGCCTCGAGGACGCCTACGAGAAGGGCCGCCTGATGGGCACCTTCGCCGAGGATTGCGCGCAGAGCTACGGTTTCACCCGCGAGGAACAGGACCGCTGGGCCATCATCTCGCTGACCCGCGCCCAGAAGGCCATCTCGGAAGGCTGGTTCAAGTCCGAGATCACCCCGGTGACCGTCAAGGCCGGCAAGACCGAGCGCGTGGTGGACAGCGACGAGCAGCCGCCCAAGGCCAACATGGACAAGATCCCCACCCTCAAGCCGGCCTTCCGCGAGGGCGGCACGGTGACCCCGGCCAACTCGTCCTCCATCTCGGACGGCGCCGCCGCGCTGACCCTGATGCGTCTGTCCACCGCCGAGAAGCTGGGCCTGACCCCGATCGCCGCCATCCGTGCGCACTCGACCCACGCCCACCAGCCCAACCTGTTCGCCACCGCCCCCATCGGCGCGGTGCAGAAGGTGCTGGCCAAGACCGGCTGGGGCAAGGATCAGGTTGACCTCTACGAGATCAACGAAGCCTTCGCCGTGGTCGCCATGGCCGCCATCAAGGACCTGGCGCTGGACGAGGCCAAGGTCAACGTGCATGGCGGCGCCTGCGCGCTGGGCCATCCCATCGGCGCCTCGGGCGCCCGCATCCTGGTGACCCTGCTGGCCGCGCTCAAGCAGTACGGCGGCAAGCGCGGCGTGGCGAGCCTGTGCATCGGCGGCGGTGAAGCCACCGCCATGGCCGTGGAGATGCTGTAGCCATGATCCTGACCGAAGAACAGTCCCTGATCCGGGACACGGCGCGCAACTTCGCGCGTGAGCGCCTGCTGCCCTTCGCCGAGAAGTGGGACCGCGAGGCCCGCTTCCCGCGCGAGGCGGTGGACGAGATGAGCGAGCTGGGCTTCCTGGGCATGCTGCTGCCCGAGGAGTTCGGCGGCTGCAACACCGGCAACGTGGCCTACGCCCTGGCGCTGGAAGAGGTCGCCGCCGGCTGCGGCGCCCTGTCCACCGTGATGAGCGTGCACAATTCCGTCGCCTGCATGCCCATCTACAAGTTCGGCACCGACGAGCAGAAGGCCCATTTCCTGCCCAAGATGGCATCGGGCGAGTGGCTGGGCGGCTTCTGCCTGACCGAGCCGCATGCCGGTTCCGATGCCTCGTCGCTCAAGGTGCGCGCGGTCAAGGATGGCGATTGCTACGTGCTCAACGGCACCAAGCAGTTCGTCACCTCGGGCAAGTCGGCCCAGGTGCTGATCGTCTTCGCCGTCACCGACCCGGCCGCCGGCAAGAAGGGCATCACCGGCTTCATCGTGCCGACCGATACCCCCGGCTTCTCGGTGGCGCGCGTCGAGGAGAAGATGGGGCAGCACGCCTCGGACACCTGTCAGGTCGTGTTCGAGGACATGCGCATCCCCGCATGGCTGCGCCTGGGCGAGGAAGGCCAGGGCTACAAGATCGCGCTTAGCAACCTGGAAGGCGGCCGTATCGGCATCGCCTCGCAATGCATCGGCATGGCCCGCGCCGCGCTCGAGGCCGCCAGCGCCTATGCCAAGGAACGCGTGACCTTCGGCCAGCCCCTGATCGAGCATCAGGCCATCGCCCAGAAGCTGGCCGACATGGCCACCCAGGTCGCCGCCGCGCGCCTGATGGTCAACCATGCCGCCCAGTTGCGCGACGCCGGCCTGCCCTGCCTGACCGAGGCGTCCATGGCCAAGCTGTTCGCGTCCGAAATGGCGGAAAAGGTCGCCTCCGCCGCCATCCAAGTGCTGGGCGGCTATGGCTACCTCAAGGACTTCCCGGTGGAACGCATCTACCGCGACGTCCGCGTGTGCCAGATCTACGAGGGCGCAAGCGAAATTCAGCGTATGCTGATTGCCCGTTCGCTGTAGGACCTACGTCCTGTCCAAAAGGAAGGGCCGGCTGCGAAGCCGGCCCTTTTCTTATGATATTGCGCCGCAATATGGCAAATCCGCTCAAGCGAAATGGGTTCTCCCGACATCGATTCGCGGGCGGCGGAAACGCTAGGCTTCCCCCAATTGCACAAGCTAGGTTGAGGGAAGGTCCATGCCCGACGGCAGCGATAACAAGATCAGCGTGAAGCCCGCCAACAAGATCCGCTTCGTTACCGCCACCAGCCTCTTCGATGGCCACGACGCGTCCATCAACATCATGCGCCGCCTGCTGCAGCAGGGCGGCGTCGAGGTGATCCACCTGGGCCATAACCGGTCCGTGGAGGAGATCGTCACCGCCGCCATCCACGAGGACGTGCAGGGCATCGCCGTCAGCTCGTACCAGGGCGGCCACATCGAATTCTTCAAGTACATGATCGACCTGCTGCGCGAGCGCGGCGCCGGTCACGTGCGCGTGTTCGGCGGCGGCGGCGGCGTGATCGTCGTGCCTGAAATCCGCGAGCTGGAAGCCTATGGCGTCGAGCGCATCTATTCGCCCGAGGACGGCCAGAAGCTGGGCCTCGAGGGCATGATCGCCGACGTGGTGCGCCGCACCGATTTCGACGTCACCAAGGAACTGCCGCCGTCGCTCGAGGGCATCGACGCCCCCGACCGCCAGAAGCTGGCCCGCCTGATTTCGGCGCTGGAGAACGGCAAGGTGGGCGCCAAGCTGCGCGAGCAGATCGCCGAGGCCGCCAAGGGCCGCTCGGTTCCCGTCCTGGGCATCACCGGCACCGGCGGCGCCGGCAAGTCGTCGCTGACCGACGAACTGATCCGCCGCTTCCGCATCGACAAGCCGGACTTCAAGATCGCCGTCATCGCCGTCGATCCGTCCAAGCGCAAGACCGGCGGCGCGCTGCTGGGCGACCGCATCCGCATGAACGCCGTCAACGGCCCCGTCTACATGCGCTCGCTGGCCACCCGCCAGGCCGGGTCTGAGGTGCCGCCGCACGTGCCCGCCATCGTCGAGCTGTGCAAGGCCGCCGGCTTCGATCTGGTGATCGTCGAAACCCCCGGCATCGGCCAGGCGGATTCGGCGGTGGCCGAACTGGGCGACCTGTCGCTTTACGTGATGACCCCGGAATTCGGCGCCGCCAGCCAGTTGGAAAAGATCGATATGCTCGATCACGCCGATCTGGTCGCCATCAACAAGTTCGACCGCAAGGGCGGCCAGGACGCCCTGCGCGACGTGCGCAAGCAGGTCCAGCGCAACCGCGCCGCCTTTACCGTGGCCGCCGAGACCATGCCGGTCTATGGCACCATCGCCTCGCGCTTCAACGATGACGGCGTCACCGCGCTGTATCACGGCCTGGTCGATGCGCTGAACGGCAAGGGCTTCGGCCTGGGCAAGCCGTCGCTGGCCCGCCCGGCCAGCAACGCCTCGACCGCCGGCACCGCCATCGTGCCGCCGGCCCGCGTGCGCTATCTGGCCGAGATCGCCGACGCCGTGCGCGGCTATCACGCCCAGTCGGCCAAGCAGGCCCAGACCGCCCGCGAAATCCAGCAGCTTTCCGCCACCAAGGAGATGCTGGACAAGAATTGCGGCTGCCAGGTCGGCGAGATCGACGCCCTGATCGAAAGCCGCCAGGCGGCGCTGGACCCGCGCGCCAAGAAGCTGATCGACATCTGGCCGAAGGTGAAGGAAAGCTATTCCGGCGACGAATACGTGGTGAAGATCCGCGACAAGGAGATCCGCACCACCATCGTTTCCGAATCGCTGTCGGGCACCAAGATCAAGAAGGTCGTGCTGCCGCCGTACCAGGATCACGGCGAGCTGCTGCGCTGGCTGCTCAAGGAGAATGTGCCGGGCACCTTCCCGTTCACTGCCGGCGTGTTCGCCTTCAAGCGCGAGAACGAGGACCCGACCCGCATGTTCGCGGGTGAAGGCGACGCCTTCCGCACCAACGCCCGCTTCAAGCTGCTGAGCAAGGACAGCCCGGCCACCCGCCTGTCCACCGCCTTCGACTCGGTGACGCTGTACGGCTGCGACCCGGACGAGCGCCCCGACATCTACGGCAAGATCGGCAATTCGGGCGTGTCCATCGCCACCCTGGACGACATGAAGGTGCTGTACTCGGGCTTCGACCTGTGTGCGCCGTCCACCTCGGTGTCCATGACCATCAACGGCCCGGCGCCGATCATCCTGGCCCTGTTCTTCAACACCGCCATCGATCAGCAGATCGAGAAGTTCGAGAAGGACAACGGCCGCCAGCCGACCGACGACGAAGTGGCCAAGATCAAGGAATGGACGCTGGAGACCGTGCGCGGCACCGTCCAGGCCGACATCCTGAAGGAAGACCAGGGCCAGAACACCTGCATCTTCTCCACCGATTTCGCCCTCAAGCTGATGGGCGACATCCAGGAATACTTCGTCCACAACCGGGTGCGGAACTTCTACTCCGTCTCGATTTCCGGCTATCACATCGCCGAGGCCGGCGCCAACCCGATCTCGCAGCTCGCCTTCACGCTGGCCAACGGCTTCACCTATGTGGAATCGTATCTGGCGCGCGGCATGCACATCGATGATTTCGCGCCCAACCTGTCGTTCTTCTTCTCGAACGGCATGGACCCGGAATACTCGGTGATCGGCCGCGTCGCCCGCCGCATCTGGGCGGTTGCCATGCGCGACAAGTACGGCGCCAACGAGCGGTCGCAGAAGCTGAAGTACCACGTCCAGACCTCGGGCCGCTCGCTGCACGCCCAGGAAGTGGACTTCAACGACATCCGCACCACGCTGCAGGCGCTGATCGCCATCTACGACAACTGCAACAGCCTGCACACCAACGCCCATGACGAGGCGTACACCACGCCGACCCCGGAATCGGTGCGTCGCGCCATGGCCATCCAGTTGATCATCAACCGCGAATGGGGTGTGGCCAAGAACGAGAACCCCAACCAGGGTTCGTTCTTCCTCGAGGAACTGACCGACCTGGTGGAAGAGGCCGTGCTGCAGGAGTTCGAGCGCATCGCCGAGCGCGGCGGCGTGCTGGGCGCCATGGAGACCGGCTATCAGCGCGGCAAGATCCAAGACGAGTCGCTCTACTACGAGCACAAGAAGCACGACGGCTCGTACCCGATCATCGGCGTCAACACCTTCCTCAACCCCAACCCGGCCGAGGAAGCCGAGATCGAGCTGCAGCGTTCGACCGACGAGGAAAAGCAGAGCCAGCTCAAGCGTCTGCGCGACTTCCACGGCCGCAACGCCGAGACCGCTCCGGTCATGCTGAACCGCCTGCAGCAGGCCGCCATCAACAACGAGAACATGTTCGCGGTTCTCATGGATGCCGTCCGCCACTGCTCGCTGGGCCAGATCACCGGCGCCCTGTACGAAGTCGGCGGCCAGTACCGCCGCAATATGTAACTTTCTTCCCGGCACTTCCCCGCCGGCCCCCGTGGCCGGCGGGGAAACGCGCCCCGCTGACGAAGAGAGCGCAAGCTCCAGTTTCACCATTCAACCCGCCTCAGGGGGAGAAACGATGTCCAACGATCTTCAGTCCTTTCTGAAAGCCCGCGATTTCCTGCTGGCCCATCGCACCGATTACGCTACCGCCTATCGCGATTTCCGCTGGCCGCAGCTTTCCACCTTCAACTGGGCGCTCGATTATTTCGACGTCATGGCCAAGGACAACCACAAGCCCGCGCTGTGGATCGTGGACGACAACGGCGAGATCAAGTTGTCCTTCGCCGAGATGTCGGCGCGCTCCAACCAGGTCGCCAATTTCCTGCGCGCCCAGGGCGTGAAGCGCGGCGACGTCGTGCTGATGATGCTCAACAACGTGGTGCCGCTGTGGGAAACCATGCTGGCCTGCATCAAGCTGGGCGCCCAGATCATCCCCGCCACCACCCTGCTGGTGACCGAGGACCTCAAGGACCGCTTCGAGCGCGGCGGCGCCGCCCATGTGGTCGCCGGTGCCGACCAGACCGCCAAGTTCGACGCGCTGGACAACCGGTTCACCAAGATCGTGGTGGGCGAGGCCCGCGACGGCTGGGTGAACTTCGACGAGGCCTACAAGGCCAGCGCCGACTTCGCCGCTGACGGCGTCACCAACGTCAACGACACCCTGCTGCTCTACTTCACCTCGGGCACCACGGCCAAGCCCAAGCTGGTGGCCCATTCCTACCAGTCCTATCCGGTCGGCCACCTGTCCACCATGTACTGGATCGGCCTGCAGCCGGGCGACATCCACCTCAACATCAGCTCGCCGGGCTGGGCCAAGCACGCGTGGTCCAACTTCTTCGCGCC
>JAFAAW010000100.1 GCA_023426365.1 Pseudomonadota bacterium
CCGCGGCGAAGGTGGCAGCGGCGGCGGCGAGGAATACGGCGGCGGCTTTGGTGGCGGCGGCGGTGGCGGCTACGGCGGCGGCTATTTTGGCGGCGGCAGCGGCGGCGGCCAGCGCTCGGGTGGCGGCGGCCAGGGCGGCGGCGGTCAGGGCGGCGGCGGTGGACGCGGCGGCTCGGGCTGGGAACCGCCGCCGGATCTGGACGACGAAATCCCGTTCTGATCGTCGCCTGAAGACCATGCCTGTTGTATCGGGGCGGCCGGGGAAATCCGGCCGCCCCGGTGCTTTTTGCCCCCCTACGCGTCCTTTTTTGCTCTCGTTATGTTCTTCTGCCCTTTCATCCAGATTCAAATACCTCTAACATCGCCGCCTCTCGATGGAACAAGGGTGAACGGCCGATGTCGGGTTACATCCGCGTGCGCGGCGCGCGCGAACATAATCTGAAGAACGTCGACGTGGACATTCCGCGCGACAAGCTGGTGGTGGTCACCGGCCTGTCGGGATCGGGCAAATCGTCCCTGGCCTTCGACACCATCTATGCCGAAGGCCAGCGCCGCTACGTGGAGAGCCTGTCGGCCTATGCCCGCCAGTTCCTGGAACTGATGAGCAAACCCGATGTGGAGAGCATCGAGGGCCTGTCGCCGGCCATCTCCATCGAGCAGAAGACCACGTCAAAGAACCCGCGCTCCACCGTGGGCACGGTCACCGAGATCTACGACTACATGCGCCTGCTGTGGGCGCGCGTGGGCATTCCCCATTCTCCGGCCACCGGCCTGCCCATCGAAAGCCAGACCGTCAGCCAGATGGTTGACAGGGTCGAGGAAATGACCGAGGGCACCCGCCTTTACCTGCTGGCCCCCTTCGTGCGCGGCCGCAAGGGCGAATACCGCAAGGAATTGCAGGAACTTCAGAAGAAGGGCTTTCAGCGCGTCAAGGTGGACGGCACCTTGTACGAGATCGACGCCGTCCCCCCGCTGGACAAGAAGAAGAAGCACGATATCGAGGTGGTGGTTGACCGCCTGGTGGTGAAGCCGGGTTTGGGCAACCGCGTGGCCGATTCCATCGAGACGGCGCTGAACCTGGCCGACGGGCTGTGCATCGCCGAGAACGCCGACAGCGGCGAACGCACGGTGTTTTCCGCCAAGTTCGCCTGCCCGGTCTCGGGCTTCACCATCGAGGAGATCGAGCCGCGCCTGTTCTCCTTCAACAACCCGTTCGGCGCCTGCCCGGCCTGCGACGGCCTGGGCGTGAAGCTTTATTTCGATCCCGCATTGGTCGTTCCCGACGAGGATCTGAGCTTGAAGGATGGCGCGGTGGCGCCGTGGGCCAATTCCACCTCGCAATATTACCTGCAAACGCTGGAGGGTCTGGGCCGCCATTTCGGCTTCGACCTGCACACGCCGTGGCGGCGCCTGCCGGTGAAGGCGCGCGAGGTCATCCTGTACGGCTCGGGCAGCGAGGCGGTGGAACTGAAATACGAGGACGGCTTTCGCACCTATACCACCGCCAAGCCGTTCGAGGGCGTCATCAACAACATGGCGCGCCGCTACCGCGAAACCGATTCGGCCTGGGTGCGCGAGGAACTGTCCCGCTTCCAGGCCACCACCTGCTGCGAGAGCTGCGGCGGCGCCCGCCTGAAGCCCGAGGCGCTGGCGGTCAAGGTGCGCGGCCTGCACATCTCGGAAGTGTCCGAGTATTCCATCGCCAAGGCCCATCAATGGTACGGCGAACTGGAAAGCCACCTGCGCCCCAAGGACAAGGAGATCGCGCGTCGCATCTTGCGCGAGATCAACGACCGCCTGGGCTTCCTGATGGACGTGGGCCTGGACTATCTGACGCTGAGCCGTGGCTCGGGCACGCTCTCGGGCGGCGAATCCCAGCGCATCCGGCTGGCCAGCCAGATCGGTTCGGGGCTGACCGGCGTGCTCTACGTGCTGGATGAACCCAGCATCGGCCTGCATCAGCGCGACAACGATCGCCTGCTGGCGACGCTGAAGCGGCTGCGCGACATCGGCAATTCTGTGGTGGTGGTCGAGCATGACGAAGACGCCATCCGCACTGCCGACTATCTGATCGACATGGGGCCGGGCGCCGGCATTCATGGCGGCCAGATCGTGGCCGAGGGCACGCCCGAACAGGTCATGGCCAATCCCAACAGCCTGACCGGCCAGTACCTGACCGGCAGGCGCGGCATCGAGGTGCCGGCGGTGCGGCGCCCCGGCAGTGGCAATGTGCTGCGGCTGGTGGGGGCACGCGGCAACAATCTCAAGGACGTCAGCGTCGATATCCCGTTGGGGACCTTCGCCTGCGTCACCGGCGTGTCGGGCGGCGGCAAGTCCACCCTGGTCATCGAAACCCTGTACAAATCGCTGGCACGCCGCCTGATGGGCACCAAGGAACACGCCGCCCCCTTCGACCGCATCGAGGGCATCGAGTTCCTGGACAAGATCATCGATATCGACCAGTCGCCGATCGGCCGCACGCCGCGCTCAAATCCGGCCACCTACACCGGTGCCTTCACGCCCATCCGCGACTGGTTCACCGAACTGCCCGAGGCAAAGGCGCGCGGCTACAAGGCCGGCCGCTTCAGCTTTAACGTCAAGGGCGGCCGCTGCGAGGCGTGCCAGGGTGACGGCGTCATCAAGATCGAGATGCACTTTCTGCCCGACGTCTATGTTCAGTGCGACGTCTGCAAGGGCAAGCGCTACAATCGCGAAACCCTGGAAATCACCTTTAAGGGCAAGAGCATCGCCGACGTTCTTGACATGACGATCGAGGAAGCGGCCGACTTCTTCAAGGCGGTTCCCTCCATCCGCGACAAGATGGTGACGTTGCAGCGCGTGGGCCTGGACTACATCCACCTGGGGCAACAGGCGACCACGCTGTCGGGCGGCGAGGCGCAACGCGTCAAGTTGGCCAAGGAATTGTCGCGCCGGGCCACCGGCCGCACCCTTTACATCCTGGACGAGCCGACCACCGGCCTTCATTTCGAGGATGTAAGGAAGCTTCTTGAGGTTCTGCATGCGCTGGTGGAAGGCGGCAACACCGTGCTGGTGATCGAACACAATCTGGAGGTCATCAAGACCGCCGACTGGATCATCGACATGGGGCCGGAAGGCGGCGACGGCGGCGGCCGGGTGGTTGCCGCAGGCACGCCCGAGGAGGTTGCAGCCTGCGCCGAAAGCTATACCGGGCGCTATCTTGCCCCCTATCTGGGCAAGAAGGCGAAGCGCACGGCATAGCCCCCCTACCCACCCCAGCCTTTTTGGATAGGTTCTACTCCCAATCAGGCCTAAAACATGTTGCATTGCCATGACATGTCGGGTAATAAGTTGCCTCGCACGGCGATGAAGAAACAACAAAATTACTTGCATCGCCATCCACTTTGGGGTTGAAAGGGACTGAACCATGCTGGGGCCGGCCGAACTCCGTGAGATTGACGAAGCGATGAACGAAGAGCGGACCGAGGGCACCCGCTCCGTGAAGACCAGCCCGTACGTCACCACCCATTTTGCCGTCGGGATGGCCATGACCCGTGCCGCCACCGCCGGCTTCAAGGCCCACTCGTTCGGTTTTCCGGTCAAGCGGTAAGGCGCGTGGCGGCCCTGCCTTGACGGCGGAAGGGCCACCGACGACGACACCCTGATACGGAACGGATATGAGAAAGGCGCTTCCGAACCCTCGGAAGCGCCTTTCTCATTTGCGTTTGCGGACAGGTGGCGCAACCTCGCGCCAGTCGCCCGGATTCAGCCCGTCCAGGGTCCAATCGCCCACCGCCCAGCGGATCAGCCGCAGGGTGGGGAATCCCACCGCCGCCGTCATCCGGCGGACCTGACGGTTGCGCCCCTCGCGCAGGATCAGCTCCACCCACGTGGTGGGGATGTTGGCACGCCAGCGGATCGGTGGGGTGCGCGGCCACACTCCCTCCGGCTCGGCCATCAGCCGCGCCCCTGCCGGCATGGTGGGGCCGTCATTCAGCGTCACGCCACGGCGCAGACGCTCCAACGCGTCCTCGGTGGGGATGCCTTCCACCTGCGCCCAATAGGTTTTGGGCAGCTTGTGGCGGGGATCGGCGATGCGGGCGATCAGGCCGCCATCATCGGTCAGCACCAGCAGCCCTTCGGAATCGCGGTCAAGCCGGCCCGCCGGATACACATGCGGGACCGGGACGAAATCCTTGAGCGTGCGGCGGCCGCCTTCACGGTCGCTGAACTGGGTCAGGACGTCATAAGGCTTGTTGAACAGGATCAGGCGGGGCAAAACACAGGCTCCATCACGACAGGCCCCATCCATGGCACGACCCACCCGCCCACACAAGCCGCCGCAGAATGCCGCCCGCCGCCCCGCGCCCCAGGAGGACACGGAAAAGGTAGCCGGATTGCCGGCGGTACAGGCCCTGTTCAGCCACGATCCCGGCCGTGTCCTGCGCCTGTTCTTCGACGACCGCACCAAGACCCAGACCGGCGACTTCTGCAAGGCGCTGGCGGCAGCGCGCAAACCCTATCGCCATGTGTCAACCGAGGAGCTGACGAAGATCGCCGGCACCCCGCTGCATGGCGGCATCCTGGCGGTCGCCCGGCCCAAGCCGCTTCGCGCCTTCGACGCCGAGGACATCAAGGGGTGGGCGAAGGCCCGGCAGCCGCTGGTGGTTCTGGACGGCGTGGGCAACCCCCACAACCTGGGCGCCATCGCCCGCACCATGGCTTTTTTCGGCCTGGACAGGCTGTTGGTATCCGACCACCCCGGACAGGCCGTGCCGTCGGAAGCCGCCTTCCGCGTGGCCGAGGGCGGCCTGGAATGGGTCGAGGTGTATCGCGTCCGCAATCTGGCCGTGGAGCTGAGGCGCATGCGGGCGCACTACCGCGTGGTCGGCACCGCGCTGGGGGCGCACCGGCCGTTGGCCCAGGTGCTGGCCAAGGGCGACCGCCCACTGGTCATCGTGCTGGGCAACGAGGAAGAGGGGCTGCCGCCTGCCACCCTGGCCGCCTGCGAGGAAATTGCCACCCTGCCCGGTTCCGGCCGCGTGCAGTCGCTGAACGTGGCGGCGACCGCCGCCATTTTGGTTCACATGCTGGCCGGCTAATTAAGATTCGACAGCCCCTCCCCGTCGCCTGCTATGGTCGCGGCATTCCTGTTCTCTGTCATTGGGAGATTTTCATGGCGTCGCAGATTCGCGCCTCGCACATTCTGCTCATGTACAAGGGCTCCATGCGTTCCACCGCCACCCGCTCGAAGGCCGAGGCGCTGGACGGCATCACCGCCCTGAAGACGCAGATCGCCGACGGTGCCGACTTCGCCGAACTGGCCCGCCAGAACTCCGACTGCCCCTCGGGCGAGGACGGCGGCGACCTGGGCCAGTTTCCCCGTGGCGCCATGGTGCGCGAATTCGACGAAGCGGCCTTCGCCCTGCAGCCGGGCCAGGTGTCGGACGTCATCGAAACGCCGTTCGGCTATCACCTGATTCAGCGCACGGAATAGGCGCGGGTCCGCCCGCACAGGGTTGCCGGCGGCGGAAGCCCGACGCTTCCGCCGCCGGCCGCCCTCTTGTTCAGCCCGAGGCCGCGCAATGCCCAGCAGCGCGCGCTACGGCAAGATCTGTACGGCGGCATTGCTTTCCACCATGCTCGGCGCCCGCCCATTCCCGGGGGGGGGGGAGGATGTCGGTTGTGGCGAAGGAGCCTTTCGCCAATTGCTCGGCCCACTGTTGCCAGGCCCCCGATAGACCGGCGTCTATGGACGCCACAGCAAGGACGACCGGGACCATTACGAGGTAATGTCCGGTTTCGCGGGCGTCTCCGCCTTCATGATCCACGACCATATGGGCGTCTATGTGCTGACGCGCGACACGGCATTGACCACCATGGTCCTGCAGGCGCAGCCCCAGGTGGCCAGGATGGTCCGCGAACGGGCGCCGCGGGACAGGATGGCCCAGGGCGAGTGGCAGATCGCCAACCACCTGACATGATCCGCCCCGCGTGGCCCTTGTTGTTGTCCCATGCGGATGGAGCAGAACGGCAATGCCCCGCGATAGCGTCGATCTGACCACCCACAGCCACGTGGACGGCGAAGCCGGCGGCGTCGCCTTTTACTGCGCGCGCTGCGGCGCATTCATGACGCGGGCACGCTTCGGCATCCGCATGAACGGCGACCACGAACACGTGGTGTTCAACCCCGCCGGATTGTTGTTTCGCGTTGCCTGCTTCAGCGATGCGCCCGGCGCAGTGGCGGTGGGCAACGCCTCGGACCAGTTCACCTGGTTCAAGGGGTTCACCTGGCGAATCGCGCTGTGCCGCACCTGCGGCGTCCATATGGGCTGGATGTACGAAGGAACCGGTGCCCCGGCCGTGTTCTTCGGCCTGATCCGGTCCATGCTGGTGGAGCGCCCGGGCTGACGGGCCTTCCGGACAGCGGCCGGAAGGCCCCTGAGAATGATCAGCCCGCCTTGCGCTTCAGCAGTTCGGTGGCCGAGCACAGATCGTAGCGGATCATGGCATTGTCCACGGTCTTGCCGGTCAGTTCGCGCCACTTGTTCAGGGCATCCTGACGGCCGAACGGACCGTAGCTTTCCAGTTGCTTGCCGGTGGCGATGACCTCGAACGAGGTGTCGGCGTATTCGCCGCCCACCACGTACCATTCCTCGCCCGCGCTGTCGTCGTCCGAGCGGATGAAGTAGCGGCACATGGCATTGTCCACGGTCTTGCCGGTCAGCGCACGCCAGCACACATGCGCCTCGTGCTCGTCGAAGGGACCGAAACGTTCTTCCTTGTGCCCGGCGGCAATCTGGGTGAAGGCGGTATCGGCGTATTCGCCGCCCACGACATAATATTTCTTGGCCATGGTAGTGCGTATCCCACTCGATTGGGTGGTTGGCGGTGCTTGCTTATACCCCAACCTGCGGCGTGACGAAATGGCCTTCCGGCATAAATCGTCCATCCATCCAACCTACCCCTCCGCATGGGGAGGCCGGGCGGCAGATGGCGCCACGCGGCACGGCGCAATCCTGCCGCCGCCGCCGGCCAAGAAACAAAAAATCACCCAGGGGGCAGCGGGGTCTCGATCGCCTTGACCACCATTAGGGTGGCATCATCCGACGGTGCCCGCCCGGCCCGGAAATCCGCCAGGTCGCCTTCGATGGCGGCCAGGATGTCGTGCGCCGGCCGATGGTGATGGGTGCGGATCTGGTGGGCCAGCCGGCTCTTGCCATACATGGCGCCGTTGGGCGCGCGCGTTTCCCAGATGCCGTCCGTGCCCACCGCCAGCAACGCCCCGCTGGCCCACCCCACGTGGTCCAGTTCGCGGAAACGCCAGGATGGGTCGATGCCGAGCGGGATATCCGGCCCCGCCACCTCCCGGAAGACGTTGGCGGTGGGATCATAGGCCAGGCCGGGGGCATGGCCGGCGCTGACCCAGTGAATGGTGCGATCCCCCGCCACCAGTGCGGCCAGAAACAGCGTCATGAAGCGGCCGGCCCGCATGTACGGGATCAGATCGCGGTTGACGGTCTCCATCACCTTTGCCAGTCGGCCCGGCACCATCCGATGGCGGCGCAGCATGCGGCCGGCCACCTCCATCAGATCGGCGGCCAGGGCGTCGTGGCCGGCGACGTCACCCACCGCCACGGCCATGCAATCCGCCCCCGGCGGCGCCACCACCGCATGGTAATCCCCGCCCCTGGCGGCGCGTGGGCGCGACAGAACGGCAACGTCGAAGCCGGGAATTCCGGTCCAGGAGATGGGCATGCCTGTCCACATGGGAATGCGACCGGCCGGACGTCAAGCCAAGAGGCTGGACACCGGCGCCGGGGGGGCTTATGTCGTGGGTCATGATCCGCACCGTCCATGTCATCGGCGGCGGTCTGGCCGGCTGTGAAGCCGCCTGGCAGCTTGCCCGTCGCGGCGTTCCCGTGGTTTTGCACGAGATGCGCCCCCACCGCACCACCCCGGCCCACCAGTCCCAGGGACTGGCTGAACTGGTGTGCTCCAATTCCTTGCGTTCCGACGACGCCGAATACAATGCGGTCGGGCTGCTGCACGAGGAATTGCGTGCCGCCGACTCGCTGATCATGCGCGCCGCCGATGCCTGCAAGGTGCCGGCCGGCGGGGCGCTGGCAGTGGATCGCGACGGCTTTTCGGCCGTGGTGGAACGCGAGCTGTCGGCGCTGCCCAACGTCACCATCCTGCGCGAGGAAATCGCCGGATTGCCGCCCGAGGAATGGGATTCGGTGGTCGTCGCCACCGGCCCGCTGACCTCGCCCCCGCTGGCCGAGGCCATCCGCGCGCTGACCGGCGAGGCATCGCTGTCGTTCTTCGACGCCATCGCCCCGATCATCCACAAGGACAGCATCGATTTCGGCAAGGCGTGGTTTCAGTCCCGCTACGACAAGGGCGAGGGGTCGGACTACATCAACTGCCCGCTCAGCAAGGACGAATATTACGCGTTCATCGACGCCCTGCTGGCCGGCGAGAAGGTGCCGTTCCACGACTGGGAAAAGGACGTCCCCTATTTCGAGGGGTGCCTGCCGGTCGAAGTGATGGCGGAACGCGGCCGCGAAACCCTGGCCTATGGCCCCGGCAAGCCGGTGGGGCTGACCAACCCGCACGGCCCCAAGCCCTATGCGGTCATCCAGCTTCGCCAGGACAACGCACTGGGCACCCTCTACAACATGGTCGGTTTCCAGACCAAGCTGCGCCATGGCGAGCAGGTGCGCATCTTCCGCATGATCCCCGGCCTGGAAAACGCCGAGTTCGCCCGCCTGGGCGGTGTGCATCGCAACACCTTCGTCAACGGCCCGCGTGTCCTGAACCGCGACCTCAGCCTCAAGGCCCAGCCGCGTCTCAGGCTGGCCGGCCAGATCACCGGCTGCGAGGGGTATGTGGAAAGCACCGCCATCGGTCTGCTGGCCGGCCGCTTCGCCGCCGCCGAACGGCTGGGCGTCACCCTGCCCGCGCCGCCTGCGGTGACCGCGCTGGGGGCCATGCTGGACCACGTCACTGGCGGCGGCATGGTGGAAACCTATCAGCCGATGAACGTCAATTTCGGCCTGTTCCCGCCGCCGCCCGAGCGCGACGAGCGCGGCAAGCGGGTCAAGGGCCGCGACCGCAAGAAGCTTTATACCGACCGTGCCCGCGCCGCGCTGCCCGACTGGCTGGCCCAGGCGGACATGCTAGCGGAACCGGCTGTCTAGCCAGTCGAGCAACCCGATGGCGGCCTGCTCCCATGTGGTGTCCAGCATCATCACATGGGGCATGCCGTCCACCACCTTCATCTCGGCTGCCCAATAGGTGGCGGCCAGCGCCAGATCGCCGTAGGGGATGAAGGCGTCGCGGTTACCGCCCAATACCAGGGCCGGCAAAGCCGGCCGCGGCATCAGGTGAAACCATTGCGGCATCAGCAATTCGTTGGCGGCAAGCTGGCTTTCGCGCTGGAAACGGGGCACGAATTCATAGGCCCGCTCGGCCGGCAGGTCGGCCGAGAACAGGCCGCGCCGCACCACCTCGTAATCCACGGCGGCCGGCCCCAATGTTTGCAGGCGGCCCAATTGCCACAGCAGATTGGGATGGCGCAGCGACATATGGGTGAAGGCCGAGCCGATGCCGCCCGGCCCGACCGAAGCCAGCATCGCCAGCCCGGCGGCGGCCGTGCGGCAGGCCGCGCGCTGCGCCACCATGCCGCCCAGCGAGTGGCCGATCAGCACCGGTGGGGTGCCAAGTTCCTTGGCGGCCTGCACCACATCGGCCACGTAATCGGCCAGGCCGAACCCGTCCAGCGCGTCCTGGCCCTCGCTGCCGCCATGGCCGCGCAGGGAAACAGCCGCGCATTGCCAGCCGGCGGCAGCGAAATACGGCAGGAAGTGCTCGGCCCACACCCACGCCCCGCAGAACGAGCCGTGGACGAACAGCAAGGGGGGCCGTTGCGACGCCTCGCCCGCTTTAAGCACTTCCAGCGCCATGCTTACCCCTTGTTTTCGATCAGCTCGACCTTGTAGCCGTCCGGGTCCTCGATGAACGCGATCACCGTGGTGCCGTGCTTCATCGGCCCTGGCGGGCGGGTGATCTTGGCACCGTTGGCAGCCAGCGTCTCGCAGGCGGCATAGATGTCAGGCACGCCCAGGGCGACGTGGCCGAAGCCGGTGCCCAGATCATAGGATTCGGTGTCCCAATTGTGGGTCAACTCGATCACGGTATTGTCGGATTCGTCGCCATAGCCGACGAAGGCCAGGGTGAACCGGCCATCGGGATAATCCTGGCGCCGCAGAAGCTTCATGCCCAGCAGCCGGGTATAGAAATCGATGGAACGGTCCAGGTTGCCGACCCGGATCATGGTGTGCAGCATGCGCCAGCTCATGGCTTTCTCCTTTCCGCGATATAATCCAGCACCGTCGCGGCTGCCCGGTCGCTAGGGCTGGGACCGCCATACCCCAGCCTGTGCATGCCTTCGCGCATTTCGGCTTGGCGCGCGGCCCGGGCCTCGGCGGCGTCCAGCAAATCGGCCACGGCGGGCGCGATCAGTTCGGGGCGGCAGCTCTCTTGCAGGAATTCCGGCATCACCGCCCGGTCCAGGACCATGTTGACCAGCGTCGCCCACTTGATTTTCAGGCCCATGAAGCGGGTCGCCACAAAGGCGGTCAAGGGCGCGACCCTGTAGGTAATGACGGTCGGCAGTCCCGCCAAGGCCAGTTCCAGCGCCACCGTTCCCGATGCCGCAAGCGCCGCCGTGCCGGCGGCGAAGGCGTCGTATTTCTCGGCCCGATTATCCACCACGATGGTGCGCAACGGCCATTGCGCAGCCGCGGCCCTGACCTTGTCGGCGACCGTCTCCACCGTCGGCGCCACCACCACCAGCTTGGGATGGTCGCGCGCCAGCAGCGCCAGGGTCTGGGCGAACACCGGCAACAGACGCCCGGTTTCCGACTGGCGGCTTCCCGGCAGGGCCAGCAGGACCGGGGCATCGGCGGCAATCTGGTGCCGCCCGCGGAAAGCGGCACCGTCGCCCCGCTCCGCCCCGCTCTCGATCACCGGATGGCCGACATGAACGGAGCGCAGCCCCTCCCGTTCGAACCATTCCGGCTCGAACGGCAACAGGGTCATGAGCAAATCCAGGACGCCGGCCAGCTTCTTGGCCCGTTCGGGCTTCCACGCCCACACCATGGGGGCAACGTAATGAATGCGCGGGATATGGGGGAAGCGCTGCTGGCAGCCCTTCTGGATGCGCCCTGTGAAGCCCCACGAGTCGATGGTGACGATGGCGTCGGGCCGTTTTGCCTCGATATCGGCCAGGGTTTCGCGCACCCGGCGCAGGATGCGGGGGATGCGCGGCACCACCTCGACCAGTCCCATGACGGTCAATTCGGCCATGGGGAACAGGCTGGTCAAACCTTCCGCCCGCATGGCCTCGCCGCCGATGCCGGCGAAGCGCACGGCACCGCCGGTGCGCGCCTTCAACCCCGCCATCAGCCGCCCGCCCAGCAGGTCCCCCGACGGCTCGCCGGCGATGACATAGATCAGCATGGCGACACGCCGACCACGAACAGCCCCAGGCGGTCGGCCTCGGCCGCCACCGCGTCGCGCCCGAGCACCAGGGCGCCGCCGACTTCAACGGCGATGCCACGCAGACCGGCATCGGCCGCCTCGCGCACCGTGGTCACACCGATGGTCGGCAAGTCCAGACGCCGGTCCTGCCCCGGCTTCCGCATTTTGACGAGAACGCCGCCGGGGCCGTCGCGACGCAGGTCGCCACAGCGACGGATCAGGCGGTCGGTGCCCTCGATAGCTTCGACGCCCAGCACGATGCCTTGCTGCACCACCGCCGCCTGGCCCACATCCAGCGCCCCCAGGCCCCGCGCCACCTCGATCCCGCGCCGGATATCGGCCTCGGCCTGCTCGTCAGGGGTGATACGGCCGTAGGGGCCGGCAACCGCCAGGCAATCGGCCAGGACGTCGTCGATGCCGACAAGGCGAAAGCCCTCTTCCTCGATCTCGCGGGCGACGGCACGCAGCAAGCCGTCGTCACCCAGCGCCTTGAGGCCGACCTTGGCAAAAAAGCGGGTGGTGCGAAAATCGGGTGCCAGTTCGCGAAGCGTGGGGCGGCGCACGGGGCCGATCATCACCACGTCGTCCACGCCGGCCTGCTTGAGGCGCTGGAAGCCGGTGCCGGCCTCGCCCAGGCGGATCCAATCGGCCGGGGCGTCGCCGATCACCGCGGGGTCGGCGTGGCCGGAAAGGGCGAGGACGTGAAAGGGCCGGTTCTGGGCGCGGCAGGCGGCGATGACGAGTCCGGGGAACTCGCCGCCGCCGGCCACGATGCCCAGTTTACTTGTCATCCTGGAAGCCGGGCGTGCACAACTGGCGCGACGAGCCGGCGCGGATGAACTCGATCACCTCCATCACCGCCACGTTGTCCTTGTACTGGGCGGCGACGTCCTCGACGCGCTCCTGAAGCGTGCCTTCGGGAGCGAACAGCAGCCGATAGGCGTTGCGAAGGGTGTGAATGTCCTCGCGCGAGAAGCCCCGGCGCTTGAGGCCGACAATGTTGAGGCCGTTCAGGTGGGCGCGGTTGCCGATCACGGTACCGAACGGGATCACGTCGGCCTCGACGCCCGACATGCCGCCGATCATGGCGTGCTTGCCGATACGCACGAACTGGTGCACCGCCGACAGGCCGCCCAGGAAGGCGAAATCGCCAACCACCACATGGCCCGCCAGCGTGGCGTTGTTGGCCATGATGACGTTGTTGCCCAGGACGCAGTCATGCGCCACGTGCGCGCTGGCCATGAACAGGCAATTGTCACCGACACGGGTGACCATGCCGCCGCCTTCGGTGCCGGGGTTCATGGTCACGTGCTCGCGGATCTGGCAGTTCTTGCCGATCGACAGGGTCGAAGGCTCGCCCTTGTACTTGAGATCCTGCGGCTGATGGCCGATGGACGCGAACGGGAAGATGCGCGTGCCTTCGCCCACATCGGTGATGCCGGCGACCACCACGTGGGACAGCAATTCGACGCGTTCGCCCAGCACGACATCGGGGCCGACCACGCACAGCGGGCCGATGGAGACGGTATCGGCGATTCGCGCCTTGGGATCGACGATAGCGGTGGGATGAATATTGGGCATCAGTCGTCCAGGATCATGGCGGCATAGGTGGCTTCGGCCATCAGGGTGTCACCCACCTTGGCCTCACCGCGGAACTTCCAAACGTTACCCCGCGAACGTTCCTTGGTCACATGGATGGCCAAGGTGTCGCCGGGACCGACCGGCTTGCGGAAACGGGCGGAATCAACACTCATGAAGTAGACCAGCTTGCCTTCCGCCGACGGTCCCAGGGTTTCGACCACCAACACGGCGGCGGTCTGGGCCATGGCCTCGATGATCAGCACGCCGGGCATGACCGGACGCTGGGGGAAGTGGCCTTGGAAAAACGGCTCGTTGATGGTCACGTTCTTGACGCCGACGGCGCTTTCGCCCGGCATCACGTTGATCACCTTGTCCACCATCAGGAAAGGATAGCGATGCGGGATCATCTCCATGATCCGGTTGATATCGATCGTCTTTCCCGCTTCGTTCACCACAGTCATGTTCATCCTTGCCTTTTCAGCCTCGCGAAGCCGTCCTCTTGGCGCGTGCCCCGGTTGTCAGCTCTTATCCCTTGCGTCGGATCAGTTTGTTCAGCGCCGCCGACTGGCGCAGCCAGTCCATTTGCGGCACGGCCGGCGTGCCGCCCACGGTTTCGCCGGCGGGAATGTCCTTGGCCACGCCGGCCTGGGCGGCGATGCGCGCTCCCGGCCCGATGTTCAGGTGCCCGGCCAGGCCGGCCTGGCCGCCGGCCGCCACGAAGTCGCCCAGCTTGGTGGATCCCGAGATTCCCACCTGGGCCACGATCACGCAGCCCTGGCCCAGTTGGACGTTGTGCCCAATCTGAACCAGATTATCAATCATGCATCCGGCGCCGATCACCGTATCGGGGCCGGCCCCGCGGTCGATGGTGGTATTGGCGCCGATTTCCACGTTGTCGCCGATGACGACGCGGCCCAGTTGCGGCACCTTCAGGTGTCCCTGCGGCCCCATGGCGAAGCCGAATCCATCCTGGCCGATGCGGGCCCCGGGATAGATGTTGACGTTGCGGCCGACCACGGCGAACTGCACGGTGGCATTGGCGCCAATGATGCAATCGTCGCCCAGCACCACGCCATCGCCGATCACCGCGTTGGGACCGATATGGCAACGGGCGCCGATTTCCGCACGGGCGCCGATCACTGCGCCATATTCGATCCGGCAGCCCTCACCCACCACGGCGCTCGCGTCGATGAAGGCGGTGGGCGCAACCCATTCCTCGACCTTGGGACGCGGATAGAACGCCTGGGCGACCTTGGCATAGGCGCGATAGGGGTCCTTGGACAGCAGCAGGGCCACGCCCGCGGGCGCCCGAGCGGCTAGATCGGGATGCACGATGGCGGCGCCCGCCTTGCTGGCCTGGAAGGCGGCAAGGTACTTGCGATTGTCCAGGAAGGCGATATCGCTTCCGCCCGCCTGGTCAAGGGCGGCGACGTCGGTCACCACCAGATCGGGATTGGCGCCCGGCGCCAGCTCGGCGCCGGAAATCTCGGCCAGACGCGCCAGCGTGAACGGGCCGGCAACGCGAAAGAACCTGGAATCTGCCATGCTTTACTTCTTCTTGGCCGGTGTGGGAACGCGGGGAGAGCCGTCACCTTCCACGGCCGGCGCGGGGAAAGTCACCGAAGGATATTTGCTGTTCAGCCGCTCGATGACCCGCTGGGTCTGTTCCATGCGGGCGTCGTGCAGAAAGATCTGGGACTTGGGCAGCACCAGATTGGCGCCCAGTTCGCCCGCCAGTTCCTCGGTCACCTGGGCCAGGGCATCGGACAATTCGCTCATGCCGGCACGGAACGACTTGTCCACGGCCTGATTGTTACGCTGGAAGCGCTGGTTGAACTGGAATACCTGCTGCTCGAAGCTGCGGGCCTTCTGCTGCCATACATCGGGCGCCATGGCCGATTTCTGCTTCACCAGCTCGTTCTCGGTGTCCTTGAGCGAGGCGCGGTTCTTGTCCAGTTCGGCCTGCAGCGTCTGCAGGTACTGATCCCGCTGGGCGCGCAGGGCCTTGGCGGCAGACGATTGCTGCAACGCGGCCTGCACGTCGACCACCATCACGGTGGCCGTCGGCAGCTTCGTCGTGGCCTGCTCCGCCACGGCTGGAACGACGAAGGCAAGGTTTACGGCAAGGACGGCCAGCCCCAGACGGGCCCGCATCCTGGCGTTCATACTAGAACCTCGTGCCGAAGTTGAAGCGGAACAGCTCGCGCTCGTCGAAGGATTCCTTCTTGATCGGGAAGCCCAGATCCACGGCAACCGGCCCCATGGGCGACTTCCAGGTCACACCGGCACCAACCGACACGCGGATGGAACTGGACTGGTCGATGCGGCCGTTCGCGTACTTCTCGGTTTCGCCGATGGAACCGAAATCGCTGAAGATCTGGCCGCCGAAGCCCAGTTCATCGGGCAGGCCCAGCGGGAACTTGAGCTGGGCGCTACCGCTGTACTGCCACAAGCCGCCCAGCGCATCGCCGGTGGCATGGTCACGCGGGCTGACGCCGGCGCTGGCGAAACCGCGCAGCGTATCGCCACCCAGGAAATAGCGCTCAGTGATGCGGATCTTCTCGTCGCCGATGCTGGAGATGATGCCGGCATTACCGCTCAGGCTCAGAACCACCTGCTCGTCCAGCGGGAAATACTGACCGGCGCCGATGTTGTTGCGCAGGAAGCGCTGGCTTCCGCCCAAGCCGGCCAGTTCGTTGTTCAGGCGGATATAATAGCCCTCGGTCGGTTCGATCCGCGAGTCGCGGTAATCCCACAGCAGGGTCTGCTGGATGGACGACAGCGTGGCTGTGCCCTCCTGCTCCTTGACGAAGGCCGAGGCGGAACTGTCGACGTTCTCCACCTGATCGCGCTTGAGGGTGTACTTGATGTCCTGGCGCAGATTCTCGTGGATGTTGTAGCCGGCGCGCAGCGACGCGCCCAGCGAGTTCGAGTCGTACGAGCTTTCGCTCTGCAGCTTGCGGGTGGTGGAGAACAGATCGAAGCCGGCGGCCAAGTGGCGATCCAGGAAGTAAGGCTCGGTGAACGAGAACACCGCCTGGTTCTGCTTGGTGCCGATCGACGCCTTGGCGCTGACGTCCTGGCCACGGCCGAGCAGGTTGCGCTCGCGCATGGACGCCTCGATCAGCGGACCGGCGATGGTGGACCAGCCCACGCCGAACGACAGTTCGCCGGTGGACTTCTCCTGCACGTCCACCTTGATCACGGTGCGATCGGGCGCCGTTTCCGACGGAACGTTGGTGACCTCGGCCTTCTCGAAGAAATTGAGGTCCTTGATGCGCTGGCGCGACCGGCGCAGCTTGGCGGTATTGAAGGCATCGCCTTCCACCAGTTTGAACTCGCGGCGGATTACCCTGTCCAGGGTGCGCACGTTGCCGGTGATGTCGATGCGCTCGACATAGACGCGCGGACCTTCCTGGATGTCGTAGGTGATGCTGATGGTCTTGTTTTCGCGGTCGCGATTGACCTGCGGCTTGACGTCCACGAAGGCGTAGCCCCGCGTGCCCACGGCATCGGTCAGCCTCTGGACGATGTCCTCGACCTGGTCGGCGTTGTACCAGTCGCCCGACTGGGACACCAGAAGCGGCTCGAGTTCCTCCGGCTTGAGGTCCTTGAGGTTGGCATTGATGGTGGACGGTCCGAACTTGTAGCGATCACCCTCGTCCACGGTGAAGGTGATGAAGAAGCCCTGGCGATCCGGGGTCAGCTCAGCCACCGCCGAAGCGACGCGGAAATCGGCATAGCCGTTCTTCAGATAGTAACGGCGCAGCAATTCGCGGTCATAGGTGACGCGATCGGGATCGTAGGTGTCGTCGCTGGAGAAGAAACGGTACCAGCGCTCCTCCTTGGTCATCAGCACTTCGCGCAGACGGGAATCGGTGTATTTGTGATTGCCGACGAAGTTGATGCGCTTGACGAAGGTGGGTTCGCCCTCGTTGATCTCGAACACCAGATCGACGCGGTTCTGCTCGAGCTGAATGATCTTGGGTTCGACGGTGGCGCCGAAGCGGCCGTTGCGGCGGTAAAGGTCAAGGATGCGCTTGACGTCGGTCTGCACCTTGGTACGGGTATAGACCACGCGCGAGCGAAGCTGCGTCTCCTGCGTCAGCTCCTCTTCCTTGATGCGCTTGTTGCCCTCGAACGCGATGCGATTGATGATGGGATTTTCCACCACGCGAACCACGATCACGTCACCCTCGCGGCGGATTGCCACGTCGGCGAACAGGCCGGTGTTGTAAAGCGTCTTGAGCGAGCGGTCGACGCGCTCGGCGTCGTAGGGATCGCCTTCCGAAAGGGCCATATAGGACTTGACGGTTTCGGTCTCGATGCGCTGGGTGCCCTGCACCACGATCTGACGCACACGGACCGCATCCTGGGCGAGCGCAGGCGCAGCCGCGGCCAGAAAACCGACGACCAACGCGGTATTACGCACGAAACTCATCAAGGCCCCCCCTGCGGCATCCTGCCGTTGGTCGACGGCATGTCCTATCTCATGAAAGCAGACGCTTTACCATGTCCCACACCGGAAGGGTTACTATGTCGTTCCGGGTGGCGAAGACCATCAAGGCCAATACCAGAAACAGCCCGATTCGGAAACCATATTCTTGTGCCTTCTCTCCCAAAGGCCTACCAAGGATGGCCTCGACGGCATAGAAAACCAAATGTCCACCATCCAATACAGGGATCGGGAACAGATTGATTAATCCAAGGTTAAGCGAAAGCAGGATGGTGTAGAAGACGATGCTGGAGAAGCCGAGCTGCGCCGCCTCGCCCGCCCCCTTGGCGATACGGATGGGGCCGCCCAGCTCCTCGCTGTCGCGGCTGCCGTTGATCATCTGGCCGATGCCGACGAAGGTGGACACCACCATGGTTTCGGTTTCGCGAAGCGCCAGCCCCACGGCACTGACCGGACCATGACGGACGATGCGGGTCTGCGAGCCGTCCACAGAGATGCCCAGCACCGGCACCTTTTCCATGTCGCCGAACATGCCCTTGCGCTCGATGATGCGCGGGCGGGCCTCCACCGTCAGGTGGGTGCCGTCGCGTTCCACCTCGATGACCAGCGGGCGTTCGATCTCCAGCCGCACGATGCGCTGGATGTCCTGAAAGCGGTCCACGCTGGTGCCGTTGATGGTCACCACGCGGTCGCCGGCCTTCAAGCCGGCGGCCTCCGCCGGCATGCCGGCATGCACCATGCCGACCACCGGCTCTGTGACCTGCTGGCCCAGCACCATGAACATGATGGCCAGGCCGGTGATGGCGAACAGGAAGTTGGCCGCAGGCCCGGCGAACACGATGGCGGCGCGCTGGCCGACACGCTTGTGCCGGAAGCTCATTGCCTTCTCGGCCTCGGTCATGGGACGTCCGTCACCCAGGGCCGAGGCGGGATCGGCGTCGCCAAACATCCGCACATAGCCGCCCAGCGGCAGCGCGCTGATCCGCCAGCGGGTCCCCGACTTGGCGGTCCACCCCCAGATTTCCGGTCCGAAACCGACGGAGAACACCTCGACCTTGACGCCGTTCCAGCGCGCGACCAGATAGTGGCCCGCCTCGTGGACGAACACCACCACGGTCAGGATGATCAGGAAAACGACGACGTAATTCCAGAAACCGGCAAGAAAATCCATGTGCGTGCGTTCGCTCCAGGCCGCCTCAGCCGGCGCTGCGACGGGCGATGATGCTGCGGGCGCGGCTGCGCGCGCGCTGATCCTGGGCCAGCACGTCGTCGATGCTTGACGGGGCGACGGGATCAACGGTTTCCAACGTCTCTTCCACCACGCGGGCGATATCGAGGAAACCGATGCGGCGCGACAGGAAGGCCTCGACCGCCACTTCGTTGGCGGCATTCAAGACAGTAGGTGCGGACCCGCCGGTTTGCAAGGCGGCACGGGCCAACCGGAGGGCGGGAAAGCGCGCCGGGTCCGGCGCCTCGAAGGTCAATTGGCCGATGGCGGCCAGGTCCAGGCGCGGCGCCGGGGCATGGATACGCTTGGGCCAGCCCAGGGCATAAGCGATGGGCGTGCGCATGTCGGGGCTGCCCAACTGGGCCAGCACCGAACCATCCACATAGGACACCATGGAATGGATGACCGATTGCGGATGGACCACGATATCGATGCGCTCCTCGGGCATGGCGAACAGATGGTGCGCTTCGATCAGTTCCAGGCCCTTGTTCATCATGGTGGCGGAATCAACCGAGATTTTCGCGCCCATGGACCAGTTGGGATGGGCGACCGCCTGTTCCGGGGTCATGGCCTCCATCTCCGCCAGCGAACGGCGGCGGAACGGGCCGCCCGAGGCGGTCAGGACGATCTTCTCCACCGCTTCCGGCTGGCCGGCGTCCAGCACCTGGAAGATGGCTGAATGCTCGGAATCCACCGGCAACAGGGTTGCCCTGCAGGCGGCCACCTCGGCGGTCATCAGGGCGCCCGCGCACACCAGGCATTCCTTGTTGGCCAACCCGATAACCGCACCACGCCGCACCGCGGCCAGGGTAGGCGCAAGGCCGGCGGCACCGACGATGGAGGCCATAACCCAGGCCGCCGGCATCTGGGCGGCCTCGACCACCGCAGCCGGACCGGCGGCAACGGCGATGCCGGTGCCGTCCAAGGCGTCCTTCAACGCGCCGTAGGCGGATTCGTCGGCAACCACCGCCAAGCGGGGCTTCAGCCGACGCGCCTGATCGGCCAGGATTTCCACACGGCAATTGGCGGTCAGCGCCTCGACCCGGTACAGGTCCGGGCGAGCTTCCACCAGTTCCACCGTGTTGCAGCCGATGGACCCGGTGGAGCCGAGAATAGTGATCCCGCGACGGCCATCCTTATCCAGCGCGCCGGTCATCCTGCCTCCGTCACTGCCAATGGAGCACCGCCACGCCGCTGGCCAGGGAGACGCCCGCCACCGCCAAGGCCGCGGCCAGCAGGCCATCGACGCGGTCCAACACACCGCCATGGCCAGGAATGATGGCGCTGGAATCCTTCACGTTCCAGCGCCGCTTGACCCAGCTTTCGGCCAGATCGCCGGCCTGCGCCACCACCGCGAGCGCACCGCTGCCGACAGCCAGCAGCAACGGGTGGGGCAGCGCCAGGACCAGCGCCACGGAAAGTCCGACGGCCCCGGCCGAAATCACCCCGCCGATCAGGCCGGCCCAGGTCTTCTTCGGGCTGACCGCGGGAAGCAGCAGCGGCCCGCCGATCAGACGCCCGGCGGCATAGGCGCCGATATCGGTCGCCCACACCAGCAACATCAGCCAGATCATGGTGGCGCGCCCGATCGCCTCGTCGCCACGCAGCCAGATGAGCGCCACCGCCGGCAAACCGGCGTAAAGCGGCCCCATGGCCGCCCACAGGCGGGCACGCCCGCCCTGCCCCCGGTCGGACGCAAGGACGGCGGCAACGACCGCCGCGCACGCCACCAGCATCAGGGACGCCGCCGGCCAGTCCATGGCCAGCACGGCGGCAGCGGCGCAGATGATCGCCGACAACCGACCGGACCAGCCGAATTGCTTGGTGACGATGGTTTCCCATTCCCAGCACATGATCGCCACTGCCACCGCCACCAGCAGGGCGAAGGCATAGCCGCCCCACCACACGGCCAGCAATGCCGGCGGGGCCATGACCACAGCGGAAAGAATGCGGGTGTGCAACACGACGTCAGCCGCCCGAAGCGCCGAAACGGCGCTCGCGGCCGTGGAAATCGCGGATGGCGGCCACCAGATCGTCGCGGCCGAAATCCGGCCACAGAACGTCCAGGAACACCATTTCGGCGTAGGCGCATTGCCACAGCAGGAAGTTGGAAATGCGCTGCTCGCCCGAGGTTCGGATGACCAGATCAGGGTCGGGAATGCCGGCCGTGAACAGCCGGCCGGCCAGGGCGTCCTCCTCGATGGCGGCCGGGTCGAGACGGCCGGCGGCCGCCTCCGCCGCCAATGCCTTGGCCGCTTCCACGATCTCCTGGCGTCCGCCATAGGAGAGCGCCAACACCAGCGTCATCGCCGTGTTGGCAGCCGTCTTGGCCTCGGATTCCTTGATCAGCGCCACGATATCGGGGCCGAGTCGGCGGCGATCGCCGATGACCCTGAGACGGATGCCGTTCTTGTGCAAGGTCTTGACCTCGTTGCGCAGATAAAGGCGCAACAGGCCCATGAGGTCGGTGACCTCCCCTTGCGGGCGCTTCCAGTTCTCCGAGGAGAAGGCGTAAAGCGTGAGATAGGAAACCCCCATTTCCCGCGCGCACTCCACCGTGCGGCGGACCGCCTCGGCGCCGCGTTTGTGACCGGCGGAACGGGGCAGGCCGCGCGCTTTCGCCCAGCGCCCGTTGCCATCCATGATGATGGCAACATGCACCGGCGCCGGCGGCAGATCGGCGTGGGAGGTGATGGCGGTTTCCATCTCCATCAGACCTGCAGGATTTCCTTTTCCTTATTGGACAGCGCTTCGTCGATCTTCTTGATCGTTTCGTCGGTCAGCGCCTGGATTTCCTTTTCGTGCTTCTTGATCTCGTCTTCCGAGACGTGGCCGTCCTTTTCCAGCTTCTTCAGGCCGTCCATGCCATCGCGGCGCACGTTGCGCACGGCGACGCGGGCCTGCTCGGCATACTTGCCGGCGACCTTCTGCAGCTCCTTGCGGCGCTCCTCGTTCAACGGCGGAATCGGCACGCGGATCATCTGGCCTTCGGTCTGCGGATTGAGGCCGAGACCGGATTCGCGAATGGCTTTCTCGACCGCCTTGACCTGACCCTTGTCCCACACCTGGACGGTCAGCATACGCGGCTCGGGCACACCCACGGTCGCGCACTGGGTCAACGGCATGTGCTGGCCATAGGCCTCCACCACCACCGGCTCAAGCAGGCTGGCGTGGGCCCGGCCGGTACGCAGGCCGGTGAATTCCTTCTTGAGGACCTCCACCGTGTTTTCCATACGGTGGGCAACGTCCTTCTTCAGATCGCTCCAACTGGTGACGGCCACGGGTCAACCCCCTTCCTTGATGATCGTGAAGCGCCCACGGCCGCAAACGACCTCGGCGAAGGCGCTGTCCTGATGCATGTCGAAAACCACGATCGGCACGTTGTTCTCGCGGCACAGCGAGATGGCCGAGGCGTCCATCACCGCCAGGTCGCGGGCGAGCACGTCGTGAAACGACAGGCTGTCATAACGCACGGCGTCCGGCACCTTCTTGGGGTCGGCCGAATAGACGCCATCCACCTGACTGGCCTTCAACAGCGCATCGCAGCCCATTTCAACGGCGCGCAGCGCGGCGGCGGTGTCGGTGGTAAAGAACGGATTGCCGGTGCCGGCGGCGAAGATCACCACCCGCCCCTTTTCCTGATGGCGGATGGCGCGGCGGCGGATGAAGGATTCGCACACCGACGGCATGGGAATGGCGGACTGCACCCGGGTCTCGACGCCGTGGGCCTCCATGGAATTCTGCAGCGCCAGCGCGTTCATGACGGTGGCCAGCATGCCCATGTTGTCGGCGGCCGCGCGTTCCATGCCCTTGGCGGCACCGGAGATGCCGCGGAAGATGTTGCCGCCGCCGACGACGCAGCAGACCTCGACCCCGAGGTCGCGCACCGACTTCACCTCGCGGGCGATGCGGTCGACGGTATCCGGGTCCAACCCGTAATCGCGGGAGCCCATCAGCCCCTCGCCGGAGATCTTGAGAAGAACGCGGCGGTATTTGGCGTCGCTGGCCATGGGTGCCCTCAAAGCCTGGATGATCGGAACCGCTCCCTCAGGCGGAACCCGAGGGAGGAAAATCGCCGGGTGCGGCGGCCGGGTGGCGATCATACACCATTCCGGCCCACTGTCGCGCCCTAACTCGCCCCATCAGAGAGGCGAAAGCCGCCGTTGGGGACGGCAATCCCCAACGGCGGCCACCAACGTCACCGCGGATTAGCCACCCAGCTGGGCGGCAACCTCGGCGGCGAAGTCCTTCTCTTCCTTCTCGATGCCCTCGCCCAGGGCGAAGCGGGCAAAGCCGGTCAGCTTGACCGGAGCGCCGACGTCCTTGGCGGCATTCTCGACGACCTTGGAGATCTTGCTCTCGCCGTCGATCACGAACACCTGGTCGAGCAGGCAGACTTCCTCGTAGTACTTGCGGATACGGCCTTCGACCATCTTCTCGACGACGTTGGCCGGCTTGCCGGAGGCCAGGGCCTGCTCGGTCAGCACGGTCTTCTCGCGCTCGAGGGCGGCCTGATCGACCGAAGCCGAGTCGAGGAACAGCGGGCTGGCGGCCGCCACGTGCATGGCGATCTGCTTGCCCAGCGCTTCCAGCTTGGCGACGTCGCCCGTGCTCTCCAGGGCGACCAGCACGCCGATCTTGCCCAGGCCCGGGGCGATGGCCGAGTGGACGTAGGAGGCGACCACGCCGGCCGACACTTCCAGACGGACGGCGCGGCGGATGTTCATGTTCTCGCCGATGGTGGCGATCAGGGCGGTGAGCTGATCCTGCACCGACTTGCCGGCGCCGGGGAAATCGGCGGCCTTCAGTACCTCGATGTCGTCACCCTTGTCGAGCGCGACCTTGGCGAAGGTGGAGACAAAGCCCTGGAACTGCTCGTTGCGGGCGACGAAGTCGGTCTCGGCGTTCACCTCGACGGCGACGCCCTTGGTGCCGGCGGCGGCAACGCCCACCAGACCTTCGGCGGCGACACGGCCGGCCTTCTTGGCGGCAGCCGCCAGACCCTTCTTGCGCAGCCAGTCGACGGCGGCTTCGATGTCGCCAGCCACTTCGGCCAGCGCCTTCTTGCAGTCCATCATGCCGGCGCCAGTCTTCTCGCGCAGCTCCTTGACAAGCGCAGCGGTAATCTCGGCCATTGGATCTTCCTCTTCGTGAAAGTCTTTGGAAGCGTAAAGAACTTAAGAAAATGGCGGCGACGCCAGTCGCCGCCATTCACCCTTTGGCGGGCAGGTTACTCGGCCGAAGCCGCTTGGCCTTCACCCTCGACCGGCAGCACCTCGACCGGGGCCTCGGCCTGGGCGCCGATGTCGCCGCCCGAGCGGCCGATCTCGGCCTGGATGCCGTCCAGCACGGCGCCGACCATCAGATCGCAATAGGTTTGGATGGCGCGGATGGCGTCGTCGTTGCCCGGGATCGGGAACTGGATGCCGGCCGGGTCCGAGTTGGAGTCCAGGATGGCGACGACCGGGATGCCCAGCTTGTTGGCTTCCTGAACCGCCAGCGACTCCTTGTTGGTGTCGATGATGAACAGGATGTCCGGCAGGCCGCCCATGTCCTTGATGCCGCCGAGCGCGCGATCCAGCTTCTCCTTCTCGCGCGACAGGACCAGCTGCTCCTTCTTGGTCAGCGCCGACAGGGCGCCGGAGGCCAGCTGCTCGTCCAGCTCGCGCAGACGCTTGATCGAGTTGGAGATGGTCTTCCAGTTGGTGAGCATGCCGCCCAGCCAACGGTGGTTGACGTAGTACTGGCCGCACTTCTTGGCGGCGTCGGCGACGATGTCCGACGCGGCGCGCTTGGTGCCGACGAAGAGGACGCGGCCGCCGTTGGCGGTGACGTTGCGCACGGCGGTCATGCCGGCGTGCAGCATGGGCACCGACTGCTGCAGGTCGATGATGTGGATACCGTTACGGATGCCGAAGAGGAACGGAGCCATCTTCGGGTTCCAGCGGCGGGTGTTGTGGCCGAAGTGAACACCAGCTTCGACGAGCTGGCGCATGGTAAAGGTCGGCAGAGCCATGGAGAGAATCCCTTCTTTTCTCCGGTTGAGCCTCCGCGGGCAATGGCCGCCCCATTGGGCGGCACCGGAAGCGGAAGACGTGCGAACACGCCGCCGCGAACCCGCGTGCGGTTTGGTGGGCGGGTATGTAGCGCCTTGAACGACTTTTGGCAAGGGGCTGTTGGGCTGATCCGCACCGTCGGCTCGACGGACGGGTGCGCGGACGGATCAGCGAGCGCCGGCCTCGATCACGCCGGGCTGGCGCAACACGCCCGCGCAGGCGGCCGGCAGCACCGGGTTGCGGCGGTTGGGACGGTCCTTGGCCCGTGCCGGCAACACGACCGGCTTGGCATTCCACGACGCCAGTTCGCCGCCGCAGCCGTCCCCGTCGGGAACCGGGGCCTGCGACACGCAGCCAATATCGCCGTCGGTGCACGACAGGCGGACGTGGAAGTGCTCGTCATGCCCCCACCAGGGGCGCAGCTTGGCCAGCCACGCCCGGTCGGCACCGGCGCGGCGGCAGGCATCGGCCTTGATGGGCGGATTGACGAAGATGCGGTCCACCTCGGGCGACGATGCGGCCAGCTTGAGCAACTGATAGTGAACCACGGTCCAGGTCTCGGGGTTGACCTGGGTGCCGCGCACCATGGACACCGGCTCTGGGCGCTGCAATTGCTCGGCGCTCCAGGGCTGTCCGGGCAAGCGGAACCAGATGTCCACGTCCAGACCGTTCTGGTGGCTGCCGTGGCCGAACGACATGGGGCCGCCGCGCGGCTGCGACATGTCGCCCACCAGCAGGGGGCCGTAGCCGCCGGCCAGGGCCGCGCGCCCCAAATGCTGAACGAAAGCGATGGTGCGCGGATGCCCCCAGAAGCGGTTGCGCTGCGGCCGCAGCACCTGATAGCCCTCGCCGTCCAGCGGCAGGGCCTCGGCGCCCGCGATGCAGCCGGCGGCCGGCGATCCCAGCGACTGCGCCCCGCCCGAGGCGGGCACCTTGACCCCCGCCCATGGATCGGCGGCCGATCCGGCCTCGGCGCGGGCCGCGGCCCCCAGGACCATCACGACGGTCGCCACAGCCGCAAGACCACGCCGCATCATTCCATCTCCCCTGCCGGATGTCGGTTTGTAAGGCGCCTACGGTTAAGGGACGGTCAATCCGCGACGGTTTCGGCGAATTGCCGCTGGATGTCGGCGATGGCGGCTTCGTTGGCGATCAGGATGTCCACCGCGTCCTTGTCGAACTTCTTGCCGCTTTGCTCCACCAGGAAGGCGAAAGCCTCCTGCTTGGACCATGCCTTCTTGTAGGGGCGCACCGAGGTCAGCGCGTCGAACACGTCGGCCACGGCGGTGATCCGCCCTTCGAGCGAGATGGCCTCGCCCGCCAGGCCGTGGGGATAACCGGTGCCGTCGATGGCTTCGTGATGATGGGCGACCACGTTGCGCAGCACCCGCACGTAGGCCGCGCCGCCGATGCGGAAATTCTCGGTCATGGTGTCCACGATCTCGCAGCCTTTGGCGACGTGGGTCTTCATCACCTCGAATTCCTCGGGCGTCAGCCGTCCAGGCTTGAACAGGATGTGATCGGGCACCGCGATCTTGCCCACGTCATGCAGCGGCGCGAACTGAAACAGGAATTCCACCCAATCGTCCGACAGCCCGCGGCGCGGCGCCAGCCGCAGCGCGATCAGACGGGCATAGCGGGCCATGCGCTCCAGATGGGCGCCCGTCTCCTCGTCCCGCGCCCGGCTGATCTGGCGCACGGTCTGCACCGCCGCCTGGATCATGCGCACGGCGTCCAGTTCCATGATGGTGTGCAGCGACACCACCTCGGCCGCGGCGCGCAGACGCTGCACCACCGCCGGGGTGAAATAGCCCGCCTCAAAGGAATTGAAGAAGATGAAGCCGTGGAACGTGCCCTTGTGGAAAATCGGCACCGTATAGCTGGACAGGTAACCGGCCGTCAGCAGCCGCTGGGCATGAGCCGGCGTTCCCGCCGGGTGGCTGGCCATGTCGTTGATCACCCGCCGGCCGCCGGTGCGGGCAAGCGTGGCGAGCGGCTTCAGCTCGCTCAGCCGGGCCACCGCATGCTCGAACGGGTTGTCGCCCTCGCTTGAATCCACGAAGGATTTCAGCAGATCGGTGCTGACGTCGTAGATGGCGATGGCGATGCGGTTGATGCCGTCGAAATCGCGCTTGATCTCGTCATGGAAACAGGCCAGGCGCTCGGCCAGCCCCTGGTGGACCGGGCGGAAACTATGCACTGGCGCCCCGGCCTTTGCCGCACCCAATGTCCCAGACCTCATATGGGCGAACTCCCCGCTCCCGAGCCTTGCCGGCCCCGTTTTATGCGCATGATAGTCCGGTTACGCCCAATTCGTCAAAGACCCGTGCGGCCACTACACCCTCAGTCGAAAATCGTTTCTCCGAAACGGGATTGGATTTCGCGCACCGTATCCATGTTGTCCGCCAGGGCGGCCACGCAGTCGGCATCGAACTTGACGCCCGCCTGACGGCGCAGCAGGTCCAGCGCCTCCTCGTTGCTCCACGCCGCCTTGTACGGCCGCTCCGAGGTGAGCGCGTCGAACACGTCGGCCACGGCGGCGATGCGCGCCTCGATGGGAATGGCGTCGCCCGACAGGGCGTAAGGATAGCCCGAGCCGTCCAGCGCCTCGTGGTGATAGGCGACGATGTTGCGCAGCAGGTCGAAATGCGGCATCGAGCGCAGTCCGAAATCCTGGATCATTAGATCGACGATCTGGACGCCCTTGTCCACATGGGTCTTCATCACCTCGAATTCCTCGGGCGTCAGCCGCCCGGGCTTGAGCAGGATGGAATCGGGCACCGACACCTTGCCCACGTCGTGCAGCGGCGCGAACTGGAACACGAACTCGACGAATTCGTCGGAAAGCTGGCGCCGCTCCGCCAGCTTGGACGCGATCATGCGGGCATAGCGCGCCATGCGGGCCAGATGCGAGCCGGTTTCCTCGTCCCGCGCCGAACTGACCGAGCGGATGACCTTTACCGCCGCCTGCATCATCCGCACGGTGTCCAGCTCGCGCATGACGACCATGGCGATCAGGTCCGCATAGGGCCGCAGCCGCGCCAGGACCGGGGCCACGAAGAAATGAGGCAGGAAGGAATTGAAGAACAGGAAGCCGTAGAACGTGCCCTTGTTCATGATGGGCACGGTGTAGCTGGAGCGATAACCCGACGCCACCAGCTTGGCCGCGTGTTCCTGGCCCGCCTCGGCCGCCGCCGCCAGATCGTTGATGGTGCGACGGGCGCCGGTCCAGGCCAATTGCTGCAGGCTGGGCATGTCGGACAGCCGGGCCACCACGTGTTCCAGCGGCGAATCGCCGTCCGAGGAATGAATGAAGGTCTTGAGAAGATCGGAACTGTCGTCGTAGAGCGCAACGGCGATGCGGCTGAGCGCCGCAAGCGAGGCGTCGCCCTTGATCTCGTCGTGCAGACAGATCAGGCGTTCCGCCAACCCCCGTTGCATGAAAGGCAGCGCCCCCTGTGCTGCGTCCCCCATGTTACCCCCCTTGATAACCAGGGCACGCACGTTACCAAGCAAATCTCCCGGCGGTCAAATCCACAAATTAACTGTGCCAAATGCAAAACGCCCGGAAGCGTGGCTTCCGGGCGTCGCACATCAATGGGATGACAATTATTAGGCGTTAAGCTTCTTCGCCATCTCACGCAACACGAACTTCTGGATCTTGCCGGTCGAGGTTTTCGGCAGCGCCCCGAAGACCACGGTGCGCGGGCATTTGAAGTGGGCCAGACGCTCGCGGCAGAAGGCGATGACCTCCTTGTCCGTCACCGCCGAGCCTTCCTTCAGGTTGATGAAGGCGCAAGGCGTTTCGCCCCACTTCTCGTCGGGGCGGGCGACCACGGCGGCCTCGACCACATCCGGGTGCTGGTAGAGGACGCCCTCGACCTCGATGGTGGAGATGTTCTCGCCGCCCGAGATGATGATGTCCTTCGAGCGGTCCTTCAGCTCGATATAGCCGTCGGCGTGCCACACGCCCAGGTCGCCGGTGTGGAACCAGCCGCCCGAGAAGGCCTCGTCGCTGGCCTTGGGGTTCTTGAGGTAGCCCTTCATCACCACGTTGCCGCGGAAGAACACCTCGCCCATGGTGGCGCCGTCCTTCGGCACCGGCTCCAAGGTAGTGGGATCGGCGATCATCAGCCCTTCCTGCATGACGTAGCGCACGCCCTGGCGGGACTTCAGGCGCGCCCGCTCGTCCAGCGGCAGCTCGTCCCATTCTTCATGCCACGAGCACACGGTGGTCGGACCATAAACCTCGGTCAGGCCGTAGACGTGGGTGATCTTGAAGCCCTGGCTTTCCAGGCGGCCGATCACCGCGGCCGGCGGCGGCGCAGCGGCGGTCATGAACTCGACCGTGTGCGGCAGCGGCTTGCGATCGGCGTCAGAGGCGTTGATCAGCATGCCCATCACGATGGGGGCGCCGCACAGATGGGTGACCTTGTGTTCAGCGATGGCGGCGAACATGCTGGCGGCATCGACGCGGCGCAGGCAGACATGGGTGCCGGCCATGGCGGTGATGGTCCACGGGAAGCACCAGCCGTTGCAGTGGAACATGGGCAGGGTCCACAGATAGACCGGATGGCCGCTCATGCCCCAGGTGACGACGTTGCCGATGGCGTTGATGTAGGCGCCGCGATGGCTGTAGACCACGCCCTTGGGATTGCCGGTGGTGCCCGAGGTGTAGTTCAGCGAAATGGCATCCCATTCGTCGGCCGGCCAGCGCCACGCATAATCGGCGTCGCCGGTGGCGAGGAACTGCTCGTAGGTGCATTCGCCGATCAGTTCGCCGGTCTTGACGGTCGGGTCGTCGATGTCGATGACGATTAGCTTGCGGCCGATCATGCCCAGCGCCTTCTTGATCACGCCCGAGAACTCGCGGTCGGTGATCAGCACCTTGGCTTCAGCGTGTTCGAGGATGAAGGCCAGCGCCTCGGCGTCCAGGCGGATGTTCAGCGCATTCAGCACGGCGCCGATCATGGGCACGCCGAAATGGGCTTCGAAAATCTCGGGGATATTGGGGGCCATCACGGCCACCGTGTCGCCCACGCCGATGCCGCGCTTGGCAAGCGCCGAGGCCAGTTGACGGCAACGCTTGTAGCTCTCGCCCCAGGTGCGGCGGACGTCGCCATGAATGACCGCGGTGCGGTTGGGATAAACAGAGGCCGCACGCTCAAGGAACTGCAGGGGAGTCAGGGGAACGAAATTGGCCGCATTCTTTTCAAGGTTCTGTTCGTAAGGATTATACATTTGCGCCTTCCTCCCTTGGGCGATTTCAGCCTTGCCGCCCTCTCCCCCTGATGGAGCAAGACGACGGCCAGAGCATGCGTGGGTCCGAGAACTTTTTCAATATGGCCTAGCACGTGTTCTACGGTTGACAGAACGGCTGATCGGCGCATGTCATTCGACATGCGCATCGCCCTAGCCGTAAATCTCTCCGCCGGAACCTTCAACCGCATGGCGCTGGAGCCGACGGTGGCCGCCATCGCCGAGATCTTCCGGGCGGCCGGCCACGCGGTCGAGGTCTGCATCTGTGGCCGGCGCGACCTTGCCGGCACGCTGTCCGCCCTGGCCCAGCGCACCGACCTGGACACCGTGGTATGCGGCGGCGGCGACGGCACCATCCTGACCGCCATCCTGGCCGGGCTGGGCCGCGACCGCCCCTTGGGCATCCTGCCGCTGGGGACCCTGAACCTGCTGGCCCGCGACCTGGGCCTGCCGCTCGATCCCCTGGAGGCGGCCCGCCTGCTGGCGCACAGCCATGCCGCCAGCATCGACCTGGCCGAGGTCAACGGCCTGCCCTTCGCCATCTGGGCGTCGCTGGGCATGCATCCGTGGATCGTGCGGCGGCGCGACAAGATGCAGCGCGGCGGCTATCGCAAATGGCCGGCCTTCGCCCTGGCCGCGCTGCGGGCGTTCCGCCGCTATCCGCTGGTGCGGGTGACCTTGTCGGCCGACGGCCGGCAAAGGACGTTCAACACCCCGCTGCTGGTGATCTCCAACAATGCCTGGCACGAACAGATGCTGCCCCCCACCCGGGCGGCGCTGGACAGGGGCGAACTGGTGGTCCATGTGGCCAAGGTCAGCAGCCGGCTGGGGCTGTTATGGCTGGCGCTGCGTGCCCTGGTGGGGGCCTGGAACGCAAGCAGCCTGCTCGACACCTTCAAGGTTGACGAGGTTCGCGTCATCAGCCGCAAGCGGCGTGTCATGGTCTCGCTGGATGGCGAGGTCACGGTGCTGCGCTCGCCGCTGGTGTTCAAGCTGCGCCCCGGCGGCCTGAAGGTGCTGATGCCGACCACCACCGACAACGACGCCCGCCCCCAGGAAAGGTGACGCCGTGCCCGTTCTCGCCCACCTGTCCGACCTGCATTTCGGCCGCACCGACGCCGCGGTGGTGACGGCGCTGCTGCACGACCTGGCGCAGCAGAAGCCCGATCTGGTGATCGTCTCGGGCGATCTGACCCAGCGGGCGCGGACCTATCAGTTCGCCGAGGCCAGGGCCTTTCTGGACCGCCTGCCCGCCCCGGCCCTGGTGGTGCCGGGCAATCACGATCTGGCACCGCTGTACCGCCCCCTGAGCCGCCTGTTCCGGCCGCGCGCCCGCTTCGCGCATCACCTGCCCGGCCATTCGGAATGGCCGGTCTATCGCGACGATCGGCTGGTGGTGGTCGGCCTGGACAGCACCCGTCACCTGCGCTGGAAAAGCGGCAAGCTGCGGTCAGGCCACCTGGATCACATCGAAACGGTACTGGCCAACGCACCGCCCGAGGCGTGTAAGGTGGCGTTCCTGCACCACCCGCCGGCCACCGCCCTGTCGGGCCATCCGTTCGAGGCGCTGGCCGACCGCGGCATCGATCTGGTCCTGACCGGCCATGTCCACCGCGCCCATCTGGAACTGATCGCCGGCCACGGCCAGGGCACCTGCATCCTGGTGCAGGCCTCCACCGCCTGTTCCACCCGCCTGCGCGAGGATGCCAACGGCTATGGCATCATCCGCATCGCCATGCCCGACGTGGCGGTCGAGGTGCGCGGCTGGTCGGGCGAACGCTTCCATCCGGTCCGCCACCAGACCTACCGCAAGCGCGACGGCCATTGGGCGATGTGCGCCTGAAGGGCGGCGATCCTGGAGATG